>NC_010337.2:527500-827500 GCF_000019165.1 Heliomicrobium modesticaldum Ice1
CAGCCAGATCTTTGGCAGGCACTGATCTTCGGAAGAGGGCGAAGGATCCCCCGACAGCACCGGCGGCTGACGACTGCCCTTTTGCCGAAAGGCCTCTTTCAGGCCTCACCTCGATGACAAACCATCCCTGCTCCCGCAAGGTCATGGCGACCGCTTTTTCCGATTCCTCCTGTAGCACTCCCTCCCGCAGCGCCCCCTGCTTGTTGCGGGCTCTAAACCGATATGAGGCCATCTTGCTTCACCTCGACGCGAGGGAATGAACGGAGGGCACGTCAGCCAAAAACAGGCCTTTGCTCCTATTGACATCCATGACTTATAGTAACTCCATTTTACCCCCATGCGCAGGCTTTGCAAAGAGATTTTTTCTCCCATTAATCTTTCTTAAACGAAACATTAAACCCGTTTAACAGGCCGATCGAAAAAACAGGGCCTCTTGTCTAGAAAAGCCTCGTCCAATCGCCCTTTTCTCAGTACATATCCATCATATACCGCATCAGCGCATCGGGATCGGCGACCTTCTTCACCGCCTCCTCCCGCGACACGATCCCTTTGGTGACCAGGGTTTTGATAGCTGCGAACATGGTCTGCATGCCCAGCTTGCCGCCGGTCTGGATCGCCGTGGCGATCTGGTGGGTCTTTCCCTCCCGGATCAGGTTGCGGATGGCAGTCGTACAGACCATGATCTCCTGCGCGACGACGCGCCCTTTGCCGTCGGCGCGCGGCAACAGTTGCTGGCAGACGACCCCTTGCAGGACCGTAGCGAGCTGAATGCGGATCTGGGCCTGCTGTCCCACATCGAAGACATCGATGATCCGGTCGATGGTCTGGGCCACATCGTTCGTGTGCAAGGTGGCCATGACCAGATGGCCCGTCTCCGCTGCCGTGATGGCTGTGGCGATCGTCTCCAAGTCGCGCATCTCGCCGACAAGGATGACGTCAGGGTCTTCCCGCATGGCCGCCCGCAGCGCGCCGGCAAAGGAATGCGAGTCAATGCCGATCTCCCGCTGGTTGACGATGCTCTTGTTGTGGCGGTGTAGAAACTCGATGGGATCCTCCAGGGTGATGATATGCTCGGCCCGTTCTGTGTTGATCAGGTCGATCATAGCGGCCAGGGTCGTCGACTTGCCGCTGCCGGTGGGTCCGGTGACCAGCACCAGGCCGTTGGGGCGGCGCGCCAAGGTGGCCAACACCTCAGGCAAGCCAAGTTCGTGAAAGGAAGGCGGCTTCAGCGGGATGATCCGCAGCACCATGGCGGAACTGCCTCGCTGGCGAAAGGCGTTGACACGAAAGCGCCCGATCGCAGGCACCGCATAGGAGAGGTCGACCTCTCCCTTCTGTTCAAAGCTGGCCAATTGCTTCTCGTTGAGCACCTGCCGCACCAAGGCGTCCGTATCGGGCGGCATGAGCGGACGCAGCCACGGGCTGTCGATGGGGACGCCCAATTCCTGCATCGGCATCAACTTGCCGTTGATCCGGAACAAGGGCGGTCGGCCGACTGTGATATGCACGTCAGAGGCTCTTTTCTCCGTGGCGAGCATCAGGATATCATGGATCTGCATCGAGCAAGCGCCTCCCTTTATTCGTTGACATCAGCCACGCGCAGGATCTCCTGTACGGTCGTCAGTCCCTGCAAGACCTTGCTCATGCCATCCTGACGGATGGGGATCATGCCATCGCAGATGGCCTGGGCGGTGATGGCGTCAGCAGAAGCCCGCTCCAGGATCAGCTTGCGCTGGGCCGCCGTGACCGTCAGCACCTCGTGAATGGCCAACCGTCCTTTGTAGCCTGTATGGTTGCAGGCGACACAGCCGCGCCCCCGAAAGAGGGTCAAGGGCGCATCATCGGCAACCCCCAGGTAGATCCGTTCCGGCGAGCCCCGTTCCGGCGTGTACGGCCGCTTGCAGTTGGCACAGACACGCCGCACCAGACGCTGCGCCACGACCCCGACGAGGGAAGAGGCCACCAAAAAGGGTTCGACCCCCATGTCGACGAGTCGGTTGACAGAGCCGGCCGCATCATTGGTATGTAACGTAGAAAAGACGAGGTGACCGGTCGTCGCCGCCCGGACACCGATCTCGGCTGTTTCCCGGTCACGGATTTCCCCGACCAGGATGACGTCAGGATCCTGACGGAGGATCGAGCGAAGGCCGCTGGCGAAGTCAAGGCCGGCCCGCATGTTCACCTGCACCTGGTTGACGCCGTCCAGCACATACTCGACAGGGTCCTCGACGGTCACAATGTTTTTTTCCGGCGTGTTGAGCTCATGGATCGAGGCGTAGAGGGTGGTCGTTTTGCCCGATCCGGTCGGTCCCGTGATGAGGATCATGCCATAGGGATTGCGGACAATCTTTTCATAAGCCCTGAGCACCTCATCTCGGAAACCGAGCTGGCGCAGATCGAAGCGCACGTTGCTCTTGTCCAAGAGACGGATGACGCATTTTTCGCCGTGGATGGCCGGCAGGGTGGATACGCGCATATCGATCATCTTGTCGCCCAGCTTCGTCTGGATTCGCCCGTCCTGGGGGAGCCGCTTTTCGGCGATGTTCATCTTCGCCAACAGCTTGATCCGGGACAGCAGTGCCGGATGAGCAGCCTTGGGCAGTGTGAGCACATGGCGGAGGATGCCGTCAGCGCGGTAACGGACCCGGACCCCTCCCTCCTGAGGTTCCAGGTGAATATCGCTGGCGCCTTCCTTGGCAGCCTGCTGCAGGATCGTGTTGACCACCCGGATGATGGGCGCGTCGCCGACAGCGGTCATCCGTTCCAGTTCTCCTAGGTCGATGATCGACCTTTCCTCCTCCGCACGGTTGGCCTCCACTTCCAACCGCTTGATGTCCGCCTCCTGTTCCTCATTCAATCCGTAGATCTTTTCGAAGACCTGTTCAAGCTCGTCTTCTGCTACGATCGCCGCGTCGATCTCCAGGTTCGTCGTCATCTTGATGTCGTCCAAGGCGGGCAGGTTCAAAGGATCGACCATGGCCACCGTCAGTCGGTTGCCCGATCGCTTCACCGGGAGGCACTTGTGCCGGCGGCAGAGGCTTTCCGGAAGCAGCTTGAACACCTCAGGGTGGAGCGGGTACTGAAGCAGTGATATCGTGGGAATCCCCAGCTGGAATTCCAACACCTCGTTGATCATCTGCCGGGTCACAAAGCCAAGACGGACAAGCGTCTGCCCCAGCCGTTCCCCCCTTTTTTTCTGCTCCGCTAACGCCTGCTGGAGTTGCTCGTCCGTAATGAGGTTGTACTCCAGTAAAAGATCTCCTAACTTCCGCCGATTGGTCGACGCCATCACTACCGCCCCCGCTTCCTCTGATGAGAACTTGGCTCTCCTCTGTAGAGAGACCCCCATGCCCGGAGGGCTCCGGACCATCGGAAGACCATGAAAAGGGGCAGGATCATTTCGTC
Source organism: Heliomicrobium modesticaldum Ice1 (assembly GCF_000019165.1). Taxonomy (GTDB): domain Bacteria; phylum Bacillota; class Desulfitobacteriia; order Heliobacteriales; family Heliobacteriaceae; genus Heliomicrobium; species Heliomicrobium modesticaldum. The sequence continues at coordinate 530,906 of NC_010337.2, forward strand.
CTGCCCTTGGTCATCGCTTCGATCACCGCGAGCGCCTCTGTAAGGGGTACATCAGCGAGCACACGGCACTGTCCGATCCCTTCGGGCAAGACAAAGGTGACCGCATCGTCACGATTTTTCTTGTCTAGCGCCAAGGCTTTGCGCCAAGCATCGGCCGGAAAGGGGGGGAACCACGTGGGCAGACCGGCCGCCTCGACGAGGCGGGCGACGCGTGCCGTCACTTTATCGGGCAGCCCGAGGACCGACGCAGCCAATCGGCAGGCGGCGATCAGGCCGACTGCTACGGCTTCGCCGTGGCGATAGGTTTGGTAAGACGTGAGGGTCTCCAAGGCATGGCCGAAGGTATGGCCGAGGTTTAAGATGGCACGAAGGCCTGCTTCCCTCTCGTCCTGCTCGACAACGGCTGCCTTCGTCCGGCAGCAGGCGGCGACAACATGGCGGAGTGCGCCTGCATCGAGGCGCAATACGTCCGATCCGGAAGTTTCGAGAAAAGCGAACAGATCCCCATCCCCCAGCAGGGCCGTCTTGATCACCTCGCCGTAACCGGCGCGGACCTCTCGGTCCGGGAGGGTGGAGAGGGTGTCTGTGTCGATGATCACCCGCTTCGGTTGATAAAAGGCGCCGATCAGGTTTTTGCCTTCCCGGTGGTTGACGCCCACCTTGCCTCCAACGCTCGAATCGACCTGGGAGAGCAGCGTCGTCGGAACCTGGATGAAGTCGATGCCCCGCATGTAGGTAGCTGCCAAAAACCCCGCCACATCGCCCACGATGCCGCCGCCAAGGGCGACGACAGCCGACGTGCGGTGTAAGCGAGCCTCGACGCAGGCGTCATAGAGGGCAGCGACCGTCTCGATGCGCTTGTGGGCCTCCCCGTCGGGGATCTCCTTTGTGGTGACAGAGAAGCCGGCCTCGGCGAGGGAGCAGCGCAGCGGCTCCCCCCAAAGCGCGTTGACAGCCGCATTGGTGACGATCAGGATCTGCTTCCCCTGCAGGCGTTCGGCGAGCAAGGCACCTGCCTGCCTCAGCAACCCGGCGCCGATGTCGATGGGATAAGCGCGATCGCCCAGCCCCACCTCCAGGCGGGTGACCGGCGTCGCATCCTTTGCAGTCCTTGCTCCCATCATCGCGCCTCTCCTCCCAGGTCTCCCGCCGCCCGGGAATCCTGCCGTTCCTCACTGCAGCCGCGCAGATAGGTGAGGATAACCTCGACTATCTCGTTGACACTCAGGGATGACGTGTCCACCGTCATATCGGCGCAGGCGTAATAGGGCCTGCGCTTCGCCATCATCTCGCGGAGATGGTCGACGCTGCTATCCTTCTGTAACAGGGGCCGGTGGTTGCGGCGGGTCACGCGCGACCAGATCACCTCTGCTGTTGCCTCCAGTCCGATAAGGACGCCGCTGGATCGCAAGGCGGCCACATTTTCAGGGTTGAGCACGATCCCACCGCCCGTCGCCACGACGACCCCCTCCAGGGCAGCCACTTTGCGGGCCATCTGCCTTTCCTCGGAACGGAAGCGGGCCTCCCCGTACCGGTCAAAGATCTGGGCGATGGTCATCCCGGTCACCTTTTCCACCTCCCCATCGGTGTCGACGAAAGGGCAGCCCAGCCGGGCGGCCAGGCGACGGCCTACGGTGGACTTGCCCGTTCCCATAAAACCGATGAGGACCACATTCTTTTTGTGGCTGCAGCTTTCTTCCTTGCCGCTCTGATGCTGGTCCATTACTCTTACCTCATCTCGCCGTTTTCAAAAACGCAGCGCCTGTTCCCGCATGGCGGCGACGCGCTCCCTTACTTGCGCCAGCGTATCGCCGCCTGTCGTTTCCAGCAGGCTGTCGGCAACCACGAGGGCCAGCACGGCCTCGGCGACGACAGCGGCCGCCGGAACGGCGCAAGTGTCGGAACGCTCCACCGACGCCGCCACCGGTTGGCGGCTGTCGATATCGACCGTCATCAAGGGTTGATAAAGGGTTGGGATCGGCTTCATGGCGATGCGGACGACGACAGGGGCGCCATTGCTGATCCCGCCCTCGATCCCGCCGGCGCGGTTCGTGCGGCGGCCGTAGCCGCTCTCCCGATCATAGCCGATCTCGTCATGGACCTGTGAACCCGGACGGAGGGCTGCGGCAAAGCCAAGTCCGATTTCGACGCCCTTGATGGCCGGAATGGCCATCATCGCGCCGGCGATGCGCCCGTCGAGACGGCGGTCGCTCTGCACATGGCTGCCCACGCCTACCGGCAGGCCAAGCACCGCCAGTTCAATCACACCGCCCAGGCTGTCGCCGGCTGATTTCGCCCGGTCGATGGCGCTGATCATCGCCTGTTCCAGGGCGCTATCGGCGCAGCGGACCGTTGACTGCTCAGCCTGAGCGGCCAGGCGGACCCAGTCGCTCTCCGTCCGATCGATGATCCCGCCGACAGCCGCCGCATCTCCGATGGCTGTCACGTGGGAACAGACCCCGATCCCCAGTTCAGCCAAGAACCGACGCGCTACGGCGCCGGCGGCGACGCGGGCCGCCGTTTCGCGGGCGCTTGAACGTTCGAGTATATTGCGGATGTCCCGTTGCGCATATTTGATCGCGCCGGCCAGGTCGGCATGGCCGGGCCGCGGCTGGGTCACGCGCCGTCCCATCAGGTCTGCCTCCGCCCCGGCGGCCATGATCGTAGACCAGTTCTTCCAGTCCCGGTTTTCGATCTGCAGGCAGATCGGGCTTCCCAAGGTCTTGCCGCCCCGAATCCCCGAGAGGATCGCCGCTCGATCCTTTTCAATGGCCATGCGGCCGCCCCGGCCGTGGCCTTTCTGTCGGCGGGCCAACTGCTCATCAAGGTCTTCCGCTTTGAGCGGAAGCCCGGCCACCATGCCTTCCACAATCACCGTCAACGCCGGCCCGTGCGATTCGCCAGCCGTCAAATACCGTAACGCCGCCATTTTCGCAAAATCCCTTCTTCATTCGAATCTGCCCGGGTGTGTTACACCGGTTCGGAAGATTCCACGTTTCTCTGTTCTTTTCCTGCTCTTTCGACCCCGGGCTAGCTAGCAGATCCTTCCTCATCCCCCATTCGCCTGCCTTAGCGCTTCCGCCATCACAGTCAGCGGCGGCTCCTGACCGGTCCAGAGGGCGAAGGCGGCCGCCCCCTGGTGGAGCAGCATAGGCAGACCGTTCTGGCAGCGGCAGCCTAAGGAGCGGGCGACCGACAGCAGTTCCGTCTCCGGCGGGTGATAGACGAGATCACAGACAAAGGGACCGGGAGAGAGCCACCGTTTCGGCGATAGGGGATAGGCGATGCTGCCCTCTCCCTTTCCCATCCCCGATGCGGTGGCGTTAACGACGAGGTCAACCTCTTTGGCGCACTCGCGAAGGAACGCCTCTTCCCATCGGCCGGCGCGCAGGGCTGCCCCTTCGGCGGCTCCCGACCGGCGCAAGGCGTCTAATAAGGCTTCCGCCTTTTCCGGTGTTCGATTCACCACGACGAGGGAGCGCACACCCCCGTCGAGCAAGGCAAAGGCCACGGCCCGGGCCGCGCCGCCGGAACCCAGCAGCAAGGCCGCTGCCCCGGCAACGGCGAAGCCATCCTGCCGCAACCCGTGCAGAAAGCCGATACCGTCTGTATTGTACCCGACCGTCTTGCCATCGCCAGCCATGACGATGGTGTTGACGGCTCCCAACCGTTTCGCTGAGGGATCGACACGATCGAGCAGGCTCACCACCTGCTCCTTATGGGGAACGGTCACATTGGCGCCCCGATAGCCGAGCGCCGCCAGCCCCGCCACGGCTTTTCCCAGATCTTCCGGTTTGACTGCATGGGCACTGTATCGCCAGTTGAGCCCCAGTCGTTCGAAGGCGGCGTTGTGCATCGCCGGTGAAAAGGAGTGTTTCACCGGGTACCCCAGCAGCGCCACCCACTGTGTATGACCGTCGATGGCAGTTCCAAAGACGAGACGATTCATCGCCAGCCCCCCTTATCTCTCCTATCTCATCTGCGCAGGCGGCGCAAGGCCGGGCCGAGCCCGGCTGACTCGAAAAGGCCAAGCCATAAACAAACTGCGAGCTTCACCACCATCCCCATCGACGAAGGGACTGCTCAGGTATGAGACCCATCGGCAATGGTTATCGTTATATTAGGCGCAAAATCCCGAAATGGAATAGGAGGATCCCCGATGGATAAGCAAATGCCCTTCGCCGACTTGAATGAAGACCAGTTGCAGGCGCTATACAAGGTCGAACAGCAGCTCAATGCCCAGAGGAACGGAGATGACGAGGTCATCCTCTTGGCCTACAAAAAGGAAAATCATCGCTAACGACAAGGAGGGTCGCCCGTCACGGCTGACCCTCCTTTGTTTTTGAACGAAAAAGCTGCTTGTGCCCGCGGCGAGGCGACCGCTCGCGCAACACCCAACGTTCCAACTGCCGGACAAGCCGTGTGCCGAGAAACTCTCGGCGGCTGATCGGGTTGACCAGGATCGTGTAAAGACCGGACCGGTTTCCGCCGAGGACATCGGTGAAGATCTGATCGCCAATGACGACCGTCTGTTCCGGCCTTGTCCCCAAAAGGTTCATGGCGCGGCGGAATCCCCGACGCCACGGTTTGCGGGCATTGGAGATATAAGGCACCCCGCAGGCCTCGGCAAAGGATTGGACGCGATGTTTCTTGTTGTTCGACAAAATGCAGAGCTTGATCCCATATCGTTCGAGTTCTTCCAACCAACGGGCGATCTCCGGACAGAGATGGTTCTGGTTCCACTCTGTCAAGGTGTTATCCAGGTCGATGATCACGCCTTGGACGCCTTGAGCGGCCAAGTCAGCCACATTCACCTGAGGAACGGCATCGACCCGCCGGGCTGGTTTCAGTATTTTCACGCGATTTCCCCTTCCCGGTTCGACAGCTGCCGCTCGATTATCGCCGATCCTTCTGTCCGAAAATGCAGTCAGGTCCGGCTTCCCGGTTTAATGGCCGGTGTGCCTTCCTTGCACAATGGACACTCCTCAGGCGGCCAAGAAAGCACCTCCATCGAGAGGGCGGCAAAGAAGGGAACGCCAAAGTCCACCTGCCCGTTGGACCGGTCCACCAGCGCGGCCACAGCCGCCACACGCCCACCGGCCGCCGTCGCCACGTCGATGACCTCGCGAACAGATCCGCCCGTTGTCACCACATCCTCACAGACAACGACTGTCTCGCCCGGCCGGACGACGAAGTTCCGCCGCAAGGTCATGAGCCCCTTCTCGCGCTCCGTGAAGATGGCGCGAACTCCCAGCGCTCGTCCGACCTCATAAGCGACCAAGATCCCGCCCATGGCCGGTCCGATCACCACGTCGGGAAGGCCGACACCTTTGCGGAGCAAGGCAGCCAGGTGGCGCGACAGCCGTTCTGTATATGGGGGATGTTGCAGAACTTGGGCACATTGGACATAACGGTTGCTGTGGCGGCCGGAGGTGAGACGGAAATGGCCTTCCAGCAGCGCCTCGCTGTTGCGAAAGATATCCAGAACCTGATCTTGGCTCAATACGACACATTCATTCAAACCGTCTTGTCCTACCATACAGCAAACTCCCTTATGAAAATCTTCATCATTCCTACATACACTCCTCATCTATGATCTTCTCTTCTCATCTTCTCTTCTCATCTTCTCACCTTATCTTGTTACTATCGCCTAGCCAGCCCCTCGGCCATTTCTTCGACGATCCGCTTGGCCGCCTCAGCACGACTTGGCGCGGCCGTGATCGGGCGACCCACAACAAGATAGGTTGCCCCGGCTTCCATGGCTTTCGCCGGCGTCATGATCCGCGCCTGATCGTCCGTTCCCGCCCACAAAGGACGAACGCCCGGTGTGACGATGACGAAATCATCGCCGCAAGCCGCGCGGATCGGCCTGATTTCCTGCGGCGACGCGACGACACCCTGCACCCCTGCCGCCTGGGCAAGGCGGGCAAAACGCACCACATTTTCCTCTACACTTCCCGGAAGACCCACCTCATCGTGCAACACCGCCTGAGACACGGACGTGAGGACAGTGATGGCCAGAACGAGCGGTCCCCCACTCCTCCGCTCCCCCTGGCCTTCTCGCGCTCCCTTGACGGCCTGCCTCAACATCTCCCGGCCGCCTGCGGCATGAACGGTGAACATCTTGACACCTCGCCGGCTGACGACCGTTGCCGCCTTGCCGACGGTGTTAGGGATATCGTGAAACTTCAAGTCTAGAAAAACAGGAAAGCCCATAGACAGGATCTCTTCCGTAACGGCAAAACCAGCGCTGTTATGCAACTGCATGCCCACCTTGAAAAGACCGCAGTGCTCCCCGACAGCATTGACAATAGAAATTGCCTCATCACGGGTATCTACATCTAACGCCACGATCAGCCTGTCTTTTGCTTCCAACTTCCGCTCCCCTTTTCCCTTTGCTTAAAGCCCGTCTTTATCCGTCTACCCTTCGTCCGTCTATCGTTACCTTACTATTATTGCTTCTTTTTCGCCTTTTGCAACACCATTTCCTCCTATTTTCCCGTACTGCAAGAGAAAAGCGCGACAAGGCCAACTATTTGTATTTGAGCTGATGTCCCCTTGTAGACTACAATAGGGATAGACGGACAAAACAGGAATATAGGATACTAGGAAACAAAAGCGGAACTGTCTGAATCGATGGAGCCTCAGACGGAACCGGTGCGCGTAACAGAGGCGGTATAAGTAAAATTAAGGATGCGATTGCATTGAAAGATCAGAGCGGACAATCCGGATTGACTGTTATAGAAATAATCATCGCCATGACGATAATACTTCTGGGGATGTTGCCTGTGTTCAAGCTGTACGACGTTCTTATGACACAGGGAGCGCTGCAGAAACAACGTGGAATCGCCATTCAGATAGCTTCGGAGATAATGGAACAAGAGAAAAAAAGCTATCTCGTAAAACACACATACGGAGGTCCGTTCCCCAAATCTATTCGCACCACCCAAGATCGAGACGGCATTTCCTATTCCATAGATCTAACGTACGATTCTATCGAAGACAGTACTAAAACCCAGTTGCTTCACGTTACCGTAGTGGTAACCTGGCCCCGAGGGGAGTACGATTTAACAACCTATTTTACGTCAAGGTGACGTTGAGAAATCCCGTCAATCATCCCTTGAAAAACAGTCGTTTTGCTTCTTGACCACTACATATAGCGTTTCTTCGATTGTTTATTGTCTGGCATTGGTGGTCCTGGCCGAATGCAGGGGAACCACATTTCTGCGATCAGTGGGGTTTTTAGCTAAAAGGGCTATCTGCAGGGGCATCATTGCTGTCAAATCCGTTTTTTGAGGTGTATGAGATGAATGAGCCAAGCTATTGGGAAAAAGGCTCTGTCCCCTTGGCCTTGATTGTCCTTATCGTGCTGATTACAACGTCGACTTCACTGGCCGGTTACATTTTTCGAGAGATTACCTTAGCTAAAGCCAATGCGGAAACGATCCAAATGCGCTATGTTGCAGAAGCGGGTGCAGAGCACTTCATACACCGTATTAAGGAATTGCTTCGTCAAAGGGAGCCTTTGCAGGTACCTCATCATCATTATAGCGTTGAAGAAAACCAAGTTTTTTGGATTCCGGCTACTCAAGAATATTTAAGTTTTAAAGACATAAATCAAATAATTGACGACTGGAATCGCGAACCACCTGAAATCAGCACATCTCAATTCAGGGCGAAGTATAACATTTCAGATGTATCCTGGGAGCCGTCATCATCGTTTCAATCTTTAGAATCGCCTAGTCTGACCGATGTCTTTACAGTAAACTTTACTGTTACTGCAGAATGTCTTACCGGTGAAAAGAGGACTCAATCTTTACAAGTTACTGCAGAGTTCCGCGTCTCTTTCGAACCAAGCGATGATACCCTTGTGATGAAAATGAATCCGGCCGATCCGGAACCTGTGATTTCCATCAAAACCTGGCGCTGGATCTGATTAAAAATATCGCATTATAGGTAGAGGTGTATGTAAACGGTGCCTGTAAAGTTAAGGTTGCCGAAGGGGAGACCAGAGAGAGGGCTCTGCTAAAGGTCGTTTATTTGACGCAAAGGTATCGCTGAACGATGTCTCCGGAAGAAACCGGAAAGGCAGGTATCGCCTATGAAACTGTTTCCGAATTGGAGGAACTCGTCGGGCATGACATTGCTCGAGGTCCTGATATCGCTCGCGCTCTTCAGTATCGTAACAGCAGGGATCTTCTCCCTGCTCAATGGAAACAACAACGTTTTTTTCAGAGAGACGTTGAATGCTCACTTACGGCAAGAAAGCCGTACTTCTGTGAATCAAATCCTTAAAACAATCCAAGAGGCGCACGACGAAGATATAGAGGTTGATCCAAGGGGACTATGGATGAGGATTGACAGTCCCGGAAAACCAGAAACTTTATATGAATTAACTGCATCTGCAGATGATCCCTCGTACTATGATCTATATATCAATAAGACACGTCTCCCCGTAAAAGTGTTGTCTTCGGGAAATAAGTTTTTTATTAAAGACGACCTTACCAAAATGGTTACTGTAAATTTGACATATCTCGACGACGCTACCCAAACAGCAGACACCGGGCCGACTCTTGCCTTAAAAGCGAGTGTTTTGCCTCGTCTAAGCAAACCGATCTCGGATATAACGAAGACGTTATGGAAAATCATTACATGTCCTGAAGAGATTTCGTTGCAAGTCGGAGAAACTGTAGGATTTCCCTTCCAAGCATTTTCTGTGTATTCTAATGGTGCGGTTGAGGATATTACATCCGCAGTAACACCAGTGATCAGTGATCCGACGATCGTCACATTGACCTCAGGGAGCATTACCGGCCTTACGCCGGGTACGGCCACTATATATGTATCGTATCAAGGATTTTCAGCGTCCACAAAAGTAAATGTTACCGGTGCCTCCATCGAAGCCATCAGCATCGAACCACAAACAGTGCATTTGCAAGTAGGGCAGACCATTGATTTTTCTATAGAAGTGAAAGCGAAATATGCCGATGGTCGAATTACGGATATTACATCTCAAGTGGAACCGACCGTCAGCGATCAATCGATCATTGCATTAGAACAAGGAAAGATTACCGGGAAAAAATCAGGGATCGCTTATGTCATTGTAAGTTACCAAGGGCTATCTGCTCAGACAACCGTAACAGTAACAGGTGACCCCCTAAAAGAGTATATATTGAGGCAGGAGGCGCCACTATTTTTGTTCGGAAATAAACTCAGTGTAACGGGTAGTTCGAGGGTTAACGGAACTGATGCTACCGCGCTTATAAAAGACCAGATAGACAATAAGAACACCTCTGTTCCTTTCGGAGATGCTGTTGACGTGAACACAAAGATCATATTCATCGATGATCATCTTTATTTTGACGGTGGTTCCAATAAAATAGGCTTGCAAGACAATACCAGCAAGACTTATATAAAGGGCAACCTGACAACTTGGAACGGAAGACATGAGCTTTATGGAGATATATATGTTGCTGGGAATTATCGCTTAAAAGATGCAATTGTATATGGAAATATATATGTCAATGGAAACCTTGAATTAGGTTGGACACCGACGATAAAGGGGACAATTTACTACACAGGTACTTTAACGGTCCCAAATAATTATGATTCATCTATCGTTAAAAAAACCAAAAAGGTAACTGGATTGGACGACTTCCAAATCCCAAACTTCTCTATTCCAAACTTACAGCAGGATTCTTGGTATTTTTCTCGCGGTTATACCTCAGACCCAACCATGAAGAATAATATGAAATATTTCGGAAATAGTATTTCATTTAAAAACTGGGGGGATCCGTATTGTAATAATGTAACAATCGCCAGCAAGGGGAATATCACCTTACAAGGTAATCTCCATTTTTCAGGGATCTTGTTTGCACCTAATGGTAAAGTCACGATCGAAGATAGTTGCACTTTTCAGGGAATAATCGTTGCAAACCAAGTGTCGGTAACCGGAAACGCCGGAGTGACCTTTCAGCGCATCATTGATGATGAATCTAAATTGCCGTTTTAATACTGTTTACAGAACATCTGTGGGTTTTATTTTAAGGCCGTGCAGGACTTCCACCTTAGAGACAACGGCCATGCCGGACGCACCTGCAAGGGCCTGCAACCGGGTAGGTTGCAGGCCCTTGCACATGCTGTTATCGCTGCCGCACCGGCGGCGCCAGGTACCCGGGGTAATCATAGGCGATAGGCTCGTCAAAGGTGACATAATCGACATTCACCATCAGCAAGAGATAGCGTTTCCCTGTCTTGGGATCGCTGAGGATGATGTGGTCGCGACCGGCGGCTTCAATACACCCGCGGAAGCACTTGGCGTTCCACTGCACATTGTTCTCGAAAGTCATATAAATGGTGGCCACTTTGCCCCGGTTGAGGCGGAGGATGTTTTCGATGTACGACTGTTCCAGGGGCAACATGCCCGGCACCTGGGGTCCTTCCTCCACGACAGGACCGCCCGGGATCATGCCGCCGCTGGGGGGATAAGGAACCGTGGGCATCGGATAAGCGCCGATAGGGCTGACCATCCCCGGCATCATGCCGGGCATCTGGGGCATCATGCCGGGCATCTCTGGCATCATCCCAGGCATGGGACAAGGACCGGGCGCTGCGATAGGACCGGTCATGGGACCTGGCGCCATTTCGGGCATAGGTTGGACAGGCAGCGGGTAGGGCTCTTGGCGACAAGCGTCTTGATCACAAGGACCGAGCCGACCCGTGGAATCAGACCTTCCCGCGACCGGTCTCATCTCTTCACATTGTTCGCGATCCATGCAAACACTCCCTTTCTAGCCTCGATACACATCAGGGCAGTTCCTCCGCAGCGGCGCAAAAAAGCAGTGTTTTTTGAATTTCCCTGTATTCGGTTGTCTGTACCAGGTGCCTGGACAGCCGGCGCCGCCGGGTCGGAAAAACCACAAGGCATTGCTGGCCGGATGACGGCGTTCCCCTCTGACGACGCGCCGCGCCAACTGCAGATCTCTTTCTCTGGCTCTCTGGTAGAAGTAGGGCCGCTGCACCGCTTCAAACCCGCCGGGCGACTGGAAGATCATGCGCTGGATCGAGCGGATGCCCCGGAAGTCAAGACAGTTGGCCCGCACGCGGTTGACACCCACGTTGCCGACCATGAGCATCCCCAGTTCGCCTTCCCCTTCCGCTTCGGCCCGCATCAGGCGGGCCAGCGTTTTTACCTGATCCGTCGGCGCCTTGATGACAGCCATTTCCTCACCTCTTTGTTCCTCCTTTGCGCTCCCATTGTATTCGGAAGGGAAAAAAAAGGTGCAGACAGACGAAATCAGTGCGGCGGAACTTCCCGATGTCCCCGGGGCATCGAGCGAGGCGGGAATGGAACGGCGTTTAGGCTCCTCTTCCCTTAGGCGCCCTTTTCTTCGTGGTATTCATCCTCCGTATTGCCCCGGTATCAACCGGACTGCCATCCCACCAACCCCGGATAGTATTGCTATGCCGAGGGGTTGCCCGATAGCGCACAAAAGCCCGACTCACCTAGAGCCGGGCTTCATTGTTTTTATACTGCCGTTATGACCAGAAGTCATCTGTTCGCTTGTTCGCTTCTGCCCGAAGGCGTTTCGTTTCTGCCAAGTCAATCTCGTATCTGCCGTTAATCAGTCGAATCACATCCCCTTCCCTCGTTTGAACAGGGAGTTCTTTTCTGGGGATGTCGATGGTCCCTTTTCCATCTACCTCGACAACAGCAAATTGGCCTTCAAAACGATCAATGATGAGCGCCAAGGGGCAACACCTCCATGTGTTCTCATTGTAGCCCACTAGCGGGTCTTCGTTCAACTACAATCAGGGGACTTAATCGCTGTCTAATGCGAAGGCTCACCGCCATTGACAGTCCAGGATTTTCCGTCAATGAGGGTGAGCCGCTACAGGATCGGGTCGTTCACACAGCCTCAGGCCTTACTGGCTAGGTCAGACATCAACTTCATGATCGCCCGTTTCTCGATCCGACTCACATAACTCCGCGAGATCCCCAGGTTTTTCGCAATCTCCCGCTGCGTCTGCCGGCATCCGCTCAAGAGGCCGTAGCGCAGCTCAATCACATAGCGCTCCCGTTTGCTCAACTTTTTCAGCTTGCTCAACAGGCGGGCCTGTTCGAGGGCGTTTTCCACAATATCGGACACCGCTTCCGGATCGGTGCCGAGGATATCGATGAGGGTGATCTCGTTGCCTTCCTTGTCGACGCCGATGGGGTCGTAGAGGGAAACTTCGCCGCGCATCTTTTTCATGGCTCGAAGGTGCATCAGAATCTCATTTTCAATACACCTCGCTGCATAAGTCGCCAGTTTCGTCCCCTTGCTCGCGTCAAAGGTGTTGATGGCCTTGATCAGGCCGATGGTACCGATGGAGATGAGGTCGTCGTTGTTCTCCCCGGTGCCGTCGAACTTCTTGACCAGGTGCGCCACGAGCCGCAGGTTATGTTCAATCAGCTTGTTTCTCGCCTGTTCATCCCCTTCTTTCAAGCGGGCCAGGCAGTAGGCTTCCTCTGTATCAGACAGAGGCTGCGGGAAAGCGTTGTTGGAGATGTAGCTCAACAGCGCCGTGATTCCTTTGATAAAAGGAACGATCAGCGCGCCTACGAGGGTCGGGATCATCCAGTCCACCTCCGGTCGCAATGCTGTCTTACATCGTATGGCGGCGACAGGCCCCAGGTGCTTATCCCTGTTTTCCCAAAATAAACCAAAAAGACACCGCGCCACCTGTTGAGATGTTTCGTTTTACAGTACAGGCGGATACAATAGGCTGGTGTGGTCTTTTATATGTTCCATGAACTCAAGGGAAAGCAGGATGTGATCAAGGGAAAGGCAAAGCAGGAACTCAGGCGCCGGCGTGTAATATCTTCATGACCCTGTCCACAACAGTGCGCTTTCGGGACGCCAATGATAGTAGCTGCACTGCCTATCTAACACGGCCGATGGGCCCGGACCTAACTAGCTTAGACGGCAACATGCTTCTGCAATAAATCTTAATGGATAAGGAAGAGAAGACGTGGAAAAAATCGGGATCATCGACCTGGGCTCCAACTCAGTCCGCCTCATGATCGTCGGCATCGCGCCGGATGGATCCTACAAACTCATCGATGAGGCCAAAGAGAGCGTTCGCCTCAGCGAACATATGGGACCGGAAGCCACCCTAAAACCAATCGCAATTGAACGAACAATTGAGGCGCTGCGCCTGTTCCAGCACCTCTGCCGAGCCCATGGCATCACCCGCACCGACTGCGTGGCCACCGCCGCCGTCCGCCAGGCAGTCAACCAGAAGGAGTTTCTTCAGCAGGTCAAAACGGCTACCGGCCTTGATTTTCGCGTTCTCACCGGCTGGGAGGAAGCGCAAGCCGCCTACAACGGCGTCATCAACACCATTGACATCGACCGAGGCGTCATCGTCGACATCGGCGGCGGGTCAACCGAGGTCATCCGCATCGAGGATCGCCGTATGGTCCAGGCGATCAGCCTGCCCTTCGGTGCCGTTACCTTGACAGAAAACCGGATCGACTCGGCGCGGGGACCGAACAAGCCCAGCGAGGAGCAACTGAAAGCCTTGGAGAGTTTCCTGGCTGACCAGTTTGCCGCCATCGATTGGCTGAAGGATATGGAATCGCCGACCATCGTCGGTCTTGGCGGCACGGTGCGCAACCTGTCCAAGATCGATCGCAAACGCAAAAAGTACAGCCTCGACATCACCCACAACTATCGGATGACGCCGAAAGATGTGCACGAGATCTACCGTTCCGTCAAAACGGTCAACCTGGAACAGCGCAAAAAGATCCCCGGTCTCTCGAAAGACCGCGCCGACATCATCGTGGCCGGCCTGGCCATCATCAGTGCCCTCATCAACACGGCCCGAGGGGCGCAACTGGTCGTCAGCGGCTCCGGTCTTCGTGACGGTCTCTTTTACCAGTACCTGCTCCGGGAGCAACCGATCCCCGTCGTCGATGACGTCGTCCGCCATTGCGTCAACAACCTGATGCGCTACTACAGCCTGGAACGAGACCATTCTCGCCATGTGGCCGCCCTGACCCTCTCCATGTTCGATCAGCTGACCGCCCTTCATGAAATGGGCCCCTTTGAGCGCCGAATCCTGGAAGTGGCCTCCCTGCTGCACGACATCGGGATCCATGTCAACTACTACGACCACCACAAGCACAGTTTCTATCTGATCACGAGCACCCGCTTAAACGGTCTGACCCACCGGGAGATCCTCATGGCTGCTTTTGTCGCCATGGCGCACACCAAAACCTTTTCCGGCAACCTGCTCCCCTACAAAGACATTCTCAGCGACGACGATGGCCGGACGATCCGCAAGCTCGGCGTCATCCTGCGCATCGCCGAAGCCTTGGAGCGCAGCGAGGCCGGCGTGGTCAGCGCGGTGCGCCTCCACCATCATGTGGAAAACGTCCATCTAGTCGCCCACACCCGCCACTCGGCCGATCTGGAGATCTGTGACGCCTACAAGGTCGCACCGGACTTTAAAAAGGTCTTTGGGCGCAACCTTCTTGTGTCGGCCCAAAGCGGCGCCTAGGCGAGAAGTGAACCCGCCAGGCGCATCGGCAAAACAAAAGCAGCGGCACCCCCTCTTTTTTGAAGATGGCCGCTGCTTTTCTGTCTCTATTTGCCAATCCCGATTTACCGCATCAATGGAGCAGGTTCTTACCGTCGTCCTTCTCGTTCTCCCGCTCCACCGGGGTCGCCGCTACCGCACGGTTGCGTCTCGAACCGCGTCCGCCCCTGCGCCGCGATTGCTTGAGGAAGTAGACCTGGCTCTGCAGAACTTCCCCTCCCTCCTGGGCCACCCGCACATAGGTCCCATCAGGGAGCAGGCGGCGGGCTTTGACGTTGTCCTTCAGCATTATTTCGAGGATGGCTTTCACCCGCTGCGCCAGCGCCGGAGCCTTGACGGGGAAGAGCAGCTCCACCCGCCGGTCTAGGTTCCTGTCCATCCAATCGGCGCTGGACAGGTATATCTCCTCGCTGCCCCCGTTCTGGAAGTAGTAGGCACGGTGGTGTTCCAGGAAGCGGCCTACAATGCTGGTGACGCGGACGTTCTCACTCACGCCGGGAATTCCCGGGCGGAGGCAACAGATGCCCCGGACGATCAGGTCGATCTGTACACCGGCGCAGGAGGCCTTGTAGAGCATCTGGATCATATGCTCATCAGTCAGCGAGTTCATCTTGGCGATGATGCGTCCCGGTTTTTCCGGCGTGCTCGCTTCGATCTCCCGCTCGATCAACTCGAAAAACTTCTTGCGCAGCCCCAGCGGCGCCGCCTCGATCTCCCGCCACTTAGCCGGCACGGCGTAGCCCGTCACCTCGTTAAAAAAGTCGGTGGCGTCGGCGCCGAAGCTCTCGGCGCTGGTCAGCAAGCCAAAATCGGTATAAAAGCGCGCTGTAGCGTCATTGTAATTGCCCGTGCCGAGGTGGACATAGCGGCGGATTCTCCCTTCCTCCTGACGCACCACCAGGATGATCTTGGCGTGGGTCTTCAAGCCCACCAGCCCGTAGATGACATGGCAACCCGCCTTTTCCAGCGTCTTCGCCCAGGCGATGTTCTTCTCCTCATCGAAGCGCGCCTTCAGTTCCACCAGCACCGTCACCTGTTTTCCCTTGCGGGCCGCCTCAGCCAGCGCCTTGACGATGGATGAATCACCGCTGACCCGGTAGAGGGTCTGCTTGATCGCCAGCACCCTCGGATCCCGGGCGGCCTGGGAGACAAATTCGACGACCGGGTGGAAGGACTCATAAGGATGATGCAGCAGGATATCCTTTTTGGCAATGGCAGCGAAGAGGTCTTTCTCGCCGACCAAATCTTCCGGCTCCTGGGGCGTCATCTTCTCATGGCGCAGATTA
Organism: Heliomicrobium modesticaldum Ice1; assembly: GCF_000019165.1. Lineage (GTDB taxonomy): Bacteria > Bacillota > Desulfitobacteriia > Heliobacteriales > Heliobacteriaceae > Heliomicrobium > Heliomicrobium modesticaldum. The sequence continues at coordinate 546,778 of NC_010337.2, forward strand.
TCGTAACCCGGCAGATCGACAATGCGCATGAAAGCCGTCAAATCCAACGGGCCGGGGATAGCATAGATGTCCTCGTCATCCAGTTCCAGATCCGCCTTCAAGTACTCCCCGATGGACGGGCCGGCGCCGGCCTCCAGTTCAAGCCGCACCTCGGCGCCCCACTTCCGTTTTTGCAGTTCCTTTTCGATGGCCTCCAAGAGATCCTCTGCGCCTTCCTCATCCACAGTCAGGTCGGCGTTGCGGGTAATCCGGAATGTGGAAGATTCGAGGATGCGGTTGCCCCGAAACAGCACCTCCAACTGGCTCTTGATCACATCCTCCAGATACACGAAGGCCTTGCCGCTGGCACAAGGAACCTCGATAAAACGAGGCAGCACCGAGGGCACCTGGACGACGGCAAAGAGCTGCCGCTTGACGGCCAGGTTGTTTTTTGGCTCTAAAAAAACGGCGATGTTGAGGCTCTTGTTGGCCAACAACGGAAAGGGCCGGCTCTGGTCGACGGCCAAGGGCGTCAGGACAGGGTAGATGACTTCATCAAAGTAGTTCTCTACAAAGGATTTCTGGTTGTGGTTCAATTCCTCGCACCGCAAGAAGCGGATCCCTTTGGCCTCCAGTTCGGGCAAAAGGTTGTTCATCAAGTGGGCGTACTGATCCTGCACCATGCGGTGGGTCCGTTCGGCGATCAATTTCAACTGCGCCGCCGGCGTCAAGCCGGAGGGATCACGCTTCAGCAAACCTGCCTCTTTTTGATCCTGCACGCCGGCGACGCGCACCATGAAGAACTCGTCTAGGTTGGAGCTGACGATCGCCAAAAACTTCAAGCGTTCCAGCAAAGGATTGGTCTTGTCAATGGCCTCCTCCAAGACGCGCTGGTTGAACTCAAGCCAACTCAATTCCCGGTTGATGTAGTACTCGGCACGGTTGAAGGACTTCCGCTCCGGCCTGTTGTCAAGGCTTGGCCCGTTGGCATTTGCATCGGCTTCCAAGTTTTTTTGGCACATCCCTTATCTCTCCACCTCAATGATTTCGCGTCCAGATCCATACCGTTCATATTTCTATGATACCTAAAAGAACAGCGGCATCGCTATATGGTCGAACTGAAAGAGGCGCTGCTCTTGAGATCTCTCATGCCAAAACTGGCTTGATATCCCAATATGGCAAAAAGCGCGACGATTCGAAGAGGCATTCTCATGAGTCATGTCGAGTATACTGGAAAAAGTCGCTTCCGATGGGACCTTTGCCGCAATCTTAGTACAAAATTAACAATTTTAACAAACCGAGAAAAAGCAAGAAACCGCCCCTCTCCACTTCTGCGGTGAAGGGCGGTGCTTCTGTCGGCTATGCGAGCATAGCCGCCAACCGAGCCGCTCCAGCTAAGGCCTCTCGCGTTTGACTCATCAGTTCGTCCATGATCGCCCGGGTCGGCTTGATCTCCTTCAAAGGATGCAGGCTCTGGCCGACCTGGACGAGGCCGTTCTCGATGTCGCCTTCGATGGCCGCCAGCCGGTTGGTGCCGATGGCGAGCTTGTCCAACTCGTCCTGCGGCGCGCCGGCACGCTCCAGTTCCAGGTATTTCTCGGTCATGCGGTTTCTCAAGCCGCGAACGCCGTGGCCGCGGGAGTAGCCGGTGACGATGGAATCGGTGTCCACCGCCTCGATGATCCGCTTCTTGGCGTTAGGGTGCAGCGCGCACTCTTCAGCGAGGAGAAAACGGGAACCCATCTGGACGCCGGAAGCGCCCATCAGGAGCGCGGCGGCGATCCCCCGGCCGTCAGCGATGCCGCCGGCGGCAATGACAGGGATGTTCATTTCAGGAATCACGTTAGTCAAGAGCGCCATCGTGGTCAAAGTGCCGATATGGCCGCCCGCTTCCATGCCTTCGATGACGACGGCGTCAGCGCCAGCCGCCTCGACCCGCTTGGCCAGCTTCACGTTGGGAACGACAGGGATCACCTTGATCCCGGCGCTCTTGAGCTTCTCAAAAAAGGGAACCGGGTTGCCGGCGCCGAGGGTGACGAAGGCCACCTTTTCCTCGCAGACCACTTCTACGATCTCGTCTTTGTTGGGCGCCATCAGCATGATGTTGACGCCGAAGGGCTTGTCCGTCAAGCTGCGGGCCTTGCGGATCTCCTCGCGGACCCACTCTGTCGGCCGGCCACCAGTGGCGATGATGCCCGCCCCACCGGCGTTGGAGACGGCAGCGGTCAGGTTGGCCTCAGAGACCCAGGCCATGCCGCCTTGGATCACAGGATATTGAATTCCCAAGAGCGCCGTCAGTTTCGTTTTCAAGAAATGAATCCCCCTTCTTTTGCCATTCCCGATCTCTTTTCTCTATGTTGTTTATCGGTATGTACCTAATGATAACAAAAGAAAGGATGCAACAAAAGAGAGGCCCCTATACCCGTTTGTTCTATTCGAGCACATTTTCGGCTCCAATCCGACAATTTGCCCTGGACGCTGCTTCACCGTCGGAGGAAGAATGCTTTCCTCTACTCTGCCACCACCGGCGGTCCGCCCAGTTTGCCGCCCCTCTTCTTCAGCAAAAGCGCCATCGGAATGACAAGGATGACCAATAGGGCAAAGACGAAAAAAACGTCAGCCATGGCCCAGGTGTTACTGTGCAGCTGAATCTGGCCGTACATGAGGGTCAGCGTTGTCGGCTGCAAGGGCGACCTATCTCCCGTCGCCCCCAGGATGCCATCGGCTGACTGCTGCATCATGGTCCAGCTCGGTGAGAACAGATCGAGCCCCTCGACCAGCCGGTGGGCGTGAAAGGCCTGCCGATTCTCCAGCATCGATGTGGTGATGGCGATGCCGAAGGAGCCGGCTACAGCCCGGACCAGGTTGTTCAGCGTCGACGCGGCGCCCGCTTTCATGAGCGGAACGGCGCTGACACCGGCTGTGTTCACAGGCATAAAGGTCAAACCGAGGCCAAGCCCCCGCAGGATCAGCCAAAGGTTGAAGACAGACTGGGGCGTGTCCACTGTCAGCGTATGCATCAGGTAAGTGGAGACCCCGATAAGGGGGAGACCTACCATCACTATGGGACGGGCGCCGATCTTATCGTAAAGCTTCCCGGCGACAGGCATCATCAAGCCCATGGCGATCGCCTGGGGCATCAGGATGAGCCCCGTCTGCACAGCCGAATAGCCCCGGATGTTCTGCAGGTAGATCGGCCAGAGCAAGACGCCGCTGATGAGGATGATGTAGAGGCAACTGGAGATGACGACGCTGTAGGTGAACTGGGGGATTTTGAACAGCCGCAGATCGAGCATGGGATGGGTGTGATTCAGCTCCACCACAACCAGCAGCGCCGCCATCGCCGTCGCAGTGAGCAGGAGCATGACGACGGTGTAGCTCGACCAGCCCCAGTCCTGCCCCTTGTCGAGGGCGAGCAGGTAGAGGAAGGCGCTGCCAGACGAGAGAAGAAGTCCCCAAAAGTCAAAATGCGCAGAAGGGATCTTCTCCGTCTCCGGCAGAAGGGTCTGACATAGGACGAAGCCGAGCACCCCGAGGGGAACGTTGATCATAAACAGCCAGCGCCAACTGAAATCCTCGACGATGAAACCGCCCAGCGAGGGACCGATCGAAGGGGCCACGGCGATGGAGAGGCCGAAGAGCCCCATGGCCATGCCCATCTTCTCTTTGGGCACAAAACGGAACATGAGGGCCATGCTGGCCGGTTGGATCAGCCCGCCGCCGAGGGCCTGAATGACCCGGAAGACGATCAGACTCTCGTTGTTCCAGGCGAGGCCGCAGAGCAGCGAGCCTGCCGTAAAAGCGGCCAAGCAGTAGGCGTAAAGACTACGATAACCGTAGGTGTCGCCCAGGTAGGACATGATCGGGATGACGGCGCCCGATACGAGCATGTAGGCCGTCAGGATCCACTGGATCTCTTTCGTATCGACACTGAACAGCACCATCAGTTTGGGCAAGGCCACGTTCAAGATCGATGTGTCGAGGACGGCCATGAAGGTGCCGATGACAACGACCATCGTCACCACCAACACGCCGGGATGTCCATTCTCACGGGAGGTCATGGGCCATCACTCCTTCACCCGGATTTTGACCGCAGCGCCGGTGCCCAGGATCAGGGGCGCGCCGGGAACCTCAATGTTCACACTCAACAGTTGATCCTCTCGCGGGTGCTGCTGCGCCGGCGTCAGCGGGATAATCGGCCAGGTGATCTGTTCCGTGTTCCGGTTGATGGACGAGACGATCCCCGTAAAGACCTGTCCGGCCGCCCCGTCGAGTTTCACCTCGACAGTCTGTCCCACCCGGATGCGGCTCGAATCCACTTCTGCAAAGCGCGCCTCTACATAGGCGGCCGCCCGATCGGCCACGGCGGCCAGCGGCTGACCGGCGGTGACGGCTTCCCCCTCGCGCGCCTCGAGCCGCAGGACCTGTCCGCTGCTCGGCACGAAAACAGGAGCGCGCAGCTTCGGCTGATTGGGTGCCGGACTTCCTTCCACGACAGCGACGATGTCGTCCTTCGCAACAGTTTCGTTCTCCCGGATCTTCAGGTCAGTGATCCGCCCGGCAATGGGCGCACGGGCTACGGCCAGGTCAACAGCCACTTTGGCGTCGTCGGTCCGGACGAAGTAAAGATGCTCGTAGCCGTAATAGGCGGAGATCAGGGCCGTCGCCAGGAGATAGCTGCCGATGATGAAGACGATCAGCTTTTTAGCCTTCACCGCATCATCCCCCTGTGGCGATCTTGGCGATGACGTTCATTCCGGGGAGGATGCGCAGTCCCTGGTCGTCAAGAATTTTGATTTTGATAGGGATCCGCTGGGTCACTTTGATAAAGTTTCCCGACACGTTGCTGCTCGGCAGCAGAGAAAAGACGCTGTCGGCGGCAAAGCCCACCTGTTCCACCACGCCTTGCAGCTTCCGCCCCGGGAAGGCGTCGACCGTCAAGGTGACCGGTTCGCCGACGGCCAGTCGGTGGATCTTCGTTTCCTCAATCCGGGCCGACACGTAGAGATTCCGAAAATCGGCGAGCAAAAAAAGGCGCTGCCCCGGCGAAACCAGTTCGCCGTCGTTGACATTCTTTTTTATGACCATACCCGTGCCGGGCGCCCGCACCAGGGCGGCATCGCGGTTTTGCAAGGTCGTATTTTTCTCTTCCAACCGGACCATCGTCTCGCCGGCCTGGACCTGATCACCCTCTTTGACGCGGATCTCCATGACCCTGCCGGCGATCTCCGGCCCCACCTTGATGATGTCGGCGTCGATGCGCGCGTCGTCAGTAGTGACATAGCGGACAGAATCGACATAACTGTAACCGGCATAGCCGAGGGCGGACAGGAGCAGGACGGCGCCGGCAATTTTTGCGATCTTCTTCTTCATTGGGCCGCTCCCTTTTCAGCGATCACTTGAATGGCGTCGCCGTCTTGCAAGTCTTCTTGACCGACAGTGATGATTTTTTCTCCGCCCTTGAGCCCGCTCAGGATCTCTATATTGCTGCCGTCGGAGCGGCCGGTCAGCACGGGGCGGCTGGTGACGGTGGAACCGTCGGTAACCATGATGACGCGCTCGCTGCCCCGTTTGACGACGGCGTCTTTCGGGACGACGATCGGGGACTGCGCCTGCCCATCCGGCAGAGTGACCTCAGCGTACATGCCCGATTTCCAGCGCCCCGACTGGGGCAGGCGCAGCTTGACAGGGTACTCTTTGCTGGCACTGTTGGCGATGGGGCTGACGGCGATCACCTTGGCCTCAAAGACCTCTGAAGAAACCTGTTCGATGCGCACTTTCATCGTCTGACCGACCTGGATCTGCTTGATATACTCCTCAGGAACGCTCGCTTCCACCACCGGTTCGCTGCTGACGATGGTCAGCAGCGTGTTGGCCGCAGGCGCTGTAGCCGCCATCTCCCCTTCATGGGCCAGCTTGGAGGCGATGCGGCCGTTGACGGGAGCGGTGATCACCGTCGCCTCGACGTTCAGCCGCGCCTGATCGACGACGGCGCTCATCTGGTCCACGGCGGCTCGTAAGCTCTCCAGCGTCTGGGCGGTGGCGCCTTCGAGCAACTGGCTCTGTTGCTGCAGCAGCTGTTCATAAGTGGTCTGGGCCTGTATCAGGGCCAGTTGGGCTGACTCGAGTTGTTGTTTCGAGGCTGCACCGGCGTCAAAGAGCGACTGCGTCCGTTCCATCGTCTTTTTGGCGATGTCCAGGGAGGCCGCCGCAGCAGTGACCTTTTGTTCCATCTGCTGCCGCTCCTGCGGCCGCGCGCCCTTTTCCGCGTCAGCCAGCCGCGCTCGGGCGGCCCTCAGGTTCGCTTCTGCCTGGGCGAGGGCGACGCGGTAGTCGCGGTCATCCAGTTGAATCAGCGGCTGACCGGCCGTGACTTCTTGTCCCACATCGACGAGGACCTTGACGATCCTGGCGTTGAGCTTGCTCATGACAGCCGATTCCGTTTCCCCCATGACCCGTCCGGCTACCACACGGGCCTTGTTGAGTCCCTGTTCCCCCACTGTTTCGACGACCACTTTATGTACCTTCGGATCGGGAGCTGCGCCGCCGCTGCAACCGGTCAGGGTGATCGCTGTCGCGACGACGCACCCCAGGGCGATCGCTTTGACGCCGATTTTCCGATGGATTTGTTGGTTCGGCATGTCTGTCCTCCTCTCTTCTGCTATGGCTGTCTCCAACTATGCAAGAGCAAGGCGATGCTGCCGCGAACGAAGGCCTCGTCCAGCGGAGGCAGGTGTTCCATTTGCATCCGTTCCTTGTGCAGATAGGCCGTAAAGAAGTGTCCAAAAAACATCTGCACAGCGATGCGGGAATCGATGGGCGCCAGTTCGCCGGCAGCGATCTTGCGGTCGAAATAGGATTTCATCAATTCCGTGTTCTGCCGGACGATGTCCGCGAAAAGACTGCCGAATTCGCCGTTGTGCAATCCCTCACTGACGAGAATGGAGATCAGGTTCCGCCGTTCCCGCAAAAAGCCGACAAAACCCGTCGCTACCTGAAACAGACCTTCGTCGATCGGTTTCTCTTCAATCTCACCGATCAATTTTTTCAGGACCGTCGTGAAGGTCCGTTCCCGCAAGGCTTCACGAAAGAGTTCTTCCTTGTTCTCAAAGTAGTGATAGATGGTGCCGACGGTGACGCCGCATTTCTGGGCGATGCGCTTGATGGTAGCGCCTTCATACCCGTACTGGCAGGCAAGCTCCATGGCCGCCGCCTTAAACATGTCACGCCGTTCGGAACCGCAAAGGTCCGTCAACCCTGTATCGCCTCCTGCGCCTGCTGCTCTGGCGCCTTCCGCGCCTTATGCGACTTATGCGCCTTATGCGCCTTATGCGACTGTCTAAGCTTCTTCCCCTTCTTAGAATCGGCGGCCTTTTAGCCGCTTCTATTCAGCCGTTCTTAAATGAACGTTCATTTAGCAAGCTTCATTTTTTCATGAAAGAGAAAACCTGTCAATATAAAAGAAAAGCCGCTATAAAAGAAAAGCCGCTGACGATTCAATCAGCGGCGAGAGCCGAAGAGCAACCGGCTAAGTCCCGTCTGGCGCACCTCGACAGCCCGCTCAGGGCACATCTCTTGGCAGCAGAGGCAACCGATGCACTTGTCCTTATCCAGCTGGGGGATTCTCTCCATTCGCAGCGCGTCAGCGGGACAACTCTGCAGGCAGATGCGGCAACCGATACACTTATCACGGTCGAAGGCGGGCAAGGGCCGTAGCGAACGTGAGATAGGTCTGGCCAAGAAGGGCGGCAGATGGTTTTCGACGAAGTTGACCCGGCGGTGCGAGGCCGGGCGGAAAGGAACAGGCTCAATCGTTTCACCATCGTCCAACAGGAGCAGCGGGCCGACAAGCCCCCGCGCCTGGGCGACGCGGTCCATCTCGATGTCCTTGACGGCGATCAGGGACAAGGCGTAGTGATCCAGCGTGAAGGGGCAGCGGGCGGCCAACAGATACCCGAATGGTTTCGGTTCCCCCGCCGTCGGCCCGTCTCCCTCCATGCCGATAACGCCGTCCATCACCGTCAGCACCGGACGGAGTGCCAGGTTGAGCTCCACGAGCAACTCGCCAAAAGGCTTTCGCTCCTGCACCCGGAAATGGTATTCAGCCTTGCGCATCCCCGGGATGGCGCCGTAGAGGTTTTTGACCGCCCCCGTGTAACCCGTCTGGGCATGGGTCTTGATCTTAGGCAGGTTGATGATGGCGTCGGCTTCGTAGAGCACCTTGAGGATGGACACCTTGCGCAGCGGGCTTCGCTCCGTGAGGGGAACTTCCACTTCAGCCGTGTCATAGCTAACCTCGATGCCTAACCGCTCGGCCACGGCGGCCATGCCCGTCTTTTTATAGACCATCCTCAATCCGGCGGCGTTGGCCGAGGGGCCGCCGGGGCTGTCGACGATGAAAGGCGTCGCCCCCAAGGCGATGACCGTCTTGGCAACAGCTTCTACCAGCGCCGGGTGGGTCGTCACGGCGGCAGCCGGGTCTTTTCCCATCACGAGATTGGGTTTAAGGGCGACCCGCATGCCCGGGCGGATCGTGACGGCTAAGCCGCCCAGACGCTCCAACAGGCGTCCGACAGCGGCCTCTATCTCGCCCGGTTCATAACTCCGACAGGCCGTGATCGCCACTGCTTTTCCTTTTTCGGTCAAATTCTATCACCTCGAATCGCTTTCACCAGCAGCATGTCTGATGCAGGGATGGAGCTCGCCCTGCCATCATGCCCACCAAGACACTGATTACTTCTACCAGTATCATACCCGATGCAGGGATGGAGTCGAACCGTCACTCCGAACGGCTAGGTTTCTTTTCCTCCCTTGTCAGCATGTATACAGCGATCCCCGTGAGCACAGTGACCACCGCCAGCACCCCGTAGCGCGTCGCCGGATCGAAAACGGTGGCGATGATGCCGGCGTAACCGAAGAGGATAAAAATCGCCGCCGAAGCGTATTTGACGATCCGTTCGGGGATCTTTTTGCCGAGGACGACACCGATGAGGATGCCGATCACATTCGAGATCATCATCCCTGTCGTCGTGCCCATCCAGACGGGGATCAGGTTGTGATACTTGGCCGCCAGGGCGACGCTGGCCAATTGGGTCTTGTCCCCCATCTCTGCGATAAAAAAGGCGATCGTCACCGTTAAGAAAGGGCCAAAGTACTCCTTCTCGTCCTCCCCCTCCAACTCATCGCCGCGGATCGTCCAGAGACCGAAGAAGATAAAGGAAATGGCCGCCGCCAGTTGAACCGTCTCCATCGGAACGAAGGCGGTCAGGTAATCGCCCAGCGCCACCGCCAGGAAATGGTTGAGCAGCGTAGCCACGAAGACACCGGCCAGGACTGTCGCCGCCTTGTAGCGGGTGGCAAAGGCCATGCCCAGCAATTGTGTCTTGTCCCCCATTTCCGCCAGCACAACAAAGATGGTGGATGCCCAGAATGCTTCCATACAGTTTCCTCCCTTAATGCATTGGTCATAAGCGGACAATGCTATGACTTTATTCGCCTGGGGGGTTACAGAAAGGGGCGCAAAGAGAAAGGCAACAAAAAGAAGAGAGAAAGAAGAGAAAAGCAACAAAACAGAAAGACCTTGGACACGCCAAAAAACGTGTCCAAGGTCTCGTTAAGCCGGAACGGCAGATACGGCTCGTCCTGGCCGGCAAGGCCAGGCGCTGACGCCAGTTTGTTGACCTTGCCCGTGAAACTACTCCCCTCAGGCAGTATTATCGTAATCCAAAAATCGGGCCCTGTCAATCCCGAGAGCACAGCACCGCCTCGCAGCGATAGATCGGCATGCCCCGACGGGAGAATCGGCGCTCATACTCCGTCATCACCCTTGCCGACAACTCCATCGATGACAGCGCCGGATCGTTGTGCAGATCAAAGGTGACCTCTTGGAGCGCAAAGCCGTTCGCCTCGAATTCCTCCAGGGAAAACCGGAAGAGATCCTCATTGTCCGTCTTGAAGCGGATCTTGCCGCCGACCTTCAGATAGCGTCGGTATCGTTCCAAAAAGCGCCGGTGGGTCAGCCGCCGCTTGGCATGACGGGCTTTGGGCCAGGGATCGGAGAAGTTTAAGTAGATGCCGTCGACCTCGCCGACGCCAAAGATGTCGACAGTCTGCTCCACATTGATCCACAGAAAAGCCAGGTTAGGCGTCTCCCCCTTTTTCGCCAGTTCCAGGGCGTTGAGGAGGACCTCCTCCCGCAGTTCGGCGCCGATCCAGAAGTGGTCGGAACAGTCGCGGGCCATTTCATTGATAAACCGTCCCCTGCCGGTGCCGAGTTCCAGATGGATCTCCATCGGCTCCGCCTGTTGACTGCCAAGCCGACCGGCGATGTAGTCCTGCCACCGGCCCTGCCACGCCGTCGGCTCTGTCACCAGCCAGGGGGTATACTGCAAAATCTTTTCCCGCGTACCCGGGATTCGTCGTAACCGCATATTAACCTCGTCTTTTCAGGCGAATCGATTTTTTTTTGCACGATGTCGTTGCAGTGATGTCCTTTTAACCGTCTTCTGTTTTTCCGTCTTCTGTTTTTCCGTCTTCTGTTTTTCTGTCTTCGTTTTTACTTCCGTCGTTTGCCTTCCCGCCGAGCAGGCGGGCCATATCTTCAGGCAGTTCGGCGGTGACCTTCACCGCCTCACCGCTGCGAGGCTGGAGAAGCGTCACCCAGGCTGAGTGCAGCGCCTGGCGGTCGATGCGGGGCGAGTCGCCGCCATAGAGCCGGTCCCCAAGGAGCGGCGTGCCCAGATGGCGGAAGTGCACCCGGATCTGGTGGGTTCGACCCGTCTCCAAAATCACCTCCGCCAATGCCCAATGCCCTTCCGATTCCGCTGCGCCCTTCATCTCCAAGCCTGAAGGTTCAATAACCTGCGTCACCCGGTAGCGGGTGATCGCCCTTTCCCCGTCATCGCGGACCATGCGCCGCATGTGATGCTCGGGGTCGCGGCCGATGGGCGCGTCGATGACTCCCACCAGCTCCGCCGGCAGGCCGCGCAGGATCGCCAAGTAACCGCGCTGCAAGCTCCCATTGCGGAGTTGCCGATCCAGCGCCTGGTGAGCGAAGGCGTTCTTGGCGAAAACACAGATGCCTGTCGTGTCTTTATCCAGCCGGTGGAGCGGACGAACCCTCGCCTTGATCCCCTTCTCGGCGAAGTAGTGGGCTACACCATGGGCCAGCGTCGGGCGGAAGCGGGCGCGCTGCTCCGGCGGGTGCACCTCGATCCCCGGCGGCTTGTCCAGGATGAGCAGGTCGGCGTCTTCGTAGAGCACCTTCAGTTCCATGGCGACTGGCGCCAGATTGCCTTCCTCCTCCTGGTGGAGGCAGACTTCGAGCAGATCGCCTTCCTTGACACGCCGGTCGAGATGGGCCCGTTTTCCATTGAGACGAAAACCGTCGGTCCGGGTCAGGATCTGCAAGCGCCGGCGGGAAAAGCCCAGGCAGAACTGCAGGATACTGCCGATCCGCCGCCCCTCCTCCTCCGGCTTAACGCGATGAGCCAACCATTCCTTCGACACGGCCACGATCCTTTCCATAGGGGACGATACGCTACGCCCGAAGCACAGGCTCGCAGCGCCTGCATCGTATTGCCTTTTTGACGAGGGCTTCCAGAGATGAGAATGGCTTTCTTCATACTCTGTCCCTCCATCGTCCGTTCCTATGCGCCGGCAGTTCCGGCGCTGCTGTCAGATCCTCTAGAGAGTGTATCATAATCTCCCTCTTCAGGGAATCGGGCGGTCTCTTCCGAAAAGCGCCTCTTATCTTTACCGATCCCTGGCGCCCGGAGAACTGGGCAGAGTGGAAACTTCAGCAAAGCACCGCAACGGATCGGGTCGCCGGGGATATCTACGGGTGTCAAAACTCCGCCTATGGCTTCACGGTCCGCTTTGATCGCAATGGCGACGGTTCGGGCAAACCACAAGCGTATCAACGGGAAAGCCATCGCCTCGCCCTGGAAGCGATGCTGGCCAAAGCCGCCCTCTATTCCCACCGCTTCGCTGATCCCAACCCTTTGGCTGCACGCTCGAACCGGCCCGACGAGGAGCCACCAGCGCGAAAACAGCGACTTATCGCTCTTTATAAAAGCTGAATAAAGAAAAGAGAGGCAAAAGACGAAAAGCGGAGAAGCCGACAACCCGGATTCTCCGCTTTTCCCATCCACAAGCGCACCTGAGCGCGCCTTACCGCTTCCTTCGGCCCGATCCTATCAGAGGCGCATTCGAAGGAGTCACACCGACTGGTTGAGCAACTGCCGCTTATTCGTCGTCACCGGCGTGTACATCAGGTCATAATACTCGCGGCACATCCGATGGGAGGAGAACTGCCAGCGCGACATGTCGATGCTGAGCATCATCATCTCCACCCAGTGCTTGCGGTTGTGGTAGTACATGGGCAACACTTCCTCCAGCAGCACCCGATAGAGGGACTTCATGTCCAACTCATCCTGCTCCTGCGGCGAAAGGTTCTCGCCGGGATGGAAATCCAGCAGCCAGCCGTTGATGCCGTGCTGCACCCCTTCGCCAACCCAGCCGTCTTCGACGCTCAGGTTCAGCACGCCGTTCATGGCCGCCTTCATCCCCGAAGTGCCCGAGGCCTCCTGGGGGCGGCGCGGGTTGTTCAGCCAGATGTCGCAGCCGCGCACCAGCAACGTGGCGATGTCCATGTTGTAGTTCTCGATGAAAACGACATTGTCGGGATACCGCTTCTGGAATTCTACCAACCGAGCGATGATCTCTTTGCCCATCATATCGGCCGGGTGCGCCTTGGCCGAGAAGATGATCTGGATCTTCCCCGTCTTCAGGTAAGGATCGATCACCTCCGGATTACGGAAGATCAGATCACCGCGCTTGTAGGAGGCGGCGCGGCGGGCAAATCCGATCAAGAGGGTGTCTTCCCGCAGGTTCCCCAACCCTTTTTCCTTGACATACTCGATCAGCTTTCGCTTGTTGTCCATGTGGATGGACCACAGATCCCCTCGCGTCTCGAAAGCCTGTTTGATCCGAGGGTCCTGCCAGGTGCCCGGGTGGACGCCGTTGGTGATGGAAAAGATCAGCGGAATCGACTCCAGGTGCCCCCACATGCGGTGGACCGTGCGGCCATGCAGCTTGGAAACGCCGTTGGCCATGTAGGAGAGGCGCAAACCGGCCACAGTCATGCTGAAGGGATCGCCGCCGAGGTCGCGCATCTGGTTATAATCAAGGCCGTTGTAGGCGCCCATCCGCCCCAGCGTATCATGATCGTGAACCTCATTGCCGGCGGCAACCGGCGTGTGGGTCGTGAAGACGATCTCCTGGCGGGTATTGTGCCAGGCGCGCTCGAAGGATTGGCCTTGGCTCATCTTCTCCCGGATCAGTTCTAACCCGGCAAAAACAGCATGGCCCTCATTGAAATGATAGACATCGATCAACAAACCGAGAGCGCGCAATGCCCGGATCCCGCCGATGCCCAGGATCATCTCAGCTGCGATGCGTTCCTGCCGCCCCCCGCCATAGAGGCGCTGAGTCATCCACCCGTGAGGGCTGCCCGGAAAACCGGCGTCCAGCAGGTAAAGGGGCACATTTCCCTGGTTATCGAGCACCCAGACCTTGCAGACCACATCATGTTCCCAGATGCGGACCGATACAGTCACACCTGTATCCCTCAGATCCGGGAAGGCATAATCGCGATATACATCATAAGGTTGACCATTGCTGTCAATGTGCTGTTCTGTATATCCCTGGCGCCAAAGGATCCCGACGGCCACCATCGGTCGTCCCAGTTCCCGGGCCGCCTTGATGTAATCACCCGCTAGAATGCCCAGACCGCCCGAGTAGATCGGTATAGAAGCGTTCAAACCATATTCCATGCAAAAATAGGCCACATGTGGCAATTCCGTGCCCGAACAGAAAGCGTTCAATCCCCTTCACCTCTTCTCGCGCATTTACCCACAAGTCTATAATAACGGAATCAGCTTCCAATGGCTATATTTTTCTGGATTCTTTTTCTGTGTGGAAGAAAAAAAAAAGAGCCGACCATTTTGCCGACCCCGTTCGTTGAACCGATAAGCGGTCTATTCAACTGTACGATGCGCCTGTTGATCAGGCCACATGGTCCCGCAGCTCGCGAAGGCCTTCCTGTTCGCAGTAGGGGCAGGTCCGGGTGCGTTCGATCTCGCCCAGCATATCTACAGCCAGTTCCGCCTGGGAACAGGCGGGAACGATCACGTTGCGCACGGTGCCGCATTCAGTGCATACCGCCGTAAACCGCTTGATCACAATATCACTTCCTTTGCCGGTTGAGAAAAATAAGAGGCGGCAAGGCGACTTTATCTTATGGTAATATGAATATGAATCTATGTAGGTCCCACGAAAAATCTGCAACCAATGGAGGTATCCGGATGGCATCCTACACCCCCGTCGACCTCTCTCGGTTGCTCGGCGCCCTCTCCATGGCCCTGGACTTCACCACCCACGGACTGTCGCGCCACCACCGCCGGGTTGCATACATGGCAGTCACACTCGGACGGGCGATAGCGCTTCCGGTCAAAACACTGAAGACCCTCTATTGCGCAGCCAGCATTCACGATATCGGCGCCGTCACCTTTGCCCAGAAGAACGCCCTCTCCCGCTTTGAGATCCACTCGCCCAAGAGCCATTGCCAACTCGGTCGACAAATGCTCGCAAGTTCGCCCCAACTGAGAGAAGTCGCCATCATCATCGAACACCACCATGACCATTGGGACGAACCGGGCCGGCAGGATTCTCCCGTCGATCCCACACTGCTGCTGCTGGGCGACTTGATCCACCTGGCCGACCGCATCGAGGTCCTCCTGACGCCTGCCCATATCCTCTCCCAGCGTCGCCAGGTCATGGACACCATCAACAGCCTATTCGGAACAGTCTTCCGCCCCGAATGGAAAGACCTTCTCAACGAGCTGGCAGAGAGAGAGAGTTTTTGGCTTGACCTGGACTCCCCTTTCATCGACGAACTGACCCGGCAGGCTGTCGGCGCCGACGAGCATATCATCCAGCTCCCTTATTGCGAGTTGAAAGGTCTGGCATCGATCTTCGCCCGCATTATCGACAGCAAGAGCCGCTTCACCCTCCGCCACTCGCGGCTCGTCTCGGCCTCGGCGACACTTCTCAGCCAGCTGGCCGGCTTCTCTCCTGCCGACGCCGCCCGCATGGAAGTCGCCAGCCTCCTCCACGACATCGGCAAACTGAGCATCCCTGAAGAGATTTTAGAAAAACCGGCTCAACTGACACCGGAGGAGTATCTGATCATCAAACAGCACACCTATCACAGCTACCACATCCTGAATCAGGTCCCCGGTTTTTCCGAGATCGCCCAGTGGGCCGCCTACCACCACGAGCGCCTCGACGGCAAAGGTTACCCCTTTCACATCCCAGGGGAAGAACTCAGCGTCGGCAGCCGGATCGTGGCCGTCGCCGATATCTTCTCGGCCCTCGTAGAAGACCGCCCATACCGGGATGGCCTTTCCCGCGAAAAGGTCGAAT
Source organism: Heliomicrobium modesticaldum Ice1 (assembly GCF_000019165.1). GTDB lineage: Bacteria > Bacillota > Desulfitobacteriia > Heliobacteriales > Heliobacteriaceae > Heliomicrobium > Heliomicrobium modesticaldum. The sequence continues at coordinate 562,243 of NC_010337.2, forward strand.
CGATCCTGAAAAAGATGGTCCTGGAAAAGGCCATCGACGGCGATCTGGCCGATCTGCTCTGCCAACACTACGACGACTTCGAAGCGTTGAAACAAACCACGTAAGCCCTGTTGATTCAAATCAAATCAATGCCATTAGAAAAAGCCTGGCGATGACCAGGCTTTTTTCACGCGCCGTCGTTATTTCAGAACCTCAATCGGTCCGTCGCCGCGTTTGAGCAGCTTTACCGACGTCTTCTTGGGAACCAGCACCTTGATCATGTGGCTGATAGCCACTTCCGGATCCACTGTCTCCCCGCAGGTGTAACAGTCAAGGGCGGCAAAACCCTTCTCAGGATAGGTGTGGATGGAGATGTGGCTCTCGGACAACAGGACCAGAACCGTCGCGCCTTGCGGCTCAAACTGCTGCTTCTGGGACGAGAGAACTGTCGCTCCGGCCGCCCTGGCAGCTTCAATCATCTGTTCCTCCAGAAAGCGGGCGTCGTTCAACTTTTCAAAATCTACGCCCCAAGTGTCAACGGTGACATGTCGTCCGAAAGTGGAGTAATCCATCTTTTCGGCCCCCTTCCCAGCAAATTGGATGCCGGGACCTACGTGATCCATCCGGGGGTGGGTCTAGACCCGCCCTAACAGGGACGTCGGTCTGTCGAAGCAATCCAAACCCGATTTGGATGAATCCTGGTTCCCACCACAATGAATACATTATTATCATAAAAGGCGGGGCAAATCAATACTTTTCTTATGAAAAACCGCTTTCATCATCGCTTGCGACCCCCTTGCCCCGGGCGCCCTGACGTGTTACGATTACATATGGATAGTGCTTTCCATAGCTATCTGAAAAATCGAACACGGTTACCCTTGTTGCAGGTGCCGCTGAGCGGCTGAAAAGGGAATGAGGTGTAAAGCCTCAGCAGCCCCCGCTACTGTAAGGGAAGACGACCCGCCACAGATCCACTGGACTTCGGTCTGGGAAGGAGGCGGGAGCGGATGACGCCCGAGCCAGGAGACCTGCCTGCGACAAACGAAAGACCTACTTCGGGAGGAAGGGAGGGCTTTATTTTGTTGCCTACGGAGACCGGCGCGGACAATCTATCGCTTGGCTTTAAGGCGATGACCGGGATCGGGGAGCCTGCAAACATGCGATTGTGGTTTTTAGCGCACATCCGGAGCGATACCGCAGGCGATGCAACCATCGGACTGTAGAAGCGATGCAACCATTGAACTGTAGAAGCGATGCAACCATTGAACTGTAGCAGCGATGCAACCATCGGACTGTAGAATAGGAAATCCTCCACAACCACCCCTACACGAAAAGGAGTGTCTGCGAATGCATATCATGGAGGGCTACCTGCCCCTTAGCCATGCCGTTGCCTGGACAGCCGCCTCAACGCCCTTTGTCGTCCATGGGCTGCGGTCGATCCAAAAAACTGTTCGGGCCAATCCGGAAGCCAAAATGCTCCTCGGCGTCACCGGAGCCTTCTCCTTCGTGCTATCGGCGCTGAAACTGCCTTCCGTCACCGGCAGTTCCTCCCACCCGACCGGCACCGGCTTGGGCGCCGTCCTCTTCGGCCCCACCGTGATGGCCGTCATCGGCGCCATCGTGCTGCTCTTTCAGGCTCTCCTGCTGGCCCACGGCGGGATCACCACCCTGGGCGCCAATGTGTTCTCCATGGGCATCGTAGGACCTTTTGCCGCCTACGGCCTCTATCGATTGGGACAGCGCTTGAGCCTTCCCTCCAATATTTCCCTTTTCGCCGCCGCCGCCATCGGCGATCTGGCAACCTATTTCACCACGTCGCTGCAACTTGCCCTCGCCTTCCCAGACACCGCCACCGGCATCGCCGGGTCCTTCGCTAAATTCGCTTCCATCTTCCTGGTGACGCAATTGCCCCTGGCCCTGGCTGAAGGCTTGTTGACCCTTGTCATCTTCAACGCCCTCTCGAAGTACTCGGCAGACGAACTGTCAGCCCTGAACATCTTCTCGAAAGAGGTGAAAGCATGAGCTGGCTCCGAAACAAGAGCGTCCTGATCGTGGCAGCCCTGTTTTTGACGGGCGTTCCCCTGATCATGCATTTCACCCAGGATTTTGCCGGCGCCGATGACCAGGCGGGCGAAATGATCCAAAGCGTCGCTCCCTCCTATACGCCCTGGTTCGAATCCCTCTGGGAACCGGGTGAATCAGCGGAACCGCTGCTCTTCGGCCTTCAGGCCGCCGCCGGTGCAGCCTTCATCGCCTACTAGAGTCTGTCTAAAAACCCCCTCAAGAGAGGGCAAAAAGCAAGACGTTTTTATATGGAAATTGGTGGAATTTAAAGGGAATTCGACTCTTCGCGTCGAAGGATATAGGTACAAAGACTGTTTATAGCGAGGCGATGTACCTTGTTTCGATTCGATGTGGACCCCCAAGTTAGCTTTTACGACTTTGCAGCCCTCTGGGACCAACTTGTGCCTGCCGATTCCGTCTTTCGCCTGTTTCGTGAATTGGCGCCCCTATTAATACAACCGGAGGATTTTACAGGTCTCTATTGCCTTGACAACGGACGTCCCAGTCATGCGGCCCGGCAGATGACGATGGCCTGCATGTTACAGGAAATGCTGGGCGAAACAGACCGGGGGATGGAAGCACAGACACGTGTGAACATCGAGGTCAAGTTTGCGTTAGGAATGGCCCTCGATGAACCGGGCATTGATCACGCCAATTTTGGCGTCCACCGGCAACGGCTCATCCAAAAGGAACTTGATAAGGTCTATCTCGATCGCTTTATCCGGTTGATGTACTACCTGGGCGTTTTGACAGGGAAAGAACCTTGGATAACGGACACGACCCATGTCATAGCTCCCATCAGTGCCCCCACGACCATCGAACTGATCCGCCAAGCCATGCGCCTGTTGGTGCGTCTTTTGGCGAAGCAATACAGTGTTCCATGGCATGCAATCCCCCATGCCCCTCGGGCGGTACGTTACCTGGAAACAGTGACGGAAGTGAAAGAGCATAACCTGGACGATAAGGCCAAAATGGAACGGCTTGTTGAAGTGGTCAGCGAGGCTGACGAACTGCTGGCCTACGTGGAGTCATCGGAGGCTTCGTGGAAGAAGAAGCCCGATGTCATTCATTACGCCCTTTTGCTTTGCCGTATCCTCCGTGAACGAATCATTCGGAAAGATGATGGAACTCTTGAGATAGCCCCCGGCGGTTCTGTCAAAGATATGATAGTTTCGGCTGTAGACAGCGAAGCCCGTTTCGGTTGTAAGGGCAAGACGAAATGGCGCGGGTATAAGATGGCCATCGTCGAAGTCGGAAATTCCGGATTTATCGCCGCCGCCGAGGCCATGAAAGCCAACGACTATGACGGCTCCAGTCTGGTGCCGTTAGCGGATCAGCTTCCCACCGATTGTGTAGAAAACCCGACGATCATTGGAGATACCCACTATGGTGCGGGCGATGACCGTGTCACCCTCAAGGAAAAAGGCATTGACGTAGTGGCGCCACTTTCACCAAAGACAAAATGTGATATCCTCGCGGGCGAGGGATTTCAAGTTTCCGAAGACCAAACACAACTGATCTGCCCGAGAGGAAAAGTCATCACCACCTATTCGGAAGTGGCAGATGGGAAGAACTTCGTGCTTCGCGCCAAGGACCATGATTGCAAGCACTGCCCTCGTTACACGACCTGTTTTAAAGAAAAGAAACATCGGCGCACGATTTTTATTCACAACGCCTATGGTGTCATGCTCGAGGCGGCAAAGCACTCCCAAACGAAAATCTATAAGGAACAGATGCGTCTTCGCAGCCGCATCGAAGCCAAGCAAAATGAACTGGTCAACCGTTACGGACTGCGCCGGGTTCGCCGTATCGGAAAACGAAATCTGGCTTATGCCGCCCGGCTCAGCGCGTTAGCGGCGAACTTTCAAAAACTCAACCGTCTACGAAATGATAAGAATGCAACCATGGTGTTGGAGGTGAGTGCCTTACGCGGTGTTGCTTTCAAAAAAGCCGCATAAGGTGCAAGGGGGAGATCTGCCCTTTTTGAGGAAAATCCTCAAAAAGGGCCGGTGAGACCGATAAAAAGACTCTAGTTTTTTGCTGTTTGTATTAAAAAATCATGCTTTTGCAAGGGCTGGCTAGGGAATTTGCTTATTTTCTAGACGGCCTCTACTACTTCTCCCGCCGCCACAGCAACGGCGCCGGCGCGAACTCGGGCATGGGACGCAAACCTGCCGAAGACGCCTGACGCGTACGGAGAAACCTAACCCTACGCACGCCGATCCAAACGAACACACCTGACCTGACGAAGACACCTGACCCGACGAAGCACCTGACCCGACGAAGACACCTGACCCGACGAAGACACCTGACCCGACAAAGACACCTGACCCGACGAAGACACCTGACCTGACAAAGACACCTGACCTGAAACGCTAACATTATGGGGTCAAAAGATATGCTTTTTACCATCGATCAGTGGGCTTGGGCCAACAAACTGCGAGACAAGCCACCGACACTGAAAGGGCTGATCGCCCTCGCCGGCTTGCTGGTCAGCATGATAGCGCCCACACCATGGCTGTCGGGCGCTATCACGCTCCTCTATGGGGCGCTGCTCGCCTTTGCGGCCCGCATCCCCCTGTCCCTATTCTTGACGCTGATGACCGTGCCGGGGCTCTTCCTCTTCACAGGCTGCTTCACCGTGGCCTTCTCGCCGTCCCCGCTTGACCCTGTCGTGCAGGTCACCTTCGGCCCCTATTCACCGGGAATATCCGCCGCCGGACTTAAACAGGCCGGTGTGCTCTTCTTTCGCTCTCTTGGCGCCACAGCCAGCCTCTACTTCCTCGTGCTTACCACGCCGATGGTCGATGTGATCGAGCTGGTGAGCCGCTTGCGAGCCCCCAGACTCGTCACCGAACTGATGCTCCTCATCTACCGCTTCATTTTCGTCCTCATGGAGACGACGCAGGCCATCGTCGTGGCCCAAGAGTCCCGACTTGGCTACTCCACGAGAGCCAACAGCCTTCGCGCCCTCGGTATCCTGGCGGCGAACCTCTTCGTCCGCTCCCTCATCCGTTCCCGCGAGCTCTACATCGCCTTGTCGGCCCGGGGGTACGAGGAAGAGCTGCGTGTACTGCCACGCGCTAGAACGCCGAAGAATAGCGCCGGAACTCTCTAAAAAAGAGGATGGTTTTCATCGTGACAGCCCTGTTGGAAACGGAGCAAGTGGAATACAACTACCCCGACGGCAACAGCGGCCTTCGGGGTATCAATTTTTCCCTCTTGGCAGGACGCAAGATCGCCGTCGTCGGCGCCAACGGCGCCGGCAAATCGACCCTCTTCCTTCATCTCAATGGCCTTTTGAAACCGCGCCGAGGTGTCGTCCGTTTCCGGGGTAAGCCTATCGATTACTCCCGCCGGGGCTTGCGCGAACTGCGCAGCCATGTCGGCCTCGTCTTTCAGGATCCTGACGCCCAGCTTTTCTCCGCCTCCGTGGAGCAGGACATCTCCTTCGGCCCCCTCAACATGGGTCTTCCCGAGGCCGAGGTGCGCCGCCGCGTCAACGCGGCCATGGCAGCAACAGGGATTACCGAACTGCGCCACCGGCCTGTCCACGCCCTCAGCTATGGCCAAAAAAAACGGGTCTGTATCGCCGGTGTCGCGGCGATGCGCCCACAGGTCATCATCCTGGACGAACCGCTGGCCTGGCTCGACCCCGCCGGAGCGAAGAGCATCCTTGACCTGCTGGAGCAGTTGAACCAAGAGGGGACCACCATCGTCATGTCCCTGCACCAGATGGACATCGTGGCCCGCTGGTCGGACGAGGTGGTCCTGCTGGATCAGGGACAGCGGCTTTTCCAGGGCGCTCCCCGGGAGCTCTTCGCCCGGCAGGATCTACTGACCCAAGCCGGACTGGAGCTGCCCTGGCCTATGGCGTTGTATCAGGCGCTGGCGGAAAGGTCGATTCTTCCCCCTCCGAATGAGCTAAAAGGCGCAGAGCTCCCGATGGATCAAGAAAGCCTGCTCCCTTTGATCGAGCAGGCCTGGCTGAGTCATAAAGAAAGCAAATAGATAGACCTTCCGGCCGACAGAAAGACAGCAAAGCCACTCAACGGAGACGGCCCGATTTCATTCTTCGCAGCGAAACTTATACCCGCTCACCATGGATGACAAGGTGCCATTTCGGGCGAACATGTCATGGCGCAGAGACAGGTAGAGGTGGACGACCACAAAGCCGGCGATCCCCCAAGCCATCAGGCGGTGCAGCATGTGGATGGTGTAACTGGGACCGAAGACTTGAAAGACCCACTGTAGATTGCCGAAGAAACCGTTCGGGTGGAGTTCTCCATACATGGCAAATCCCGTCAGCGCCATAAACACCGATCCCACCATGATGAAGCCGAAGTAGGCCAGATTGGCCACTGGGTTATGACCCAGGTGTTCGTCTTTATGGTGCTTCAAGAAGAGGTAACTCAACAGCACATCAAAAAACTCCAGCCAGAATGCCTTCTGCCAGGGCCAGTGGTGACTGCGGGCGTACTCGTTGCCGACAAAGGCCCAGTAAAGACGGAACAGGTAGTTGGCGATGAAGACGTAGCCGGCAGCGATGTGGATCATGAAGGCATAACCCATGAAAAAGTGGGTGACCGCTTCACCGGTAACCACGGCCGGCCGGAGCATCGGGTTGCCGATATAGAGGCCCGACACCATCAACAGGACGATACAAAGGGCATTTATCCAATGATAGATGCGCACCGGCAGTTCCCACACGTACACCGTGTTCAGGCATTTGAGGTCTTTGGAGTCCCTCATGCCACTCCCTCCTCAGCGCAGGATTTCCACCTTTGTCGTTTGCTGACTTTCCGTATCGATAATATGGGCGGCGCAAGCGAGGCAAGGATCAAAGGAGTGAATCGTCCGCAACAATTCCACAGGCTGGTCTGCCTTGGCCATGGGGACACCGAGCAGAGAGGCCTCATAGGCGCCATGTTGGCCTTTCAGATCCTTCGGCGAGGCGTTCCATGTGCTGGGCACGACACACTGATAGTTGGTCACCTTGCCGTCTTTGATGCGCACCCAGTGACCTAAAGCGCCCCGGGGTGCTTCCGTCAGTCCCACGCCCTTGCTCTCTTTCGGCCATGTGGAAGGTTCCCATTTTTCTTGATTAAAAGTCTTCCGGTCCCCCCCTTTGACATTGGCGATCAGTTCATTGAAAAACTGCTTCAGCCACAGGGCGCAGAGCTTCGACTCAATGCCGCGGGCGGCCGTTCTTCCCAGCGTAGAGAAAAGCGCCTCGACGCCGACACCAAGACCTTGGAGTGCCTTGTCTATCTCGTCCTTGATGAGGGCATGGGAAGGTGCATCTTTCTTAGCATAGCCGACGAGCATCCGCGCCAGCGGCCCCACTTCCATGGCATGCCCTTTCCAACGGGGCGACTTGATCCACGAGTAGGGTTTATCGAAGGCGCCGGTCTCATCGAGGGTCTCATAGGGCGCCTTCGGACCGGTGTATTTGAGGTTGGTCTCTCCTTCCCAAGGATGGAGACCCTTTGGGGCCTTCTCGTACCAGGAATGATCGGTGTACTCCAGGATCTGTTGGGGATCGCGGGGATCGACGTCAAGCACTTCTGAGAGGTTTTTGTTGAGGATGGCGCCTCGAGGCAAGAGAAATCCCGAAGGGTCGTTGTTCGGGGCAGTGGAAAAATCGCCGAAACAAAGGTAGTTGCCCAAACCGCCGCCGTAGGCGGCCGTATCTTTATAAAATGCGGCGATGGCGAGCAGGTCGGGCAGGTAGACCTCCAGTACAAATTCCAAGGCTTCGTCGATGAGCTTGCCGACGAGGTTGAATCGTTCGATATTGATCGCATTGTCGCCGTCGATGTTGATGGCCGAGGCCATGCCGCCGACCAGATAGTTGGGATGGGGATTCTTGCCGCCAAAGACGGTGTGGATTTTGACGATCTCTTTCTGCCAATCGAGCGCCTCCAGGTAGTGGGCGACCGCCATCAGGTTGGCTTCCGGCGGCAGTTTATAGGCGGGATGCCCCCAGTAGGCGTTGGCAAAAATCCCGAGTTGACCGTTGGCCACGAAAGCCTTCAATTTGTCTTGCACATCGCGGAAGTAGCCGGCCGTCGACTTGGGCCAGCGGGAGATGCTCTGCGCCAGTTCGGCTGTCCGCCTTGGATCAGCCTGTAGCGCCTTGGGGACGTCAACCCAATCCGGCGCATGAAGATGATAAAAGTGAACGACATGATCGTGGATATGGATGACCGCCAACATTATCTTTCTGATCAGTTCAGCATTTTTCGGGACGCGGATCTGCAAGGCCTCTTCCACCGCCCGGATCGAGGTGAGGGCATGGGTGGTGGTGCAGACGCCGCAGATGCGTTGGACAAGCGCCCAGACATCACGGGGATCCCGATCCCGGGCGATGATCTCAATGCCTCGAATCATGGTGCCGCTGCTGGCCGCATCAATAATTTTTCCGCCTTCCACCTTGGCTTCGACACGCAGGTGACCTTCGATCCGGGTAATGGGATCGACAACAATCCGTTCAGCCACGCTCGCTTCACCCCTCTACTTTGTTTTTGCAGTTTTTTTCATTTTCTTGTCTATCCATTTGCTTCTTCGTGACAGCCGATAACCCGGCATGAACGGCGGCTCCAGCGATGGCAGCCCCGACGGCGGCGGCGCCGAAGGCGTCCACGTTGACCCCGATTTTCAGACCGGGCACTTCTGACAGGTGAGCATACATGGACGTTCCGCCCGTATTGTCCCAGAATCCAAACTCTGAACAACCGATGCATGGGTGGCCGGATTTGATGGGATAACTCAGGCCACCGTTCCACTCAAGGTTAGAACAGGAGTTGTAGGTGTTGGGGCCTTTGCAGCCCAGCTTGTAAAGACACCAGCCCTCTTTGGCGCCCTGGTCATCGAAGTTTTCCACAAACATCCCGGCATCGAAGTAGGCCCGGCGGTTGCACTTGTCGTGAATACGATGACCGTAGAAGGCCTTGGGTCGGCCTTGGCTGTCCAGTTCCGGCAACCGTTCAAAGGTAAGCACATGGGTAATGACGCCAGCCATGACTTCGGCGATGGCCGGACAGCCTGGAACATTGATGATCGGCTTGTCCTTGATGATGTCCTGGACCGGCACGGCCCCGGTAGGGTTGGGGTTCGCCGCCTGCACACAGCCGTTGACGGCACAGGAACCCCAGGCGATGATCGCTTTGGCGTGCTTCGCTTCTTCCTTGAGCATGTCGACAGCCGTTCGACCGGCGATGCAGCAATAAATCCCGCCATCTTTGACAGGGATCGCCCCTTCGACGGCCAGTATGTAATTGCCTCTGTTGTCTTCAATCGCCTTGGCGACAGCCTCTTCGGCCTGGTGGCCGGCGGCGACCATGAGGGTCTCATGATAATCGAGAGAGATCATCGTCATGATGATGTCCGACGCCTTGGGGTGTTGTGTCCGGATGAAGGACTCGGTGCAACAGGTGCATTCTTGAAAATTGCGCCAAATGACCGGCATGCGCCTTTTCGTTTCGAGGGCCTCGGCAATGGCGCCTGCCGCCCCCGGTTCCAGCCCGAGAGATGCCGCCATCACGGTGCAGAACTTGATAAAATCCCGGCGGCTGACACCTCGGTTCCGGAGGTACTGATAAAATGAATCCTGTGATGCCATCAATCGCCACCTCCAATATTCTGTTTTTTCTGATAAAACAGTGAACAAGGTTCCCCTTTTTGCCTTGTCCACTCGGCACGAAGGAAACTTCGTCGACGCCTGGTTGCAGTTTCCTATACTTATCTTACATGCCAATGGAATGATCCGACAAGTGCTTTTTTCGCTTCTCAGTCAACTTATCCTTCCCCCTCGTTCCCACTGCAAAGAGCACATCCATCTCCGGCTGGGACAAACAAAATAGCCCGGATCCGTGTCCGAGCCATCGTTTTTTCAGGTGCTTTGTTTCAGTTATGTCCTACTCCCTTTTTTCCTCAAGCTTCTGACAGACCACGCCCCGTCCCTGACCGACAAACAGAGGACTGCCGATCCGCTGGCGCAACCATTCGACAGCCCTGGCAGCCGCCACCGGCACGGGAAGGCCTAGGGCAAGACAGGCGGCCAGTGCAGAGGCCAAGGAACAGCCGGTGCCATGCAGATCAGCCCTCGGCACCCGTTGTCCCCACAACCAGCGCCGTTCCTCCCGGCTGATCAGCAGGTCGGCGATCCGATCGCCCTCCCACTCGGGGAGATGACCGCCCTTCAGGAGGACCCACTGTGGGCCGAATTGAAGGAGCCTCTCCGCCGCGCCGATCATGTCGCCGCTGTCTCGAATGGCCATGCCGGTCAATGCCTCCGCCTCCGGCACATTGGGGGTCAGCACGGTGGTCACAGGCAACAGGTCCTCCCGAAAGGCCGCCAATCCGCCGCCGTCCACCAGGCTCACCCCGGCGCCGGAACTGAGAACAGGGTCGACGACAAGGATGGGAAGGGTCGGGGCAGGAGTCGTCGATGAAGCAGGCGGTAGTACCTGCGCCGCTGTATCTCTGTATTCCTGCAGATAGGCGCCCCACAATCGACCGAGACCGCTGATCACTGCCGGCTGTTGCAGCATGCCGGTCTTCACCACCGGCGGGCGCAGGTCCCAGAGGACATCGCTGATCTGTTCCAGCACCCATGCGGCCGGCAGGGGAAACAGCCCCAGCACACCGGCGCTTGTCTGGCGCGTCAATGCCGTGACGGCTGCGCCGCCGTAGACGCCGAACTGGGCCAGAACCTTAAGGTCTGCCTGGATGCCGGCGCCGCCGCTCGGATCAGATCCGGCGATCGTGACTACTTTGGGCAATTTCATGGGCGATCCCGTTCCTCAACCGAAATATTTTGGCTAAAAACGCCCCTGCTGCCGATGCAAGGCCCGCAATGAATACTTTCATGACCCGCCGGGCAGCAGGCTTTGAGCAAAATGCTCTTTTATAAAAAAAGTTGGCCATCGATGCACACTATCGAAAATGATTGTAGCCTTTAGCTGCTAGGGGAACCGCATCGCCGCCCATTTCGTCGGGATAGACGGCCATGACGCCGGCAGTCCCGTCAGTCAGCCGTCCGATTACAGTCACACCTGTTCCCGTCTCCCGGCGCACATGATCGATCAAACCGGGAACCCGTTCTTCCGGCGCCGTGAAGATCAGTTCGTAATCCTCGCCGCCGGAAAGCGCCCAAGCAAACACCTCACGTCCTTCCCTCCGCGCGAGCCGGCGCACCGCCGGACTGATCGGCAGATTCGCCAGATCGATGCGGGCACCGCAGCCTGAGTTCCGGCACAGATGGTGGACTTCGCTGCTAACCCCGTCGCTCACATCCATCATGGCCGTGACCCCGCCATAGTCGACGAGCGCCCTCGCTTCCGCCACACGGGGGATCGGATCCAGGTGCCGCAACAGCAATGCCTGCCGATCGGCTTCACCGATAGGGGCTTCTCTCATCTGCGCGTCCATTTTCTCAGCTTGGCTCATCTTTGTTTCCATAAGCAAAAGGTGCAGTCCCGCTGCCGCATCCCCCACCGTGCCTGTCACGAGGATCAAATCCCCCGGCCTGCCCCCGCTCCGGCCGATGGGCGCTTTTACCGCCAGGCCGAGCAGGGTCACGTTGATCACCCACTTGTCGGAACGGACTGTATCGCCGCCGGCGAGCTCGACACCAAACTGCGCCGCCATCTCCCCCATGCCGGCGTACAACCCTTCCACTTCCTCCACCTTTGCGCTGGCGGGAACGCCAATAGAGAGAAAGGCCCACGCCGGGATGCCGCCCATGGCGGCGATGTCGCTGATGTTGACAGCCAGCGCCTTCCGGCCGAGCAAACGCCGCCGTATTGGCGACCAGAGAAAGTGCACGCCCTCGACCAGCATGTCGGTTGTGACCAGCAGGGGTTTTCCACCCGGCACGTCGATCACAGCGGCGTCATCGCCGATGCCCAAGCGCAATCCCTGCGATGGGATGACCGGCGATAAGCCTCCACGCTCTCCCTGGGAGGCGGCGCCCTGCCATGCCCGGGCCAACCGTCCAATCAGACCGAACTCGCCGATGGATGCCAAGGGCGTCCCTGCTTGTCGCTTAACGTCCACCTTCAGCTCTCCTGCATCCGCATATTCTCGGGTCCATCTTCCGAGCCGCACCGCCAGCACCCCCGACCGCCAGTTTTCCTGTCAGGCAAGGGCGAACCGGGGCAGGCATCGGAATTCCTCCTCTGGACTCTTCTCCAAAGAAAACACACGACGGGCCTACACTGCTAGCAGGGACCCACCGCTCTCCCCAGGTAATCACTGACAATGCGCATGGCGCAGTAGGGGCCGCACATGGAGCAGCCGGTCTTGTCGCGCGTGTGCGGGTGCTTGTCAAAGACCGTCGGATCCATCGCCAGACGGCGCTGTTCACCCCAGTCGAGATCCTTGCGGGCTTTGCCCATCGCTTTGTCCCAGTCCATAGCCCCTTTGATCCCTTTCGCCAGGTCGGCGGCATGGGCGGCGATGCGCGAGGCGATGACGCCCTGGCGGACATCCTGCTCATCGGGCAAGCCCAGGTGCTCCGCCGGGGTCACATAGCAGAGGAAATCGGCGCCGGCCGCCGCCGCGATGGCGCCACCGATGGCCGACGTGATGTGGTCATAGCCGGGGGCCACATCAGTGACGAGAGGACCGAGCACGTAGAAGGGCGCTTCTTCACAGAGCCGCTTCTGCAGCTTGATGTTCATTTCCACCTGATCCATGGGCACGTGACCGGGCCCCTCAACGATCACCTGCACACCGGCGGCACGGCAGCGCTGGACCAATTCGCCGAGGATCATCAGTTCCTGCACCTGGCCTCGGTCGGTGGCGTCAGCGAGGCAACCGGGCCGCAGCGCGTCACCGAGGCTTAGGGTGATGTCATACTCCCGGGCTATCTCCAAGATGCGGTCGAACTGCGCATAAAAGGGGTTCTGGCGCTGGTGGTGGAGCATCCAACCGGTGAGGAAGGAGCCCCCCCGGGAGACGATATCGGCGATGCGCGGATGCTTGCGCAAGCGTTCGACAGCTTCCATCGTCAAGCCGCAGTGGATAGTCATGAAATCGACACCATCCTCGGCCTGCTTCTGAACGGCCCGCAGGATATCCTCCTCGGTCATGTTGATGATGGCGCCCTTCATCTCCTGCGCCTCGACCGTGGCCTGGTAGATGGGCACGGTGCCGAAGGCGATGGGGCACCCGTCGATGAGCGCCCGGCGCACGCCGTCGATGTCGGGACCGGTGCTCAAGTCCATGACGGCGTCTGCGCCGCACTCGATGCTGATATCGAGCTTGCGCTTTTCAAAGTCGATGCCGGACGTTCCCTTCGAGGTGCCGATATTGGCGTTGACCTTCGTCCGCAAGCCCCGTCCCACACCGCAATAGGACTCGCGGGGACGGCGGTTGTTGGCCGGGATGACGATCCGCCCGGCGGCGATCTCTGCCATCAGCGCTTCCGGTTGCCATCCTTCTGATTCGGCCACCTGAACCATCTCGGGCGTAACTTCCCCTCGCAGAGCCCTCTCCATTTGTGTTCCATAATGTCTGCCTCGCTGCATTGCGATTCTCCTCCTCACTTGATTCTGCCCTGCGCGGATAAAGAAATCCCTTCCCGATTTCAGGAAGGGAATAGGCGCGCAAAAACTCGCGTTATCCGCTTTCCTCCGCTGGCATTCCTCCAGATCAGGTGCAAAGGGTCGACGCCGCCGCCGGCGCCCTCTCAGCCCGGGCATCGTCCGGGCTCCCCTAGCGGTAAACCTTATGAAGTTGCGATTGCCTGCTGTTGCTTCTATTCGACAAGAACAGGGATATTCCTTTTTCCATCCAATCAGAGCCGCCAAAGTTAATGCAACATTCGCAAATTGCCTTGAACTGCTCCATCGCTCTTAGTTCATCGTCCGCAGGGGCATGGTATGTTACGATCACGAATTCTTACCGCCTTCCCGGCAAAGGGGCAGGATTTTTGTCCGGCAGAAGCGAATGATTTCCCATCGTTGCTTCTTCTTTCGGGGTCTGTTCCGGGACTTGTGTTACATCGCTTATGGCGCTTGTATGAAGGCCGATATCGTCACAACGCCATTGACAGAAGGGGGCCGCCCGGTTGAGAAAAGTGTCCATCGACTTCGTTGAGCCGGGCATGATCCTTGCGCGCAGCATCTATAGCGCCGACGGGCGAACCTTGCTCGGCGCCGGCATCACCCTGTCTATGCCCTTCATCCGTCGTCTGAAGGAACTGGGGGTTCCGGCAGTGCTGATCAAGGATCAGGTGATCGGCGAGCTTACGGTGCCCGACGTCCTTAGCGAGCAGGTTCGCCTCGCTGCAGTACAGACGATCCGCCGCTCCTTCGCCCGGGTTCAACTGCACCCAGATGGGGGTCTGGAACCGGTGGCCGTCAAGAGGGCCACCTCGGCCATCATCGACGAGGTGCTGCGCAACCGCCATGTCATGTATCATGTGGCCGACATCCGCACCTTTGACGACTACACCTTCGGTCATTCTGTCAACGTCTGTTTGCTGTCCGTGTTAACGGGCATAGCCATGGGATATAACGAACTGGAACTTTACGACCTCGCCTGCGGCGCCATCCTCCATGATATCGGCAAGATGCTGGTCCCCCATGAGGTGCTGAACAAGCCTGGCCGTCTGACCCCAGAGGAGTTTGCGGAGATCCGCCGGCATTGCGAATACGGCTTCGAGATCATCCGTCATCAATCGGAGTTTTCCCTGGCGGCGGCCCATGTGGCCCTCCAGCACCAGGAACGCTTTGACGGGTCAGGATACCCGCGCCAACTGAAAGGTGAGGAGATCCACGAGTACGCCCGCATCGTCGCCATCGCCGACATGTACGACGCCTTGGTTGCCGATCGGGTCTACCGGAAGGGCTACCTCCCCTATCAGGCCCATGAGATCATCCTCGCTGCCAGCTGCCGTGAACTGGACCCGCGCATCTCCCAAATTTTCTTGCAGAACATCGCCATCTACCCTATCGGCAGCACCGTTCAGCTGAACACCGGCGATATCGGCGTCGTCGTCGACGTGAACAAAGCCTTTCAAAGCCGCCCCGTCGTTCGACTGCTCTATGACGCTGACGGGACCCCCTTAAAGCGTCCTTATGAGCTGGACTTAACGAGGCACTTGACTGTTTTTGTTGACAAGGTTCTTTTTGAGGAACATATTCGAGCCCTTACAGCTTCTGAGCATCGAAAGGCAACATAGATTGCTTTTCATAAACACGCCAACAGAACCACTGCGATCCAATATCACGGCAAGAACATCGGTGCTTCTTAATAATATCGGTGCTGCCTCCCTAATAATAATACCAGATGCTTTCATACTTCTGCCGATCCTCTCCACGTTGCTCTATAGCATGTAAAAAATCTAAAATAGCCCCATTGGTAAACAGTGACTTTTACAGGTAAAAAAGCCCTCGGCATGGTGAGCCGGGGGCTTAATAAACGCTATAAAAGGGAGCCTGAACAAGATTTCAGACTTTCGCGCCCCAACCACGCTGACGAAGTTAGCTGACGGATTCGGGTGGAAAGGATCACCCTACCGAATTGCCGTGGTGTCGCGCTATCGGGGAATAGGGCTATCGAGGGGACTCGCCGAGCATCTTCTTCAGGTCCGCTTCCACGTTGTCGATCAGGTTGAGGCCGAAGTTCTGCACCAGCACGTCGACCACGTTGGCCGTCAGGAATTCAGGCGCCCGGCCGCCCAGGAAGATGTTCTTCACGCCGAGGCTGAAGAGGCCGAGGAGGATGGCGCAGGCCTTCTGCTCAAACCAGCTGAGCACGATCGACAGGGGCAGGTCGTTGACGCCGCAGCCGAAGGCGTCGGCCAGAGCGAGGGCGATCTTGACGGCCGAACCGGAGTTATTGCACTGGCCCAGGTCGATGTAGCGGGGGATGCCGTCGATGTCGCCGAAATCGATATCATTGAAGCGGAACTTGCCGCAAGAGGTGGTGATGATGACACAATCCTTCGGTAGGGCCAGCGCAAGTTCGCGGTAGTACTCCTGTTCCTTGATCGGCGCATCGCAGCCGGCGATGACGAAGAAACGGCGGATCCTGCCGCTTTTGACAGCTTCGATGATCTGAGGGGCCAGCGCCAGCACGTTCACATGGTGGTAACCGGTCGTCATCGTCTTGTCCGACGCCCAGTTGGCTTCCGGCAGGGAGAGGGCCTTTTCGATCAGCGCCGAGAAGTCGTCATTGACGATCTTGGGCACGCCTTCCAGACCGGCGCAGCCGTAGGTCCACATGCGGTCGCTGTAGGAGCCGCGAATCGGCATGACGCAGTTGGTCGTCCCCAAGATGGCACCGGGGAAGGACGCAAAGAGCTTGCGCTGATCGTGCCAGGCTTTGCCCACATTCCCCTTCAGATGCGGGTACTTTTTCAGTTCCGGGTAGCCGTGGGCCGGCAACATCTCTGAGTGGGTGTAGACGTTGATGCCTTTGCCTTCCGTCTGCTTGAGCAGCTCCAGCAGGGCATGCAGGTTGTGGCCGGTGACAAGGATGCACTTGCCTTCCACCTTGTCGGAGGAGACGGTGACAGGGACGGGGATGCCGAACTTATCTGTATGGGCGCGGTCGAGCAGGTCCATCACCTTGACGGTGGCCGTACCCACCTTCAGGGCCATGGCCACATGCTCGCCGAGATTGAAGTTGGAGTTGGTCAGCGTCGAGTAGAGGGCCTCCTGAGTGATGGCGTCCACCTCAGGGTCGCTGTAGCCCAGTTCGCGGGCGTGGGTCGCATAGGCGGCGACGCCCTTGAGGCCGAAGAGGATCGTATCCTGAAGGCTGGCGATGTCCTCATTCTTGCCGCAGACGCCGATCTTGGTGCAACCGCCCTTGACGGTTTGCGCGCACTGGTAACAGAACATATGCGATTCCCCTTTCGTTTTTATAACTTAGTAACTTACTTATATAATAACCTGCCTTCTGCGGCGAATCGGTGATGGGAATCACATTTAGGCAAAAATATGTCTGCAGCCATTGCGGCGCTGAAAGCCCGATGATAGAGTAATGGATACAAAAATGCAAAGGGTCGCATTTGCCTTCCGTTTACGCAACGGCGCGAAGCCCTCTGGATAACAGATGCCGAGACGCCTGCGTGACCGCCGAAGCGACCTGGCTGAACGCCCTTTCAGGCAATCTTACTTATATGAAAGAGAGGGATCTCCCCGTGCTCGTCCACGAACTGATCCGGCAGGGCACTCCGGAAAAAACGGCCCTCATCGAAAAACACAGCCGCTACAGCTACGCCGCCCTTCAGGAGACGGTCGACCGCTACCGCCGCTGCCTCTACGCCCGCGGCGTGCGCCCCGGCGAGCGGGTCGGGCTCTTTTGCCGCAACTCGGCCGATTTCATCTTCGCCTACATGGCCATCGCCAGCCTCGGCGCCGTCGTCATCCCCCTCAACATCATGTTCCGCCCGAGGGAAATCGGCTACATCCTCAGTGACGCCGGTTCCCGCCACGTCGTCACCGACCGCCTACTGGAGCTGGCCAGCGCCGAGTTGAACGACAGCGACCTGCCGGCCCAGCACCTCCTGTCCGAACTGCGAGAGACAGCCCCCGCTTACAGCCACCACCCCGCTCCCGATGTTCCCATCACCCCGGAAGACCCTTGTGTCATCCTCTACACCTCCGGGACGACGGGTCGTCCGAAGGGCGCCGTCCTCTCCCACCGCAACCTGATCAGCAACGCCCGTTCCTACACGGAGACGATCGGGGCCGCGGAAGCGGACAACTACCTTTGCGTGCTGCCCCTGTTCCACAGCTTCGCTTGGACCTGCTGCGTCACCACGGCGCTGCTCAACGGCGCAACGATCACGATCATGGAGGCCTTCCAACCCAAGGAAGCGCTGGCGATGATCCAGACACATGGCGTCAATGTCGTCACCGGCGTGCCGGCCATGTACGGGATCTACACCTCTGTCGCCCGGCCCGAGGACCTGGCCGGTGTCCGCCTCTTCGTCTCCGGCGGCGCCTCCTTGCCGGTTGAGACGCTCAACAGTTTCAAAGAAAAAACAGGTCAGCCCATCGTCGAGGGTTACGGCCTCTCCGAGGCATCGCCGGTGGTCACCTTCAACCCCATCGGCCGGACGAAGCCGGGCTCCATCGGCCTACAGATCCCCGCCGTCTCCGTGAAGATCGTCGACGCCGAAGGCCGGGAACTGCCCCCCGGCGAGGTAGGCGAACTGATCTGTCAGGGGCCGAACGTCATGTCCGGCTATCTCGGCCTGCCCCAAGAGACGGCGGCGGCCATCCGTGACGGCTGGCTCCACACGGGCGATCTGGCCTACAAGGATGACGAGGGGTACCTTTTCATCGTCGACCGAAAAAAGGACCTGATCATCGTCGGCGGCCTCAACGTCTATCCCCGGGAGGTTGAAGAAGTCCTCTATTCCCACCCCTCCGTGAAGGAAGCCGCCGTGATCGGCACGCCCGACAAGACGCGCGGCGAGGCCGTCCGCGCCTTTGTCGTTGTCCGGGAAGGCATGGCGTTGAACCGAAAGGAGCTGATGGCCTACCTGCGGACCAACCTGGCCACTTACAAACTGCCCCGGGAGATCGTCGAGTTGGAGGCCTTGCCGAGGAACGCGACGGGGAAGGTGCTGAAGAAGGAATTGAGAACCTATCAGCCTTTGCAGTAAACGGAGCGGCTTGATCTCCTTGATGAGATCAGGCCTGATTCGTATTCGTCACCCTGCACGGCGCCTTCTAGGCCATCCGATTTTCCGACCCCGACCTCTCCAACACCCGCCACAAACAGGCATACAATTCGTTCAGCGCCACCGGTTTGGCCGTCAACTCATCCGCGTAGGCCCGCCAATGACCAGTCTGGTTCACCTGGAAAATGTCGCTCGTCACCAGCACCACCGGCGGGCTGGCCCCCATCAGCTTGGTGATGGCGCTGATCATGTCGGCGGCGTAGCCGTCGGGAAGCTCCGCTTCAGTCAGAATCAGGTCAGGCGGCTGGACAGTCGACGCCGCGATGGCCTCCTCCGTCCCTCGGGCCACCGCAGGCTGGCCGCCCAGAACGGTGATGACGCGGCTTAAGAGCAGCAACGATGTGGCGTCTTCGTCGACGATCAGCACGCGGCGTCCGGTCATGCTCGCTTTCAGCCGTTCCATGTCGATGGGGCCCCGAGCGTCGGCTTCAGCCGGCATTTCCAGGTAACGAACCGGCATTGCGACGGTGACTGTGGTGCCTACACCTTCCCGGGACTCGACGTGGATCTCCCCTTTGAGCGTTTGGACCAACTGCTGCGTGATGGCCATTCCCAAACCGGAGCCGGTGATCTTGGAAACGCCTTTGGCCCGATAGAAGGGGTCGAAGATATGGGCCACCGTCTCGGGGCTCATCCCGATGCCACGATCGGCGATGATCAGCTGCAGCCGATCGCCGTCCCGGCTGATGCGGAAGGTCACCTCACCGCCGGCCTGGGAGTACTTGACGGCGTTGTCGAGCAGGTTGAGCAGGATCTGGCAGAGCTTGCTGAAGTCGCTCTCCACCAAGAGCCGCGGCGGCACTCGGTTGTCGACGTTGTAGTCCACCCGAGCGCGGCGCGCCTTGTAGGCGATGACAGCGCTCACCTGATCGGCCAGCTGGGGGATGGAGAAGACCTTGTTCTCGACAGCCTTTTTCCCTAACTCGATGGAGGAGAGCTCCAGCACCTGGGTCAGCAGGTTGTTCAGGTTTTCGGCCGCTTTGCGGATCATATCGAAGTAGGTGGCGATCTCCTCCCGAAAAGCCTCCCGCTCCGGGAGCGCTTCCCCCTCCGAAAGGCCTTTCCCCTCTTGACGCCCTTTCCCCTCCTGGGCCGGTTGGCTCGTTGTCTCCACGCCCAGCTGGGTCACGCCGAGGATCACGTTCAATGAACCGCGAAGGTCATGAGACAGTTCGGCGATGAAGCGCGTCTTCATATGATTGGCCCGTTCGGCATCCGCTTTGGCCATCGCCAGTTCCTCAGCGAGGTTGTGCTCCTTCTCCAGGGCCGCCTGCAACTGCCGCTGCAATTCGTGCTGTTCGGTGATATCGTAGGCGACGATCAATAGGCCCACAATCTGCTGCTCCTCGTTGTAGAGAGGGACATAATCGACATTGAAGGACTTGTTCCGCCAAGGGATGACGGTCCGGCTGACGGTCTCGTTCTCCCCTTCGATCAGCCGCGTCAGGTGGGGTTTCAGTTCTTCGAAGAAAGGCGGCACCTGCAAGCCGAAGAGGTTGTTATTGACAGCCTTGTAGCTGGGGATGTCGAAGAGCTTTGTCGCCGCCGGGTTCCACTCGAGCACCCGGCCTTCCAGGTCGATGGCGATGACGGCCACGTTGATGCTCGTCAGCACGCTGTTTTTCAAGGCCGATACGGCCAGCAGTTCCAGCGTGCGGACCTCCAGTTCCTCGTTGATCGTCTCCAGTTCCTCGTTAGCCGCCTCAAGCTCTTCGTTGGTCGTCTCCAGTTCCTCGTTGGCCGATTCCAATTCTTCGTTGGTCGTCTCCAACTCCTCGTTGGCCGCCTGCAGTTCCTCGTTGGTCGTCTCTAACTCTTCGTTGGTTGACTGCAACTCTTCGGCCAGCGAGAGGGCGTCGGAGAGCTCTTTTTCCATGCTGTCGATCTCCCGCTCCGTCAAGAGGACGGGGCCTGCCGTCCGGCGGATGACGGGGGTGAAGGTGAGGATCAAGACCGGTTTGCGGTCCTCATCGGCGTCAAGGAAGAAAGAGAGCACATAGTGGCGCGGCATTTCGCGCCACGTGGCGCTGATGTCCCGCGAGGGCGGGACGAGCCCGCTTTGAAAGCACTCCTGCATCTCCGCCTGCATCGTCCCGCCGAGCAGTCGAAAGAGCAGCGGTTCCCGCTCCAGCTCGGCTTTATCCGCCTCGGCGATGTCGTTGGTGAGCAGTTCGTCAGCCCGGCGGTTGATGAGCACGATCTTCATCTGTTCGTTGAGGACGATCACCGGCGCCGCCAGATTTTCCAAGACGCTGTCAGCCACAAAGCGGCGGTTGAGCCGGTTGTCGCTTTCAGAGAGGTGGATCCAACTGTTGCGCGGACGCAAATAAGGAACACGGCGCGTAGGGACAGGACGAGCCCGATAGATCTTCCAGCGCCGGTCGACAAAATCGAAGAGCTCCGGTACGACCGAGGTGGTCTCCGACTTGCCCAGGAAGAGAAATCCCCCGGGGTTTAAGGCGTAGTGGAACATGGTCAGGACTTTTTTCTGCAGTTCCTTATCAAAGTAGATGAGCAGGTTGCGGCAGATGAGCAGATCCACCTTGGCGATCGGCGCCGAGTGCACGATGTCCTGCACGCCAAAAATCACGCAGGAGCGGATGTGCTTTTTCACTTTATAAAAATCGCCGCAGGCGATCATGTACTTTTCGCGGTAGGCCTCCGGCAGGCTCCGCACTTTAGACTCATTGTAGAGGCCGCGCCGCGCCTCCAAGATGGCCGCCTCGTCAAGGTCGGTGGCGTAGATCTTCAGTTCGAGCTTTTTCTGCGACGCCTCCAGCATATCGGCGATCATGAAGGCGACCGAGTAGGGCTCTTCCCCGGTCGAACAGCCGACTGACCAGACACGCAGGGTGTCGCCGTCCTTCGCCCGGGCGATCAGCGGCTCCAGACAGTTGAGGCGCAGCGATTCATAGGCGGCCTCGTCGCGCAAAAACTGGGTCACGTTGATCAGCAGGTCATCGTGCAGTTCGTCCAGTTCTTCCGGGTATTGCTTGAGGTGCTCGATATACTCCTGCACCGATGCATAGTGCAGTTGAGACATGCGCTTGCGCACGCGCCGCTTGAAGGTGGAGCGCCGGTAGTTGATCACATCGATGTTCAGTCGGCGGCGCAGCATGTCGGCGATCTCCATGTGTTCGTCCAGGGTGAGTTCCCGGCGCACTGTATCCGGTTCCTTGAGGATCTGGGAGACGATCTTCGGGATCTCATTGAGGGGCAGCACGAAGTCGATGGCCCCCGTGTTGATGGCGTTCTGAGGCATGGCGTTATAATGGCTGTTCGATGAATCCTGGGCGATGGTGAAGCCGCCATGTTCCTTGATGCTGATGATGCCGTTGCTGCCGTCCGAACCGGTGCCCGAGAGGACGACGCCGATCACCCGCGACCCGAAGGCTTCAGCGGCAGACTCAAAGAGCACGTCGATGGAAGGACGAGCGAACTTCACCTTTTCCGATTCGGCGTCCAAATGAATTCGGTTTCCATGCAGGACCAGGTGGTGGTTAGGCGTGGCCACATAGATCGTCCCGCCGCAGATGACCTCGTCCTGGACGGCCTCTTTCACATCCATGAGAGATGTGCGCTTCAAGATAGCCGTCAAGTGGGAGGGGTAGCGGGGGGACAGGTGTTGAACAACGAAGACGGCGAGGTTTTTGTCCGGGCTCAACCGGTTGAGGACTTCCTGGATAGCCCGCAACCCGCCTGCCGAGGCGCCGATGGCCAGCACCCACAAGGCTTGTTCGTTGTCCCGGTTTCTCTCTTCCATCCGGTGTCGGCCTCCTCATTCCCGGGGGCTGCCATCCGGTGAGGTACCCATATACTGCTAGGTTTACGCCAGCGGCGATGAAGCAACTTTTTTCCTGCCGGCCCTATAAATAGTTATTGCAATTTCAATCGCTCTGATGATCCGATTCTTTTCCCGCGCGAAATTTCCTGCTGTTTCGAAAAAAAAAGCCTCGCCTTTTGGCGACAGCGTTGCAGATTCCACCAATACATTGACGCTGGGCGATCACCGCCTGGCGTCAGCCCACGACCCGGTGTGACGCCACCATATTCCGGTGTCAGGCCACGATGACCAGACCTGACTGGGCCTCGTCCATAAGGTCGATGATTTTAGAGACACGGTTGTCTTCGAGGAGACAGATGACGGGACGAAGAGGCCAGCCGGCATTTTGCTTGACCACCAGGCCTTTTTTTCCGTCACACAACTCGACGAGGCTTCCATTGGGGTAAATGGCCACAGTGCCGCAAAAGTGGCGCACCATGGCAGGGTCGAAGTGGGTGCCTGACTGGGACCAGATATATTCATAAGCCTTGTTCCCCGGCATCGGTTGGCGGTAAGGTCTTCGCGACGTGAGGGCGTCATAAACGTCAGCTACGGCGGAGATGCGACCGAAGAGATGAATGTCCGCGCCTTTGACGCCGCGGGGATAGCCAGTGCCGTCGAATTTCTCCTGGTGCTGAAAGGCCACATGGGCCGCCAACAGGGTGGTGCTTTTGCGCAGCAGGTCATAGCCAAAGCGGGTGTGTTCTTTCATGATGGCATATTCCTCAGCCGTCAGTTTGCCGGGCTTATTCAGGATCTCGACAGGGATCCGGGTTTTGCCGATATCATGCAGGAGCGCGCCCATCCCTAAGAGGGCCAGTTCATTCCGGCTCAGACCGACGCTCATGCCGATGATGATCGAGATAACACAGACGGAAACGCAATGGGTGAAGGTGTATTCGTCATAATCGTGGAGGGCGCTCACATCGAGCAGGACGCCGCGATTGCGGATCAGCTCGTCGACGAGCATCTCGACGCTCTTTTGGGCGCTGGACAGATCCATATTCGCCCGAGGTGACGCCAGCAGCTTCACCAGGTGGCGCGTGTTTTTCATGACCTCCGTGAAAACCGGGTCAGAAAGAGCCGTCTCGTAATTGATCAGGTCGTCAAAGGGGCTTTCGATAAAAACCGACTGGATGTTCAGATCCTTCAAGCGCCGGATGTAACCTCCGGTCAGTTCAACCCCCCTGGCCAACAAGACGTTGCCTCGGCCGTCATAGACTGGTTTGGCCAGCACGTTGCCCGGCTCCACCAGGCTGACGGATATTCGCATCATATCCTTGGTGCCTCCCTGATGCTATCCTTTGCCGCCGGGTGGTGTCGCGGCCAAAGCGCGGCCTGACCCGTTTCCCGTCAACGTGAGTGATGACCACACGAAAACATTATAAAAAAGTTTCCGATGATTGGGAATACGGGCTTGGGGCTTTTTGTATAGCAATTCAACAAGTTTTATTCAACCCGGCGCCGAGGGCGACGAGCCGGAATGCGGCCTTGGCGGCGGCGGAAAGAAAGGACTCCGCCCGGGCCATCGCCGTCGTCACGTCGACGGGAAGACGGGTGCAGGATACGAGGACGGAAAAGGCCGATTCCAATTCCCCATGGTCGTCGATGCCGCCGGAGATGACGATGACCGGTTTGCCATGCTCCTCGGCGATCTTCGCCACGCCGTAAGGGACCTTACCGTAGGCCGTCTGCCGGTCCGTCTTGCCCTCTCCCGTCACCACCAGATCAGCGGCGGCTACCTTGGCCTCCAGCCCGGTGATCTCGCTGACCAGGCTGAAACCGCGCTCCAGCCGGGCGTCGAGAAAGGCCATCAAGCCGGCACCCAGGCCGCCGGCGGCGCCGGCGCCCGGTTTTTCGGCCGTCTGACGGCCCAGGTCTCTTTCGACAACCGTCGCCAGAAGGCGCAGATTGGCATCTAACAGTTCCACCATCTCCGGCGTGGCGCCTTTTTGGGGACCGAAGACGGCCGAGGCGCCGGTGGGACCGCAGAGGGGGTTAGTGACATCACAGGCGGCGACGACGGTCACCTCCCCGGAAGCGATGGCCGGATGAAGTCCTGTCATGTCGATCCGCTGCAAGCGCGCCAAACCAGCGCCACCGCGCGGGATGCCCTTCCCTTCCGCATCGAGCAGCCTCACGCCCAGCGCCTCGGCCATGCCGGCACCGCCGTCATTGGTGGCCGAACCGCCGATGCCGATATAGACGGTGTGGCATCCGGCGTCGATGGCAGCGGCGATCAACTCGCCGGTGCCGAAGGTGGTCGTGTTCCGGGGATCCCGCTTATCCCGTGGGACGAGATGCAGTCCCGAGGCGGCTGCCATCTCGATGACGGCACTTTTTCCATCCTTGAGAATGCCGTAGTGGGCGCTCACCGGTTCCCCCAGGGGTCCCGTCACCTCTCGCTCGACAATACGACCGCCGGCCCCCTTGACCATGGCCTCGACGAACCCCTCGCCGCCGTCGGCCAGGGGAACGAGATCGACCACCGCCGACGGCCAGACCGCCCGGGCTGCCCGATCGATGATCTCGGCCACCTCCAGCGCCGAGAGGGACTCTTTGTACGAATCCGGTGCGACAACGATGCGCATGCTATCCCCTCACTTCATCTCTTGCTGCATGGGCGAGCCGTCCAGCAGCGGGGCCCTGGTCTTTGTTTGGACTCCATTTCTGTTCCCTGTTCTCTGGTCCGTTGGGGCGGTCTCCCGGGCGTCAGCGTGCCTTCCTTTGCTCCTTCCGGATGGCCTCCATCAACAACTGGGAAAATCCTTTTGGTTTTCCCTTGGTCGTTGGGAGGACCTCTTTTGCCCGTCCCCTCTCTTTTTGGGGAAAGTACTGTGGAGAGAAAACGGGGACGACGCGGATGCCATCCATGGCCATCTCTCCCTTCGGGTACCCCTACCCAAGTCCCTCACCGTTACTATCGTCTTCCCTTGGAACCAGGTTTAGCCGTTCACACATAAAATTTGTCATTATTTTCACGTTTTTTCTCTTTGGCTGCGCCGGCATCGCCGGCGGATTTTTTACGGCCCCCATACAGTCGCTGCATACCATTGCCGATCATTTGTTCTTGTGATTTTATGCTCAAACTTGTATAATATGCCCGTATGTCAAAAGCCAACGCGAAAGGGAGGACCTATCAAATGAACAAATGGATGCGCATCGGCTGCACTGCAGCGCTCGCCGCAGGCCTGCTCGTCAGTCTCGCTGGATGCGGCGGCAATGCCCCCGCCACGACTGCGACGGCCAAGAAGAAAATCGTCGTCGGCACAGAAGCCACCTACCGCCCCTTTGAATGGAAAGACGAACAAGGCGAAATCATCGGCTTCGACGTCGACCTGGCGAGGGAGATCGGCAAGGAGATCGGCGTCGAGGTAGAGATCAAAAATACGCCCTTCGACAACCTGATCGCCGAGCTGCAAAACCAGAGCATCGACATGATCGCCTCGGCGATGACGATCACGGAAAAGCGCAAAGAGAGCATCGGCTTCTCCAAGCCTTATTACGATTCCGTCCAGGCCATCATTGTCAAGGAAGGTTCTCCCATCAAGACCCTCGCCGATCTGAAAGATAAAAACGTGGGCGTCCAAAACGGCACGACCGGCATGGGCGTGGCTGAAAAACTGTTGGGTGAGCGCAGCACCAGGATCAAGCGCTTTGAAACCTTACCTGACGCGCTGAACACCCTGCGGATCGACGGACTTGACGCCGTCATCGCCGACAAGCCGGTGGCCCAGAACTATCTGGTCAACAACCCTGATGCAAAACTCCTCATCCTTGAAGACACCAGCCTGGAAAAGGAACAGTTCGGCTTCGCCGTCCGCAAGGGCGACAGGGAACTGCAGCAACAGATCAACGACGCCCTGGACAAGCTCGAAAAGAACGGCAAGATCAAAGAACTGTCCCTCAAGTACTTCGGCGCGAAGTAACGCCGTTCGGGCGAATACCTGGCTCACATCAGGCGCAGCGCATCATCGCTGCGCCTTTTTGACGTGATTTAGGCAAGCATTATCCCATGTAAAGTCGCCGCTAAAGAACATCTTGTACATATCCTATTCGAAGGCACAAAAAGGTCTCTACCATATGAGGGCTTATTGTTTCACCGTTTGGGTCGAAAGTATCGTCCATATCTCCTGGTGGAATTGAATGAATGTAGAGGTGTCGACGTGAATCCTTTTTGTTCTTTACAATTTATTTTTTATAAAGAACATTGATTTTTTGTTTTAGAAAAGGTAAATTTGATATATAATATACCAGAACATCAGAAAACGAATCTAAAGGATGGGAGCGTACATGCGTCAATTTAATGAGTTTTCCCCCCATGATAAGGCGTTGCTGCAACTGGACGCCGATTATCAACGTTACCGCCAGTCCGTTGAGTTCGCCTTCCAACTGGCCCAAGACCTGGTTAACCGCGCCCTTGAGCCGGTTATGAACGAGCTGACCGCTCTTCGTCAGGCCTTGGAAGAGCTCAAAGCCACCGTCAAGGAAGAGAGCGAGCGCCAAGCCAGCGCCGCCTCAGCGACCCCTGAGGCGGCTACCGAAGCCGTAGAAACCATCAGTGGACTGGTCGGCGAAACGCCCCGCCGCGGCCGCCGCCGCAGAGCGGCCGGGCCGGTCGCCGTGAAACCGCCCCGCATCCGCTGGGGCAACAGCGAAGACGAGATCAAGGCGACGATCTTCGAACAACTCCGCCTCCTGGAAGAGCGGGGCAAGGAGATCACCGTCACCAACATCAAAGAAGAAGTCCCCAGCATGATGCGCTTCCTCTATGGCAAGGACGCCATGTTCCAGGGGATCAGCGCGCTCTTTGAAGAGTACCAGCGCAGGAAGAGCGCCAGCGAGCTACCCGTCCAGACTGCCGCCGAAGCCGACGACGCCACGGTTCCGGAAGGCGGCGTGATGGACGAGTTGGTGGAAGCGGAAGACCTGGCTGTGGAGCAGGGCGCCGCGGAGTGAGTTGGCGCTTAGGGGTTACGGGTTCTGAATACGGTTTACGTACATGACATAAGACATAAAAGAGGCGCCGCCCATGCGTTAGGTTTGGGCGTCGCTTCTTTTATTTCCCTTATCGCACTACATTCGTATACGAATTATAAAAGTTTTTTACCGAAAAAAAAAAGACCGTACGATTGTTCACTCGACAAATCACAAGATGGTCAAAAAATACGCGGATTATGCGAACAACTCACCCCCGCGCGCGGGGAACATTTCTTCTGCGCCCGACCGAAGATGGTATTCCCCGGTTCACCACCGCGTGCGCGGGGAGCATACTAGAAAAACCTAATAATTACGGGGCTTCCGCCAAGAAAACACCTTCCAAGTCTACGATACGATACCGGCTCTTTCCGTTGGTTTTCACCGCAAAACCTTGTTCCGTATTCGTTGTGTAAATGAGTGTCGCCCCACCTCCCGCTGGAACACAGATGCGTTCCCAGAGTTTTTCTCGCACCACCGCAGAAATGCGACCAACAAAAACGCCTGATTTGACTTCCACGAGCCACCGGGATAATTCACCTCGGGCAGAAGAGGAGACACGTTCCATAAGAATAACGACCATTCCCCTCTTAATCCCCTTTCTCATTCATCAGAATAGTTCTTCCCGCCAGATACGATGCCATCCTGATCGTCCCAGATGCCTCCCGGCTTATCGTCGGATCCATCGTACCCTTCTATCACCTCAGGCAGATTGATCCCCGAAAACAGCATCGATAAATCTTTGGCAACCCGCTCCAATAACCGTTTGTCATGAAATTGTTGACGACACGCCAACCGAACTTCCCTCTCGATGTTTGCGACATCGTTTTTGCCGGCCACGGTGAATGCCACCGGTATTGTGGTGTCCGTTTTGTATATATCCGCCACGTCGTATACGAAAGACAACTGCTTTCCGGTGTGAATAAATCCAACCGCCGGAGAGTATCCCATCGATACGATAGCCGCATGGCAAACACCGTAGAGGCACGCATTAGCTGCTGACAGCGCGCGATTGACGGGATCGGCGCTATTCCAATTTCCCCGGTCATAATTCCTGCCGGTCCATACGACACCATGTTCCTTGGCTAACCTGGCGTATATCTGCCGGACGCGACCGCCTTCCATTCCGCGAATCTGCCGCAACGTCATCTCCGGCGAGACAGGTTCCCGGAACCTTAACTCGTACATTCTGCGAACGACCGCCATGCGAGTATCTGGATTACTCCATAATGACACTTGACGAAGCAGATTTGATGAACTGCGAGTTTCACCCATCCCTTGACCATATACCCGCAGCCCTCCCTCACCCACCCAAAGGACGCTACATCCACAGTCAGCAAGCGTACGCATGGCGGCATGGGAGACTTTTGTCCCTGGCCCCAACATCAACACACTTAAAGACGCGCATGGAACCTGGACTTTTCCATCTTCCCGCCATAAGGCTATCGCTTTCGCCTCTTGCTCCACCACGGCATGCTCAACATAGAGGTAACTGATGCTGTCCGTCAGCCTGGGAAGTTCATGTAGATCGCGCATGCTTATCTCCGTTCCAGCAACATCATCATTCCGCAGCCATAACTTTTCGCGGGACCAATTCCCTCGATAAGAGCCGTTCGAAACCGTTCATCATCAGTCACCTGCAACAAGCCGTAATAATCCACATGGATAACCTGCCCCTTTCCACCCTTACCTAAAAGCAGGGATTGAGAAGCTCCGATACGGATGCTGGGGGCGCCGGTATGGTCTACAAGCGTTTGAAAGCCGTATTTCTCTCCCTGGCGCATAAGCCATTCCGCCTGTGCCTCTTGACCGACAAGGAATATTCGTTTGCTATTACGTTTCGGTTCTCCACTTTGCCGCTCTTCTTTGCTGGTGCCGCCTCGTTTGAGTGTTGGATTTGCGCGCAGGCGAAACCGGAAGACTTGTCCCTGTTGGATGGAATCAAATAGCGGTGCTATATTCTTTACCGCTGCCGGGCGAGTTAAATATCCGGACGGAAGCTGTTCCCAGGTTGGCGGAAGCCGTGACTGGGCCAAGAGCGTAACGTCTCTTTCTCCAGATGTGTCCAACCAGTAGAGAACGCCATAATGACTGCGGGCGGATTCTGTTCCCGATTGAACTTCAGGAAAAGCCCGAAGAAGCGTCCGATGCATCTCGTGCCCACGGGCGATGTCTTTTCGCACCTGGGAGTGTCGGATGTTCAATAACAACTTACTTAGATACATCCGGATCCCTCCTCCGGTCAAGGTCAACCCAGCCGACGCTGACACGCCGCCGTCCGTACATGCGGGCGCCGTTGATCCGCAGTACATCTTGCCGCCATTCCCTTCCGCCCTCGTCCTCCATGACATAGCGGAGTCTGATCGGACCTGCCGCAGGCGCGCTTGACCAAGGGATGGATCTCATTGCTTCAAGAACATCCCTAAAATCACCCTCGTAAAAGCTGTCAAACAACGGACGGGCAGGGGGACAACTTTTCCGACCGAGAAAAACCGGCCAAACGGGATCGTTTAGCGCCTTTTTGCATTGGTGCAGCGCACCCTGCTCCCCCGTCAACAGCGCCAGAAAAGATGCCTCTTGCAAGTACACGCGCCGGGAAACAACTGTATACATATCATTGCCGCTTTTCTTCTGTTTCCCTTCGGCCATAAGGAGATATCCTTGCACCGTATGAAAGTCGATTAACGGCGTTCCCGGCTTATCAATACGAACCGTCAACCGAAGGGCGGCATCCAGTGACTCCAGACGCTTGTCGTTTCGGGACCAGCCCAACGCGCAGCCCAACAAGCCGATGATTCCCGACTTGGTGGGTTCTAGCGCGCTGTCGCGGTAATCCCAACGGGAGCGGCTGCCCCAGGATTGCAAGGGGCCTTCCAGGCGAAGTGCCAGAATGGGTATCCCCATTCTCATTCCTCCCCTTGCTGCAACGCCGCCGTCAGTTCTTCCACCAACGCAGGAAAAGTGGATACCTGATCTGTTGTCATTTTCGGAGACTCGCATCCCATCAACAACAACCATCTCCGGTTTGGAGTTAGGCCGAAGCACTTTTCCGTCTCTTTCACATGATCAAGAAATGCGTTTACGCTGGCCTGCACCAAATCCATTTCCCCCCGAGCCGTAACCGGTTTGACGAAAGCGTTGGCGTAGCTGACAGGAATTTTTCGCTTTTTTACTTCCACCAGTACTGCCGAGGGCAGTTGCCGCGCCGCAAAGGAATTCTGTTTGCCGTCAGGTGAACAAAACACAAGCGATTCAATAAAGGCTTTTACGATATGCGCTGCATCCCTGGCAAGGTCCTGCCGTTCTTCAGCGGTGAGTTTTTTCAAGCGATCCGGAC
This sequence comes from Heliomicrobium modesticaldum Ice1, assembly GCF_000019165.1. GTDB lineage: Bacteria > Bacillota > Desulfitobacteriia > Heliobacteriales > Heliobacteriaceae > Heliomicrobium > Heliomicrobium modesticaldum. Next base: position 593,137 of record NC_010337.2, read on the forward strand.
CGGCCAGATTGCGTTTCAACTCATCCATATCCACATTGAAGTACTTGTAATAGCAACAGGAATTGAACTCGGTGTCTCCGATCATGTCGGCGCCGCTATCACCGTCCCCCATTAAATCGTCAACAGCCGTAAAGTAATCAAACTCGCTGTCCACGCGGTGGGTAGAGATCGCATGTCCGACCTGAACCGATGCCTCCACATCGTTAAAGGCGGTAGAGGTGGTCATCCTGCCGAAAAGAGCCACATCCACCGTTACAGGACGCCAACCAACCAGTTCCGGGTCTTTTTGCAGTTCCTGCGCTTTGATCGCTTTCGCCTGCTTTACCGTCTTGTCCTTCAAATGGCGGAACAAACAGCGTGCGATGACGCTCACATCTTCCTGAGTAAGAAAAATCGCCTGCGCTGTGATCTCATCGTCCCGCTCTTTCCCGTCTTTATTGCCTAAGCCGCTCGCCTTCCGAGCGCCGATTTTGGCCAGTTCCTCACTCAGGCCTAAGCGCATCAGTTCTTCTTTGACGAGAAAAGGCAGTTTGCGCGTGCGCATCCCCAACCGGCTCTCACCAATGCTGTCTTGAAACAGCGGCGAACAGCGAATTGTGCGCTTCTGGCACTGACTGGAGATGCGACCCCGACGCACGCCGCCAAACATACAGTCTTTCGGGCTTCCGCTCTCATCCCGGTTCAGATTAGCCGGCGCATGGTTCTGCAGCACATGAATCTCTACCAACATCAGTTGTCCCCTCCGTCGTTTTCTTGTTCTTCTCCCGTACCATTAGATTTTGAGCCGAAAAATTCCCTGGCCCAGCGCTTTTGCACAATCCGACTCTTCCAGTGCCAAATTCGCAAGTCTGTCAGCAGTCCCGCCCAGTCAATGGGCACACGATTATCCACGAGACGCTTTACCACCTGAGGCAACCGATAAAACAACTCTTCCTGTGACGCATCCAACAATTTTGTGACCTTGCGCTGCCAACCATTGGCCCCATCCGCTTCAAACCCGTCTTTGCCTAGAAAATCGAGGAGAGAGCGGGCAAAAGACCGTTCCTCGGCCTCTTTTTCGGAGCGGTCAAGACAGCAAAGGCAGGCGATGAGAAACCAAATGTCCTCCTCCCATTCAGGGATGCTTCTCGGACACAGGCGGTAGAACAGCGGCAACGCGCCCCGTGATTCGGACAGCCGGCAGCCTGCGTTTCGTTTGAGCAAGGCCCGCTCCCCCGGCGTCAAGCTCTTAACACGTTGAATGAAGTCTTCCGCTTTATTTCGGATCGCGTCTCCCCGGTTTGCATCATTCATGACTGATGATCACCGTCCTTTCTTTGCCGCATCTTCATCCTTCGAGGGAGACTTTACGCCGATGAACCTCAATGAACGTCGCAGGTACTGTTCCGCCTGAATCTGACGGCGCATCGCCTCCGCGTCCGATACGTTTTCTTTCGTCGCTTCGGTAAAATAATCACTGGCTTTATTTCTGATCTCTTTTGTCCATGCTTCCATAAGGGTCTCTAGGTGCTTGTCAGGGTCCTCTTCTTTCGCCGTCCCTGCCAGAACGCTTAGAAAAGCCAGATAAGGCGCCTCCAGACTTAGCCAGTAGGCATCCTCAACACGCTGTCCCCATTCACCCGGCCAGATTTTTTGTTCCTTTTTTCCTTTTTTCTGTTTGATTTGAACACACATGTTGACGGCCTTGCGAAGCGCCCACGCCGCTTTTTCCGCATTGTTCATCGCCTGAAGCGCGAATTCTTCTCCGTTGGGGACTTGCTCTAAGCCGGCGGGCAACTGCAATTCCTCATAGCGCCAATCCAGGTACTTCATATTGCCATCCGTTTGAAGCCCATATACCTCGATGGTGGTCGTTTGTTGTTCACATTCTAAGTAGATCGATGCTTGATTCAAGATGGGCGCTCGTTCATAACTGTTCTTCTCTTGAACGCCTTTACCGGCGCCGTCGATCAGCGCCAGCGGTCCTACATCCCGCCAAGTCTGTCGACCCCAGCGAGGTCTTACGAAACTCCGCCCTTTGTCGGTATTCACGACAGCGACATTGGGATCTCTCCACGTGTCCACTCTCGCCTGAAACCCGGCTTCGAACACCATCTGCCGGACTCCCCATTGACAACTCCTGCCGCTGTATGTGCATTGGAACGGTCCCATTTCGGGAATCAAAGTGACACGACGCGGCTGCCATGTGAGCCCTTCCAAGAGCCTCGCCTCTGACCTTGTTTCCCCTCGTGAGGGACGCCGGTCTCGCCAGGCGGGAATGCCTCGATCTTGATCGGTAATCCAGTAATTCAGCAGCAGTGTTTCGAAGAGGTTATCTCCCTTTCTCCACACGTAATAAGGAGGGTTGCCGTTGATACTGGGAGAGAGTCCCTGCCCGCCGGCCGTAGTGAAGGGCGAAAGTGTGGTCATTATTCGGGCGCAAACGTCCGGCGCGAGGACATATTCGTCCTGAAGCCGGTGGTGAAAATGGATGACATTCGTTCCCGTCGGCAATTGGTGAAACAGTTCGGCAACTGACTTTCGTTTTACCTTTTCTTGTTCCCGAGGCGGAACCTGTAAAAAGGGCCGCTCCGCATCAAACAGGTCAAAATAGACACCGTATTTTTCCCAGTAGGCGTTCAGTTTCGTTTCGTCAAACTGCCCTTCTTCCATCAGTTCGAGTCGACCCCGTTGACCTTTTAGCGGGAAAATATCGATTATAAGGGCCTGTAAAAAGCGATACAAACCAAACTGGATCAAGGGTGATTCATCAATGACTTCGCTCCATTCATGGGCTTTGGCAAGCACATCCCGCAAGTGAACGACGCAAATCCGTCCCTTCACATCCCGGACCGTCACCCATGGTTCTGTCAGTAAATCAAAGGCTGGTTGCATTGGGTTCCTCCTTCCCTAACCGAAATCCCAGTTCATCGTCGTACTCAATGCGGATTACATTTCCCCCTTTGCTTGTCCCCTCCCAAAATGAAGGAGAGCCTGGATGCATTGGCATCACACTCCACTGGCGATATGGCTTCAATGCTGGGAGTTCGCACCCGCTCAACCATTTTTCTGGCAATGACACATGATACTTCATCCAATGATGCAATTGTTCGTGAGAAACGAGGCCTTGTCCCACCCGTTCCCATTCGTCCTTCGGCACCGCCAGCACGCTGCGCGTTTCACTACCTATTCGCGTGACCGCATGCAGGTGACTGGAAACCTCTCCTTCGGAGACTTCTTCATTGACTGCAAAAATGGGCGTAACGGCCAACTCACTTTTCAACGGTTTTGGATATAGCGACTCCCGCGCTCGTTGCTGCTGTTCCACTTGATTTTTTCGATACTCCTCCCGGACCGACGCTAACGAGTAGAGCCATTCGTCCGGCACGTTTGCGATTTCATCATCATAAACGGATTCAATAAGGGGACGGAAATCTTGGGGTAACTGGAATTGGTTTCGTTTTTGCAAGACAGCCAGGGTTTTCAGCAGCACAAGTGGTTCGTACACTGCCCCTGTCTTTCCCCAATAGAATCGTTCCGCTATTTCAGGCGCAAAGATGGAAACATTTGCTTTGCTCTCGGCGTGATTCAACCGTCTTGGTCGTTCGTGCCGCCAGAGACGACCGATGCGCTGGAGCAACAAATCGATGGGGGCCAGTTCCGTGAACAGCACATCAAAGTCGATGTCCAGCGATTGCTCGACTACCTGAGTGGCCACCAAAACAGCCCGTTTCGGCCGACGTGCGGGATCCTGCAAACTGCCTTTATCCAACCAACGGAGAACCTTGTCCTCAATTGCTTTGCGCCGTCCCGCAGTGAAACGGGCGTGGTACAGCAGCAACTCAACATCACTCGGCAAGCGACCTTTTCTATGTAGTTTTTTTAGTTTTCGGAAAACTTGTTGCGCCATATACACGGTGTTGACTACCACGCCAGCACAACCACTATCATGTGCGTCTGCCCAGTCCAAAACGGCGTTGACGATCGCTTCAGCGTTTTCTAACGCGCCGGGAAGCATTCGCAGGTTGTACTCCTGATTTGGCCGCGAGGGTAAGACAGGAAATTCGCAAGTCTTGGCGTCAACGGCTACGGTGACCAACGGATACTGTTGATTCACTGCACCTTCTATGACATCCCCGCCATATGCCTCAAGCAGTTGTTTACGCCGCTTAACTGGGAGCGTCGCCGATAAAAGAACAACGGGAATGCTCAGATGTCCGCACCAGGCAAGCAATTGATCAATGATGGTGTTCATATAGGTGTCATAGGCGTGGACTTCGTCGATCAACAGTCCCTTCCCCGCAAGTCCCAACAACCGCAGGCAGCCGAACTTCACGCGCATGGCGGCCAGCATCGCCTGATCCACCGTGCCCACCCCGTAAGGGGCCAATAGCGCCCGCTTTTTCGGACGGAACCAGTCTTCGCGCTCGTCTTCCTCCCAATATTGTTTTTGCAAATCCAACAACCAAGCCATCCCGTGAACGAGTCGCAACCCTTTCTCGGTTCCTTGATTGGAGAGCAACTCTTGCACCCGAGAATACATCTGATTGGCCGTCGCCGCAGTCGGCAGCGCCACATACATACCATCCCCACCGCTGCCAGCGACCCAACAGTTTAATAGATAGATGCCAGCCTCAGACTTCCCTTCTCCCATCGGGGCTTCGATGATCGCCAACCCTCCGGTTTTCTCACTGCGGGCAATTTGTTCACATAGGGCTTGCAGCGGCCTCAGGGACGGCAAGTGGAGATGTCTCCAAAAGCGGAGAAAGGAGTCCTCTTCTGTCATCTCTGCGTTTATTGGTTTTTTGCCGCTTAAACCTACTTGGTCAAGGAATTGCAACGCTAGGACTTCGAAGTTCTTCTGCTTGGCCTGGTGCCAATCAGGAATATCCCCTCCAAAAAACGCTTCGGAAGACGCTATCCAATCAGCCAGCACGGTGATTCCAGACAGCAACATGCCAAAGGTACTGTGATCGGGGAAATCTTGTTGCTTCCAAATATCCATTTGAAAAAAACGAAGCAACTCTTCCACTACCTGTAATCTCAGTTGTTTCCAAAGTTCATTTATACTCGCACTACCGTCGTCAACCCGCTTGCAAGGGACAACAAATGAACCATGGTGTCCCTGTAACGCCAGACCCACTGTTCCGGAGCTAAAACGCCCCCATCCCTTCGATCTCAGCCATTGTTCCAGCCAAAGGCGTGTATAAGCCTCATGGCGAATGTCGACGCGCGAGGCATGTGGGAGAAGCTCTCGTTCAATCCAATCCTGGACAACGGGCAGCCCTATGCCTTTTACCTGAAATTGCGCATGACACTTTCCAATATCATGCATAGCAGCGAGAAAAGCAGTGCGAATAATCGCTTCTTCTTTCGTCCAACCGGAAGCACGTTGCAGTTTGTCGACCAGACCGGAAAATGGGCTACGTGAGTCTGTCTAAAAACCCCCTCAAGAGAGGGCAAAAAGCAAGACGTTTTTATATGGAAATTGGTGGAATTTAAAGGGAATTCGACTCTTCGCGTCGAAGGATATAGGTACAAAGACTGTTTATAGCGAGGCGATGTACCTTGTTTCGATTCGATGTGGACCCCCAAGTTAGCTTTTACGACTTTGCAGCCCTCTGGGACCAACTTGTGCCTGCCGATTCCGTCTTTCGCCTGTTTCGTGAATTGGCGCCCCTATTAATACAACCGGAGGATTTTACAGGTCTCTATTGCCTTGACAACGGACGTCCCAGTCATGCGGCCCGGCAGATGACGATGGCCTGCATGTTACAGGAAATGCTGGGCGAAACAGACCGGGGGATGGAAGCACAGACACGTGTGAACATCGAGGTCAAGTTTGCGTTAGGAATGGCCCTCGATGAACCGGGCATTGATCACGCCAATTTTGGCGTCCACCGGCAACGGCTCATCCAAAAGGAACTTGATAAGGTCTATCTCGATCGCTTTATCCGGTTGATGTACTACCTGGGCGTTTTGACAGGGAAAGAACCTTGGATAACGGACACGACCCATGTCATAGCTCCCATCAGTGCCCCCACGACCATCGAACTGATCCGCCAAGCCATGCGCCTGTTGGTGCGTCTTTTGGCGAAGCAATACAGTGTTCCATGGCATGCAATCCCCCATGCCCCTCGGGCGGTACGTTACCTGGAAACAGTGACGGAAGTGAAAGAGCATAACCTGGACGATAAGGCCAAAATGGAACGGCTTGTTGAAGTGGTCAGCGAGGCTGACGAACTGCTGGCCTACGTGGAGTCATCGGAGGCTTCGTGGAAGAAGAAGCCCGATGTCATTCATTACGCCCTTTTGCTTTGCCGTATCCTCCGTGAACGAATCATTCGGAAAGATGATGGAACTCTTGAGATAGCCCCCGGCGGTTCTGTCAAAGATATGATAGTTTCGGCTGTAGACAGCGAAGCCCGTTTCGGTTGTAAGGGCAAGACGAAATGGCGCGGGTATAAGATGGCCATCGTCGAAGTCGGAAATTCCGGATTTATCGCCGCCGCCGAGGCCATGAAAGCCAACGACTATGACGGCTCCAGTCTGGTGCCGTTAGCGGATCAGCTTCCCACCGATTGTGTAGAAAACCCGACGATCATTGGAGATACCCACTATGGTGCGGGCGATGACCGTGTCACCCTCAAGGAAAAAGGCATTGACGTAGTGGCGCCACTTTCACCAAAGACAAAATGTGATATCCTCGCGGGCGAGGGATTTCAAGTTTCCGAAGACCAAACACAACTGATCTGCCCGAGAGGAAAAGTCATCACCACCTATTCGGAAGTGGCAGATGGGAAGAACTTCGTGCTTCGCGCCAAGGACCATGATTGCAAGCACTGCCCTCGTTACACGACCTGTTTTAAAGAAAAGAAACATCGGCGCACGATTTTTATTCACAACGCCTATGGTGTCATGCTCGAGGCGGCAAAGCACTCCCAAACGAAAATCTATAAGGAACAGATGCGTCTTCGCAGCCGCATCGAAGCCAAGCAAAATGAACTGGTCAACCGTTACGGACTGCGCCGGGTTCGCCGTATCGGAAAACGAAATCTGGCTTATGCCGCCCGGCTCAGCGCGTTAGCGGCGAACTTTCAAAAACTCAACCGTCTACGAAATGATAAGAATGCAACCATGGTGTTGGAGGTGAGTGCCTTACGCGGTGTTGCTTTCAAAAAAGCCGCATAAGGTGCAAGGGGGAGATCTGCCCTTTTTGAGGAAAATCCTCAAAAAGGGCCGGTGAGACCGATAAAAAGACTCTAGTTTTTTGCTGTTTGTATTAAAAAATCATGCTTTTGCAAGGGCTGGCTAGGGAATTTGCTTATTTTCTAGACGGCCTCTACGTGTCAATAGACATCGAACCGTGCATCCGACGGCAGCCATATGGACCAACAGGGGTTGAAAAGGATCTGACTTAGCCCAAATTTTATGTAACATCAGAACCTCCCCAAGTGTTTTCTCGTTTTATTGATTTATTGAATTCGTGTAGCGCTGCTACTATAGCATTTTGTACTTTATTGCTATACCCCACCCAGAACCTACGCAATCGAAATAGCACCAAGCAAATGAGCGACCTCTTACGGTTAACCGATTTAATGGCGATACCAATTCTCTCTTTAAATGTTTAAATTATCCAGTCGACAGTTGCATTTATCCTACGCAAGTTTATGGAAAAAAACACCTTGTTTATACCAGTGCTTCGATAGGCAATCCCACCCTTTCACCCTTGGTCAGCTAGGCAGTAGATAAGCCCCACTCCCAGACCCAACGATATAGATGTAAAGATACCCACCTCGTCGCTTCGCGCATCTCATCAATGAGATATCGAAGCGGCACATCTCGATGACGAGAGGCAGGGAGGTGGTGAAAGAAAAACAATCGCTTAAGATTAAAAGCCAGCACTTGAAATCCGATCATCGCTTTGATCGCCACCGAATCGTGCACGAAGCAGTGGTCCAAGGCGTTGAACGTCTTAAGGTTGCGAAATCCAATATTCTCAATATCCCAACGAGCGGCGGCAATTTGTGCGATCGTCTGGGTATCCGCTTTTTCGGATGAGCATGTGGTTGCTATCCAGCGCTCCACCACATCAGTGACAAAGACTTCTTTGTTTGCTTCGATGACTGTCTTGTTGGTATGACGAATGATTTTTACGATTCGCATGGGCACGCGAACTTGCGGCCATTGTGCCAATCCCTCTTCGTCCCAAGCTTGAACGTAAACGGTATTCCCTTTTCCATCTCTTTCTTCCCAAGTGGAGTCCGGAAGCCGGTTCGCAAAGCAGGCATTTGCCTCTTTCATTATCCGTCGACGTTCTTCTTTCATGCGAACAACTACATGAGCGCCTGCATCCAGAGCGGCATGAATGACGGGTGCTTTGGCAAACAGCGCGTCTAACGTGTATACATCCGTTATTTTTCCATAGGTCTCGGCCATACGTCGGATCAATCGTTGGGCGACGGTGGTTTCTCCTTCATCCTTGTCCACCCCATCCTGAGGCTTTCGCATTTCCCAGTCATAAATCAGGTTCGCGTTGCCGCCAACCTGTTGAGCGACTACGACCGCATGATAATAGTCGGTGGTTTTGTCGCGGTGTTCGCGCGTAAGGCATTCGGGACAACGATAGGCCTTGGTGTGGAATAACTCCACGCCATCGATGGCAGTCACTCGCCAACCATTGATGCTTTCCTTCTGCGGGCCGCGTTGCTCCTTATATCGCTGGATCACACAGTTATGCTGCTTTCGTTGCTCTTTTAGATCCCATTTCATCAAGGCTTGTCGCACCGTATCATGTGATGGCAATCGAATGTTTTTGGGAACCAATTGACGGAATACCCCGGTTTTTTGCCAACGGTCCATCTGCTCCATACTTTCCATACAGAAAAAGGCGCCAAAAAAAGCGACGGTAAAAATGGCTGGGGCTTTGATACGGGGTTGTTTGCGACCATCCTTTGCTTGACGGACCATCTGCGAAAAGCCATATACCTTTGAGGCGTACTGCGTAAAATGTTGAATTAGTCGGCCCGCTTTTTTTCCACCAGGTGTTCTACAAAAAATTTTCTGGACTTCTTCGAGTGGCTGTGCTACGCTTTGCACTGAGGATTCCCCCTTTGTTCAGTGTTTTGCTTTGCAACCACTCACTTCGACAAAGGTAACGGGAATCCTTTAAAATTTTCTGGAAATTAATCTAATTACATCCATTTTCCCGTGGGAATTGTCGCGTTTTCATGACAATTCTCCAACAGCGCCTCAGACAGGGGATTAGCAGACTTTTTTATTAAAGATGCGTGGGTTCTGTACCCCACCTTTCTTTCTAATGAGACTGGCTCAGATTGATTGCGGGAATGAAAAAGATTATATCCAGACACGGTTGGCCATGGCCATCAGATTCGGTACACCCCCGCACACGCGGGGAACATCCAATAAGGGAAGACGGGGGTTTCTCGCTGCCTTACGGTACACCCCCGCGCACGCGGGGAACATGGGAATGGGGTGACCTGTCTGCCGCCCAGTATGTCCGGTACACCCCCGCGCACGCGGGGAACATCTCAAAGTGCCCACCGTATCGTTCCGCTTCAGGCGGTACACCCCCGCGCACGCGGGGAACATGTTTGAGGAGGTTGTCGAGGTCAAGTGCAAATCGGTACACCCCCGCGCACGCGGGGAACATTACTGCTCCACCTCGGGCGTCAATCCTTGCGCTTCCGGTACACCCCCGCGCACGCGGGGAACATATAAATGGGCCTCATGAAGGATCGTTTAACCTCGGTACACCCCCGCGCACGCGGGGAACATGGCAGTCCACTAACCACAGAGCATTCTGTCTTTACGGTACACCCCCGCGCACGCGGGGAACATTCCCGTCCAAACTTTCGGTCGAATCCTACTTGCGGTACACCCCCGCGCACGCGGGGAACATGTTGCCGTTGAGAACAAGGTTGGCGAGGGCTTCCGGTACACCCCCGCGCACGCGGGGAACATGGACCCTTCCCTTCCGTCTCCTTGCCCTCCAGCGGTACACCCCCGCGCACGCGGGGAACATGCCGGGCCGGTGAATCGGCCGTTGCTGGATGTCGGTACACCCCCGCGCACGCGGGGAACATGCGAACAACCGGGCTGAGGCGGGGTTTGAAGTCTACGGTACACCCCAGCGCACGCGGGGAACATCCGAAAGTCCCAAAATCTACAACATCGACCTTCGGTACACCCCCGCGCACGCGGGGAACATTTCAAAGGGTAAATGGGCCGGCAAGCCACTACTCCGGTACACCCCCGCGCACGCGGGGAACATGATTATCCCGACAACCGTTCCGCCGGTTCCCGAGCGGTACACCCCCGCGCACGCGGGGAACATGCTGCTTTCCTTCCCCGGCCGCTAGCTTTGCGACGGTACACCCCCGCGCACGCGGGGAACATGGTACGAGACTTGTTCTCGACCTTCGACGAGGACGGTACACCCCCGCGCACGCGGGGAACATACTAGAAAAACCTAATAATGACGCGACTTCCTCTCGAAAATCCCCTTTCAGGTATCGGACTACCGCCTCACTATGTTGTTATAAAGTTCTTGATTTTCTCCCAAATCTATTCGTTAAAGGCTGATAATTTCCTCCAATTTTTACACAAAACAAAACCATCGACTCTCACGTCGATGGCAAATCCTCAAGAGCTTCTAACCCTTTTCCCCCGATTACAAATACTTCCTCTGCACCTTCTCCCCACTGTAACTGAACTGAATCCGCTTCCCATCCACCACCGTTTCCAGATAGACCGTCCTGCCCCAGAGCGTAAACAGGTAGGGCAGCGTCTTCTCCAGGTAGGGGATGTCCAGTTCCACCCCTTCATAGGCGTGGCGGATCAAGAGTTCGCCGGCACGGTTGTAGTCGCCGTCTTCCACAAACAGCATCGGCAAGCCGCCGTTGGTCATGCGGTTGACCAACTCGTTGCGGATGACTTCCCAGTTCTTTTCAATGATCTGCCACTGGTTGCCCACTTTTTTGTACAGGTACAGATCGGCCGAGTCGACCAGTTCCTTCGTCAGGTAGTTGCGGATGAAGGACTGGTCCGTGTCAACCTCCCGCACCTCGAAGATCCTGTCGCGGCCGTAGCGCTTCTCGATGTCCTCGAAGATCTTCAAGCCCAGGTGGTAGGGGTTGATGGCACTGCGCGACGGCTGGATGACCTGGGCGTGCATCTTGGCAAACTCCCAGGCGTCCTCCTCTTCCATCTCCATCTCCCGCATGATCCGCAGGTGCCAGTAGCTCGCCCAGCCTTCGTTCATGATCTTGGTGCGCATCTGGGGCCAGAAGTAGAGCATCTCCTCGCGCAGGATAGTCAAAATATCCCGCTGCCAATCATCGAGGAAGCGGCCGTGCTCCATGATGAACAGCAGAAGATCCTTTTCAGGTCGTTCGGGGATCTTCCGCTCCTCCCCGATGGTGCGCCCGTTGTCGGCCGGTTTTTTCGCCCCCGCCGTCTGCGCTGTCGCGCCCTTGCTCGACGAAACGGTTCGGCCGGAGCTGTTGCCGCTCCCGCCGCTGTTGGCACCCATGCCGCCCGAGCCGCCGCTTCCACCGAAACCGCTGCCCGAACCGCTCCCGGAGCTTCCTGAAGCCCTGCCGGAACCGCTCCCGGAGCCGCTCGCAACGCCACCGCCCCCGTCCAGGAGGTTATCAAGTGCAAAGAGATCCTCAAAAGGGCTGTCCGGCTGGACCTTGGGCTCTTTGGGCATGGCCTCTTTGATCGTATGGACATGGGGGTCGATGTGCTCCTGGATGGCCATGGCGGCGTCGAGGAAGGCCTCGACCTTTTCCCGCCCATAGCGGATCTCATATTCCCGGATCCGTTCCGCCGAGGAGGCCATCGACTCGACCATATGGCGGGACGTTCCCCTGAAGGCGGCGTTGTTTTTGAAAAAATCGCAGTGGGCCAGCACGTGGGCGGCAACAAGCTCGTTCTGGATGGGCGTGTTGCCCTCCAGCAGGAAGGCGTAGCAGGGCGACGCGTTGATCACCAGTTCATAAATGCGGGACAGGTTGTAGTCATAGGACATTTTCAGCCGATGAAAGCTCTTGCCGAATGACCAGTGGCTGAAGCGCGTCGGCATTCCGTAGGCGCCGAAAGTGTAGAGCACGTCAGCCGGCACGACCTCAAAGCGCATATCGTAAAAGTCGAGACCGAAGTTTTTGGCGATCTCGATCAACCTGGGAATGGACCGGCTGAGGCGGTCCAATTCCGATCTGATCTGTCCCTGTTCCACCGGCAATCCTCCCCTCCCCTAACCTCTCCTCACAGTCTATGGGGCGGGGATGCTTTTTTTTCCGGCAAAAAAACAAACCGCCACAAACCAGTATCGGAAAGGGTTACATCGGGACGGAACGTCCTCGCTATGGTCAAGGCGTCAAAGCCGTTGCGGGCGATGCCCACCTGGTATCCCGGGCGGGAAAGCAAGTCCGGCAGGAAAACCGGACCTGAACAGAGGAAAGGGCCCTTGAACGTCGACACAGAAGGGCAAACCCCGCTGGGGAAAAAGCCTGCGAAAACATGACGAAGGGGTCTGCACACATGGGCAAACCCCTTCTTGCCGGCCAGGCAGGCCGACCTTATGATGAGGACCAGCCAACCGACCTGCCGTCCTCCCTAGCCCCTCCCACCTTCATCGGAGAGAGACTCTGCAGCGCCTTGGCTGCTCCTCTTGGTTATATCATACACCCGGGAAAAGCCGCCGTCAACCCTCTTTGTGCGAACTTTCCCAAATATTTAAGGCCATCTGAAAGACGAGCGGGTGATCGTATTCTTCCAGCCTTCCCTTCCGGGCAAATTCGATCAACTTGGCGGACCAGGGAAAGCAAGCGATGACGCCGCCTTCTTCCGCCCAGGCCTCGTCGCCGTCAGAGAGGGGGAGCAGATTTTCGCAGTGCGGGCATTCGATCTCTCCCCCGTTTTCCACCACCCCGACGATAGGGACCCCTTTTTCCTTCAGCCAGGCGGCCGTCCGCCGCACGACGCGCCGGTCTAGTTCCCGGAGCGATGTGACCAGCAGCGCGCCGGTGACGGGCTTTCGTGGCCCGGCCCCATCGGGCTCCCCATCCGACTGAATGGAAAGGCCGGCAAAGGCGTCAACGACGGCCGCATGGACCTCGCCCAGTCCGGAGGGCATGTCGATGAGAACCACATCCCATTCCCCTTGGGCTGCTGAACCGATCCACTCGCCGAGGGTGTCGCGCCGGCGCGCCCCAGAATCGGCGAGCAGGGACTGTCCTTCATCGGGAAGCAGTCCCGCCGACCAGACCGCGATGCCCCGCCGAGTCACGGCGGGCATCCGGCGGTCCCCCTGACGGCGCAAGGGCGCTTTCAGGCCGAAGAGCGTCGGGATTGCCGAACCCGCCACATCTCCGTCGACGACAGCAACGGCCAAACCGGCCTTCGCCAAGCCGGCGGCCAGGAAGGCTGTCACCGTCGATTTGCCTGTCCCGCCTTTCCCGCTCATCACAGCGATGATGACCTCACATGTCATTGCCTTCTATCCTTTCTATTTTCTCTATTTTCACAGGAGATGATCCGATTTTATTCAGATAGGAAAAAGGTCAGGGCAGAGGCAGCGCAGGGAAACAGAAAGGCCCCCTGTCCATCTTCCGGACAAGAGAGCCTGCTACGCTCTATTCATCGGTCGCCGCCTTTCAGCCTATCGCCATCCGTTTTTCCATATACATACCGAGGCGGGAGAGAGTGAAGTTGACGACGAAATAGATGCAGGCGACGAAGAAAAAGACCTGAACAGGGTTGTTGTGCTCGATGAAGATCAGCTTGCCATGTTCCGTCAGCTCCGTCAGCCCGATGATCGAGGCGTAGGAGGTGTCCTTCGTCAGGGTGATGAACTGACTGATCAGGGGCGGGATCATCTTGCGGAGCGCCTGGGGCAGGATGATATACACCATCGTCTCCAGGTAGGTAAACCCCTGAGCGCGAGCTGCTTCCCACTGCCCCTTCGGCACCGACTGGATGCCGCCGCGGATGATCTCGGCGACCAGGGCCGACGTAAAGATGGTGAAAGCCACGACAGCCGCCCAGAATTTCGGCAGGCCCAGGCCGATTTTGGGCAAAGCAAAATAAGTGAAAAAGATCAGCAGGATCAGCGGCAGGTTGCGCAAAGACTCTACATACAAGAAGGCCGGGTAGCGCAAAAAGGGATACCGGGAGATGCGCAGAGCGCAGATGACGATGCCGAAAAAGAAGCTGAGGGCGATGCTGATCAAGGCCAGCTCGATGGTCCATTGCAGGCCGGTCATGAGGAATTTCACATTTTTCGGTTCAAACAACACGGTCCATTTCGACCAATCCAAGGCTCCCTCTCCTTCCTAGGAACTGCGGCGCAACCGCTGTTCGAGCAGATTGGCGACGGTGCTGAGCGGCACCGTGATGACCAGATAGAGCAGCGCGGCGAAGATAAAGACCTCGAAGATGATGAAGGTCTCGCTGGCGATGCGATAGGTCTCGTACATCAGGTCGGCCACGACGATGGTGCTCAAGATGGCCGAGTTTTTGACCATGTTGACCACCTGGTTCGTCAAGGGCGGGAGGATGATCTTCACCGCCTGGGGCAGGACGACATAGCCCATCGCCTGCAAATAGTTCATCCCGGACGAGCGGGCCGCTTCCATCTGCCCTTTCGGCACCGCCTGGATGCCGGCCCGGAAGACTTCGCCGATATAGGCGCCTGTATACATGGCCAATCCGATGGTGCCGCAGGCGAAGCCGGACAGCTTGATCCCCATCGCCGGCGTTCCGAAGTAGATAAAAAACACCTGGATGAGCAACGGGGTGTTTTGAAAAAACTCCACATAGGCGACGCCGAAGGCGTTGAGGACTTTGAAGCCGGAAACGCGCAGGATGGCGATGGCGACGCCGATGACCATGGACAGCAGCAAGGAATAGAGGGTCACTTCGATGGTCACCTTCAGACCGGAGAAAAACTGTGGCCCATAAGCTAGCAGGTCATTCCACTGTTCCATGCAGGCGTACCCTCCTTTCACAAATCGAGTAGGAGGGGGTGATTAACCCCCGTCCTCTCACACCACCGTACGTACCGTTCGGTATACGGCGGTTCATGCTGGTTGACGATGAGATTGGTATGTTTCGACTAAACTGACTAAGCCCTGTTCCCGCCAGTAGGCGAGGCCAAGGGCTTTATTCATTTGCGGGGTCAAGGACAGACGCCAATATCCTTTTCGTGAGCCGCTGATGTTGCATGCCCATTCCTCCGGGATCCCCAACGCCACTAAGTTTCGTCTTCGTGTCTTCGGGCGCTTCCATTGCTTGAGCAGGCACATCCGCAGTCGTCGGCGAAGCCACTCATCCAACTCTTTAAGTACGCTTGGCGTGTCAATGAGTCGAAAGTAGCCCATCCAGCCTTTCAGGTATTGGTTGAGGGTGACCAGTCGGTCCTCCATCGCAATGCTTCGGTTCCGCCCAGTGAACTGGCGGATCTTCTCTTTCACCCGTTTCACCGTTTGGGGGGCGAGCCGAATCTTTGCTGCCTTATGCCACGTAAATGAAAACCCCAGAAACTTTCGGTTCCAGGGTCGGTCGACTGCGCTTTTCTCCCAGTTGACCTGCAGTTTTAACCGCCCCTCCAGAAACTTTGCCATACCCTCCATCACTCGTTGCCCTGCCCGTCGACTGCGGACGTAGACGTTACAGTCGTCGGCGTACCGGCAGAAGCGATGTCCCCGGCTTTCCAGTGCCTTATCCAAATCATCCAGGATGATGTTCGCCAGCAAAGGGCTGAGTGGACCTCCCTGGGGTGTTCCTTCCTCGCTCTTCACACGAATCCCGTTGAGCATGACCCCGGCCTTGAGGTATTCTCGGATCAACTTCAAGATTCGTTTGTCCTTCACCTTGCGCGCTACGCGCGCCATGAGAATGTCGTGATTGACGCGATCAAAGAACTGGGCCAGGTCCATGTCAACCACCCATCGGTAGCCGTCGGCGATGTATTCCTTCGCTTTCTTCACCGCTTGGTGCGCACTCTTTCCCGGACGAAATCCGTAGCTGTTCGTGGAAAAGTCAGGGTCGAAGATCGGCATCAGGATCTGGTTCAGGGCCTGTTGGATCAGTCGATCGACGACAGTGGGAATGCCCAGCTTCCGTGTTCCGCCTTGGGGTTTGGGAATTTCAACCCGCCGGACCGGTTGCGGTCGATAGGTCCCCTCCAACAATTCCTGTTTAATGCGCGACCATTCCTCTTTTAGGTACGGGCGCAGGGATTCTAGCCCCATACCGTCGATTCCGGCCGCGCCTTTGTTGGCCATGACTCGCTTATACGCTTCCGTCATGTTCCCTCGTTCGACGACTTTCTCCATCAGATCATACGTCTCTTCGCGGGGTTGCTTCGCTTCTTGTGCCGGTAACGCGCTCGGCACTCCACCGGTCCCCTGCGGATTCACCGCTTCCTCCCGTTGGCAGTTCCCTTTCGGGATATTCGGCTGTCTCTGCGCGTCACGCGAACGCATCGTCGCTTCCCCTTCCATCATGTTCGGTCCTTCATCTGGCCGGACGTCGGGCCAGCCTACTATGACCTCTGCTGACTCCTGCCGGTTCAGCCACGCCTTTCGGCGTGGTTTCCCAAGTTACTTGGTCCCCCGGCAGGCCTCCCCGGGTAAGAACGTTGCCTTTCCCTCCATCTACCCGCCCCATTTACTCTCGGCAGCCTTCGGTGACAAGGACTTCGCTTTGTTCGGCAAGCTCATCCAACTGCCGCTAGCCTCACCTGGGGTTCGTGGTCCTCGGGCCGGAGGTTTGCCGCTGGCTTCCTTCAGATTCCGCCTCGCGGCGGACACCCTTGCCTTAAGCTAACGCCTACTGCCACCTTCGGCGTTCGGGACTTCCACCCTAGAGACAACGCCCATGCCGGGCGCACCAAAGAGGGGAGTGAAGCACGCTCCACTCCCCGCAAGCTCAGACTCCTTACTTGGGCGGATCCTCTTTGAACCACTTCTTATAGAGCTCGTCGTACTTGCCGTTGGCTTTCAACTCTTTGAGGAAGTCGTTGACATAGTTGACCCACTCGGGATGGCCCTTCTGGAAGCCGAAGCCATAAGGCTCCTCAGTGAAGAGGCCGCCGACCAGTTCAAAGTTGGGATCTTCGTTCGCAAAGCCCATCAGGATGGAGTTGTCCGTCGTCATGGCGTCGGAACGTCCCAGTTTCAAGGCCTGGAAGGCTTCCGTGTAGGTGGCGTACTCGTCCACTTTGGCGTCAGGCGCTTTTTCCCGTATGTTCTTGGCGCTCGTGGAGCCGCGGACAGTCGAGACGGTCTTGCCTTTCAGGTCGGTCACGCTCTTGATGGGGCTGCCCTTTTTCACCAGCAGCGACTGCCCCGCCTTGAAGTAGACATCGGAGAAGTCGATCTGCTTTTTCCGTTCTTCGGTGATTGTCGTCGTGCCGGCGACAATGTCGATCTGGCCGTTTTGCAGCATGGGAATCCGTGTCTGCGATTCTACCTTCTCCAGTTTCACCTTGCTCTCGTCACCGAAGAGCTTCTTGGCCAGTTCTTTCATGATGTCGACTTCAAAGCCCTCAGGCTTGTCCGCGCCGGATTTCAACTGTCCGAAGAGGGGCACGTCGTTTTTGACGCCGGCGATCAGGTAACCGCGGTTCTTGATGGTCTGGATGTAGTCTCCGGAGGTTTGGGTCTGGTTCTCGGCAGCTTTCTTCTCCCCGCCGGTCGGAGCGCTGCCGCCGCAGCCAACTGCCAACGTGCCCAGGAGTGCCGCCGTGCAGCAAAGGGCGATTCCTTTGGTCCACTTCTTGAACATGGACATCCTCCTCATATAAAGTTTTTTTATGCTTCCGGCTGCCCCTTGGGGCAGGCCGAAATCAGCGAGATCGGTGTAGGTGCAGGTAAAGCGGCAAGAGAGGACAAGAGCTTAGCGCGCCGATGTGAGGATCTTGCTCAGGAACAGCTTGGTCCGGTCCTCGCGGGGGTTGATGAAGAAGTGTTCCGGCGTCCCCTCTTCGACGATGGCGCCGTTGTCCATGAAGATGACCCGGTCAGCCACCTCGCGGGCAAAGCCCATCTCGTGGGTGACGACGACCATGGTCATGCCTTCCTTGGCCAGGGTCTTCATGACATCCAAGACCTCGTTGATCATCTCCGGGTCGAGGGCGGAGGTGGGCTCGTCAAAGAGCATGATCTTCGGTTTCATAGCCAGGCCCCGGGCGATGGCCACCCGCTGTTGCTGACCGCCGGAGAGTTGCGAGGGGTAGGCCTGGGCTTTTTCCGGTATGCCCACCTTATTCAAATAGAACATGGCCGTCTTCTCGGCTTCCTCTTTGGCGACCTTGCGCACCTTGATCGGCGCCAGGGTGATGTTCTCCAGGACCGTCTTGTGCGGGTAGAGGTTGAAGTGCTGAAAGACCATACCGATCTCCTGGCGCAGGAGATTGATGTTGGTCTTGGGATCGTCGATGCGAAAGCCGTCCACCGTCAGGCGCCCTTCGGTTACTGTCTCCAGCTTGTTGATGCAGCGGAGCAGTGTGCTTTTACCGGAGCCGCTGGGACCGATGACGACGACAACTTCCCCTTCGCGGATGTGCAAATCGATATCGCGAAGCACGTGCAGCTTCCCGAACCACTTGTTCACCTTTTCAAAGCGTATCAGTCCAATCGCCTCCCGTTTGCGAAAAAATCCACATATGCTCTAATTATAACATTATCTTTTAGATCTTGCCGTACAAAACTTGCTGAATAAATATGTCAGTTTTTTCCTTGAGGTGAACCAGGTAGGGGCTGACCAGCTTGCGCCCATCAGCCGTCTCCGTCACCAGCACCGTCGGCTGGAGGGGCGATTCTTCGTAGAACTGGACCACATAGCCCTCCTCGCCGGTGGAGAGGCGCACCCGCGTGTTCAGCATCAAGTCGCGCAACCGATCGATAAAGACAAAGACGATGTGCTTGTCGAGATGATCCCGGGCGTGAGAACTGATGATGCTGACGGCGTTGATGTGATCGAGCCGCACCCGGTAGGACCGGTTTGTCGTCAAGGCCGAGTACACGTCGGCGACGGCGACGATGCGGGCGAAGAGGTGGATATGGGCATAGCGCAGGCCGTTGGGGTAGCCTTTGCCGTTGCACCACTCCTGATGCTGGAGGATGCAGGCCATCTGCTCTTCCGGCAGGCGGATGCCGCTCTCCTGAAAGACCTTCATCCCCGCTTCGGGATGGGTCCGGATCAAGGCGAACTCTTCGTCGGTCAACTTGCCTCGCTTGTTCAGGATCGCGTCGGGGATATAGATCTTGCCGATGTCATGGAGGATGGCACCGATGGCCAGACTCTCCAACTCGGTTTTTGAGAGGCCCAGGCTCATGCCGATCATCGTGCTCAGCAAACACACGTCGACGGAGTGATGGAACGTGTAGTCGTCCGAATCCCACAGCCGCGACAGACGCAACCCGATTTTCTCATCGCGGGCGATGGTGGAAACGATGTCCGAGGTGGTGCTGCGGATGGCGCCTTCGTTGAACCCGTGCCCCTCGCGCATGTCGAGAAAGACATCGCGCACCGTCTCGATGGACTGTTGAAAGAGGATCTGCTCCTGTCCCACTTTCTTCAGCGATTCGTACTGCATCTCCACAGTGCTGACGGTTTTAGGCTTCTGGCCGGTCAGAATGCCGATCTCTTCCCACTTGAGGATCTGTCGGTAGATGCCATCAGTGAGCACGGTCCCCTTGGGGATCAACAGCCTGCCGTCTACCGTGAAAACGTCGGCGGCCAGTACATCCCCGATGGCATATTGTTCTGAGACTTTTCCCGTTCGAGCCGAATACACTCACGCCCGCCCCCATTTCTCCGATATTCCGGCCAGAGGTTCGCCAACCGCGCAGGCGGCGTCAACGCCTCCCGGACGAGAATGTTAGATGACACACCAAAGATGTTAGATGACACACCAAAATCGTATTTTGATGTCCAGTTTCTTCCGTAATCAAGCTGACCTTTACGTTCGACGGCGCCGCCTCCTTTTCCTCCGAACAAAAAACAAATCATTCACATAAAAACACTAGAAATCACAAGGGAAGCCCGTGATAAAGAATACTTTCGCCGGAATCAAAGGTTTTACAAAAAGGGCGCAACAGTGTATGATTTCTTCATCAGAAAGGTACCCATGCTAGACTAGGAAATAGTCTTAATTTTCACAACTCCATGGCCCAAACCCGTCCGCTACCCACGTAAGCGTCGCTGGAGAAAGGAAGAAGCCGGACGTGAACATCGCATTTTTTCTTATTCCCAAGAAGGATGTGATCCATCTTCCCATCAACGCCACCATGCGGCAGGCGGCAGAAAAGATGGAATACCATCGCTACACCGCCGTCCCTCTCATCGACAGCCAGGGGAGGTATGTGGGCACCCTCACCGAGGGCGATCTCCTCTGGAAATGGAAGAATACGCCGGGCCTAAGCTTCGACAACATGCACAAGGTCTCTCTCAACGATGTGCCGCGGCGGATGAACATCAAGCCGGTGCACATCTACGCTGAGATGGAGGAACTGATCACGCTGGCCAGTGAACAGAACTTTGTCCCCGTCCTTGATGACCGCGGCGTCTTCATCGGCATCGTCCGTCGCCGAGAGATCATCGAATACTGCGCCGGCCTGCTGCAAGCGGGACGACCGGCTGTCCGGGTCGCCGCCAACCAGGGCTGACCTGGCTTCGAAAATGAAGCTCTTCCATACCAAGAATAGAAAAAAACACACCCGCGCCGTGCGAGAGAGGCTGCGGGTGTTGCTTTTTCAGAGGGCGCGCCATGAAATAGGGGTAATAAGGAAAATACCCCCTTGATGCTAGCAAAGGTCAGTTCGCCAACCTCTGAGGGTGCTTCCCATTAAGAATATGAGCTTCCCGCCTACATCTCTACCGGCTTAAAAAAGGTCTTCAAGGCCCCGTACACCTCGCTCTTGTCGCGGATCGTCACTGTCGAAAACTTCAAGCTCTGGATCTTCCGGAAGGCGTTCATCAAGGTACTGGAAAAGTGAGACCGGACGATTTCGCCGTAACCGAACTGGTTGCACTTGCCCAACAAGTCGTTGACCAGGCGGACGCACTGTTCGTTGTCGGTGGACAGGTTGTCGCCGTCAGAGAAGTGGAAGGCGTAGATGTTGTAGTCCTGGGGCGGGAAGCGCTTGTCGATGATCTCGTTGGCCAGTTGGTAGGCCGAGGAGCAGCGCGTGCCGCCCGATTCGCCTTTGGTGAAGAACTCCTCCTCAGTGACCTCCTTCGCCTCTGTGTGGTGGGCGACGAAGACGATCTGCACGGCGTGGTACTTGCTGCGCAAAAAGCGGGTCATCCAGAAGAAGAAGGTGCGGGCGATGTACTTTTCAAAGTTGCCCATCGAGCCCGATGTGTCCATCATGGCCAGCACGACGGCGTTGGAGTGGCGCTCGTGGTGGATCTCCCAGGTCTTGTAGCGAAGGTCTTCCGGCAGGACAGGGAAAAAGCCGGGGGTCCCCTTCAGGGCGTTGCGCTTGAAGGCCTCGATCAGGGTGCGCTTGCGGTCGATGTTGCCCTGGAGCCCTTTTTTGCGGATATCGTTGAAGCGATAAGACTCGGTCTCCAATTCGGGGGCGGCCTTCTCCTCCATGTTGGGGAGGTGTAAGTCGGCAAAGAGGATGTCTTCCAGTTCGTCGATATCGACTTCGGCCTCAAAGTAGTCCAGGCCCGGCTCGGAACCGGCGCCGCCGTTGCCCTGCCCGGGCGCCGGCTGCAGCTCCCGACCGAGGACGTCGCCCACCTTGCTGTCGCCGTTGCCCTGGCCGATGTGCTTCTGCTTGTTGTAGTCGTAGCGGATGCGGTACTCCTCCAAAGAGCGGATGGGCACCTTCACCGTCTTTTGGCCGTTATTGAGGATCAGCGCTTCCTCGCTGATGATCTGGGGGAGGTTTTTCTTGATCGCCTCGCGCACCTTTTCCTGGTGCCGGGTCTGGTCGATGAAGCCCTTGCGGTGGAGCGACCAGTCCTCGCGGCTGATCGAGAAATCGCCGGCCATTCCAACCACCTCCTAGCGGTTGAGGAGGGAGCCGGTGTAGCGCAGCAGCTCGTTGGCGCAGACGTGGCAGTAACCGTGATCCTCGATCAGGCGGGCCGTCACCTCGTTCATGCGCTTCAATTGCTCGGCATTGGGCGTGCGGCTGGAGGTGGTGATCTTGACGACATCCTTCAGGTCGGCGAAGAGTTTCTTCTCGATGGCCTCTTTGAGCCGCTCATGGGAGGTGTAGTCGAAGCTCTTGCCCTTGCGGGCGTAAGTGGAGAGGCGGATGAGGATCTCTTCACGGAAGGCCTTTTTGGCGTTTTCGCTGATGCCGATCTGCTCCTCAATGGAGCGCATCAGCTTCTCATCGGGATCCATCTCCTCGTCGGTGATGGGATCCTGGAGCTTCGTGCCGTTGCAGTAAGATTCCACGTTATCGAGGTAGTTGTTGAGCATAGTCCGGGCCGACTCTTCGTAGGCGTAGACGAAGGCCTTCTGGACCTCTTTTTTGGCGATATCGTCAAATTCTTTGCGCGCGATGGCGATGTAGTTGAGCAGGCGGTCCCGCTCCTCCTTGGAGATGGAGGGGTGCTGGTCAAGGCCGTCTTTGATGGCGCGCAACACGTCGAGGGCGTTGATGCAGACCGTGTCTTTGCGGATGAGGGCCGACGAGAGGCGGTTGATGACGTAGCGCGGGTCGGCGCCGCTCATGCCCTCGTCAAGGGCTTCGTTTTGCAGCTCGACAAGGTCTTTTTGTTTAAAGCCCTCCACGTCCTCGCCGTCATAAAGGCGCATCTTCTTCACAAGGTCCATGCCCTGTTTTTTCGATTCCTTCAGCCGAGACAGGACCGAGAACATGGCCGCGGCCCGCAGGGCATGGGGCGCGATATGGATGTGGCGCAGGTCGGACTGGGAGATCAGTTTTTCATAGATGCGGACCTCGTCGCTGACCTTCAGGTTGTAGGGCACCCGGACGACGATCATCCGCGAGATGAGGGCCTCGTTTTTCTTGTTCGAGACAAAGGCCTTGTATTCGCTCTCGTTCGTATGGGCGCAGATCAGCTCGTCGGCGGAGATGAGAGCGAAGCGGCCGGCTTTAAAGTTGCCCTCCTGGGAGAGAGAAAGCAGGTTCCAGAGGAATTTTTCGTCCGCTTTTAACATCTCCTGGAACTCCATCATGCCGCGGTTGGCCTTGTTCAGCTCCCCGTCAAAGCGGTAGGCCCGGGGATCCGATTCGGAGCCGTACTCGGAGATGGTGGAGAAGTCGATAGAACCGGTCAGGTCGGCAATGTCTTGGCTCTTCGGGTCAGAGGGGCTGAAGGTGCCGACGCCGACGCGATTTTCTTCGGAGAAGAAGATCCGTTCAACAGGCACATCCTCGATGCGGCCCTTCCACTCCGTTTCGAGGCGCATGCGGCAGTGCGGGCAGAGGCTGCCTTCGATGTAGACATTGTACTCCCGCTGAAAATCCTCGCGCAGTTCTTTGGGGATCAGGTGGAGGGGCTCTTCATGCATGGGACATCCCTTGATCGCGTAGAGAGCGCCCAGCTCGGTGCGGCTGAACCGCTCCAGGCCACGCTTGAGCATCATGACGATGGTCGATTTGCCGCCTGAGACGGGACCCATGAGCAGGAGGATCCGCTTGCGGACCTCGGTGCGGCGGGCGGCGGAATGAAAGTACTCCTCGACAAGCGTCTCCAGCGTTTTGTCCATTCCGAACAGCTCGTGAGAGAAAAACTTGTAGCGCCTGATGCCGTTGATCTCCTCCACTCCCTCGGAGACGATCATATTGTAGATCCGGGAGTGGGCCAGTTGGGTGATGAAGGGACGCTCCTTCACCAAATGGAGATAATCCCGGAAAGTACCTTCCCAGGCTAACTCTCTCTCGCGCTGCCGGTAGTTTTCCAATTTATCGAGAAATTCCAAATCGCTCCCCCCTGTTCTTATCCGAAGGCATGGCCAATTTCTTCCTGTATGCCGCGCCCTTTGCCTCTCGACCCGTTCGGTACGTCATTGCCGGATGGTTACTTCTACCTTATGCGGGGGAGAGGGGAACAAACACAGGGGTTGTCTCAAAACAGAGTACATGTCAGCCCTGACAAGGGCGCTTTATCGGTCGAGGCGAAACTGTTTCGCTTTTTCTCGCAGCGCTTGAGAGGACTGGCTGAGATGGCCGCTGCGTTCGGCCATTTCCTCGGCCACAGCCGCCTGCTCCTGCGTAGAGGCGGCCAGCTGTTGCGAAAGGGCGGAAAATTCGCCGGCCACCCCTTCGATCACCTCGGCCGATGCATTCATCGCTTTCACAGAGGCGGCGATCATCTTGACAGCCTCCTGCATCTGACGAACGCTGCCCTCTGTACGCATGGCCGAACCGATGACCTGCTCCAACGCGGCGGCCCCTTGTCGGATCAGGCCTACCTGCTCACCGATCGATGTCACTTGGGCGTTCATCATATCGACCATGCCCGAGGTCTCCTGCTGCATCTTGCTGACAAGGCTCGTGATTTGAGCCGCTGCCCGGGCTGATTCCTCGGCCAGCTTGCGCACCTCATCGGCGACGATGTGAAAGCCGCGCCCATGCTCGCCGGCTCGCGCCGCTTCAATGGCAGCGTTCAAGGCGAGCAGGTTCGTCTGCTCGGCGATACCGGTGATGGAGGTGGTGATCGCCCCGATCTCCTCGGAAAGCCCGTTGAGCCGGCGAATCGCCGCCGTGCTGGCGTCGACAGACTGACTGACGCCCTGGAGGTGCTGAGATGCTTTTTCAATGGTGTCGTGGCACCGGGTTGCCGCCGCCGTCGATTGACGGGCGTCCTGGGCCAGGGCGTGCGACGCCGCCTCGCCCTCATGGACGTGCAATTCGCTCACTTGCACATGGTCGCGAAAACGAGCGACCTCTGCCACCTGCTTGCCGGCGCCTTCTGCCAACCCTCCGACGGCTTCGGCGATCTGTGTCGCCGCCTCACCCACCTGGTTGGCTGATTCGGCCAGGTGAGCGGACGATTCATCTAATTGTTTCGACTCTGCCAGCACCTGGCTGACGATGCCGCGCAGGTTGACGGTCATCGTGGCAAAAGACTGGGCCAACTGGCCAAACTCGTCTTGAGATACAACCTCCTTTTCCGTCACTGACAAGTCACCCTGGGCGACGCGCTCCGCCTGTTCTTTCAGATGCCGCAGCGGACGGGCCACGCGGCGCTCGATCAGCAGAACCATCAGTAGGGCAAAGAGGGCGACAGCCAGCAGAAAAATGGATAGGTTCGTCCAGAGCAGCCTTTTCGCCGGCGCAGCTACCTCCGCTTCCGGAATGGCGGCCACAAGCTTCATCCCCGTGTTGCCGATCGGCACAAAAAGGGCATGCTGGGCCACCCCGTTCATCGTCAGATGAGCCAGCCCGACTTCTTTGGCTTCCACGATCTGTCTGCCAAACTGCTGCATCTGGGGATCCTGCTCATCGAGGATCTTCGTTCTCAGGTTCTTGCTCTCATCGGGGTGGGCCAGGTAAAAACCTTGTCGGGTTACGATAAAGGCTCGGCCTTCCTGGCCGACGCGGATCTGCCGCACCCTGTCGGTCAGTTCCTTCAAGCCAATGTCGACTGTCGACACCCCGATCCGCTTCCCTGCCAGAGAGATGGGATGGCTGGCGGTGAGCATGGGAACACCTGTGACCGTATCCACATAGGGCTCGCTCCAGACGACGCCGCCGGGACTGGTCAAGCCGTTTTTATACCAGTCGTATTGAAAATAGTCGTACTCGGCGTTGCTGTATTCCCAGGTCAGTTTGATCTCATCGCCCGCCTTATAAAGGTAAGGACCGCAGTAGTTGCCTTTCTCCGGATAGACGCCCGGTTCCAGCCAAAATCCGGCGCCAACACTCATGGGCAGGCTCTTTAGGTGTTCCCGCGTCATGCGCAACAGGTCCTCACTATGTTGCGGCCCTAATGCGCCCACATCGTTGGCGATGGTTTGGCTCATGGTGCCGGTGATGGCGATCTGCGACTCCAACCGGGCCGCCTCCATCTCCGCCTGCAAACGCATGCGTGACAGGGCCGACGCATCGACGTTATCCTTGGTGTACAAGAAACTGACAACAGTTTGAACGGCAAAAATCGCCACGGTAAGCAGGAGGGTAAACCCCACTAGCAATGCCTTGATGCTTTTCATCGCCACTCGCCCTTTCCTTTCGTTAACGCTGTTGTGAGCGCTTTTGTGAATGCTATTGCAATTACGACATCGGGCATGAAATTTCCTTTTTTCAATCGAAGGACGCAGAAAAGCTTAAAAATTCGATAGCGCATTTAATATGTATTTTAATTTATTCAACTTGTTATTTGGAAAAATAAAGCTTTCACGAGATCGGTTCACAGGCGATGAGCAAAAGGGCTTTTCATAAACAAAACCGCAATCCCTCCCAACAGCGGTTGGAAAGGAAATTGCGGTTTTGCTATCCTCTCGGCGCCGTTACACCCCGCCGAGCATCTCCAGATAGGCCTGTACCCGCGTGCGGATCTGCTGGCTGTCGCCTTCCGAGTAATCCGTCTCGATGTGCAGGACAGGGATCTCCCGATGCTCCCGCAGGTAGTCACGGACGATTCGGGCCTCCACGTTGTAAGTGTGGCAACCCTGCCAGGTGATGTCCACGACGCCATCGGCCTTGTACTCGTCGACGAGGCGAAGGAGCAATTCGAGGCGGTCTGTATTGGGGCTCATGCAGGAACAGGGGGTGGCCAGGTACTTGTCACCGATCGCTTCCATCGGCGGCTTCATCTCATCGACGGTGACGAGAAACTGTTTCATGCCGGCGCAGTTTTCCAGGAAGACGACAGCAGCCCCTGATTCTTCGATGATGCGGATGACCTTCTCGGTGCCCACGCCGGTAGGGACGCCGGTGACGATGATGCGCTTGGCCCCTTTGGCGGCGGCGCCGACGCCTCGGGCGATCCGCTCATCCAGTTCGGCCATCAGTTCCTCCACCTGCTCGGCAAAGGCGGCCCGATCGAAGCAGAAGTTTCTCGACCAGAGCACCTTCAGCATGTCTTGGCCGGAGAGCGGAACCGGGTCGTGCTTGAGGTAACCGGCGAGACGCTGCATGAGCCGGCGCTCGGCGTTCAGTTCTTTGATGGCATCCGCCAGGGCCTCATCGGTGATGGTCGTCTGGAAGAATTCCTCCAGGGCGCCTTTGGCCCGCTCCATCTCAGCCATCCAGTAGCTGCGGTCGGCCTCGCTCTGGCTCCCTGCCGGGAGGCTCATCACATGCATGGGCTTGAATTTGCCCATCAGTTCGAACATCTTCTTCTTGCCGTCACAGGTCGTCTCGCCCATGACCAGATCCGAGTGGAGGAAAAAGGGGCACTTGTCGGTGATGGCGAAACCGTAGGAAGACTTGATCAGGGGGCAGAAGTTTCGCGGCAACACCTTTTCACCTTCAGCGATGGGTTCCTCCTTGGTAGCGCAGAGGGCCACCGGCACGGCACCGGCCGCGATGGCCAACTCCTGAGGCGCAAAAACACAGTAGTGTCCCATCACTTTTTTCCCTTTTTCTTTTTCCGCCATGATAGAACCGGCCGCCTTCGGGATGGCGACGTCGAAAAAGGCCATGGCATAGGGACGTTCTTCGGCGATAATGGACATTTCCATCTCTCCTTCTTTTGCGGCGTTCATGCGTATATAAAAAAAAACTTTCCGCTGACTTCAGCTGCTTTCCGATGGTGTTCGGCCTGCCGCCTTTTCCCGGGCGATCAAGGCAGCGCCGATGGCGCCAGCGAAGGGCGACTGTTCCGCCACTCCCACGGGGCAACCCAACTCCTTTTCCAGGGCTGCGCGGACAGCGGCATTGCGGGCCACGCCGCCCGTAAAGAGGACCGGTCCCGTTGCGCCGAGGCGGGCCACCATGGCAGATACCCTGCGGGCCACCGACTGGTGCAGCCCGGCGATGATCGCGCGCCGGTCTATGCCCTGGTTGAGCAGCCCGATCACCTCCGATTCGGCGAAGACGGTGCACATAGCGTTGATCGGCTGGGGCTGGACAGTCACGCTCTCCGGTTGGCAAGCGCCCATTTCGGCTACCTCCATCCCCAGGGCATGGGCCATGACGGCCAAAAAGCGCCCCGTTCCGGCGGCGCATTTGTCATTCATGACAAAATCAATGACACGGCCGGTAGAGCTGACGAGAATCCCTTTGGCATCCTGACCGCCGATGTCGATGACCAGCTGCACGTCGGGGCGGAGGTGCACCGCTCCCCGGGCATGACAGGCGATCTCTGTCACCGCCGAATCGAGAAAAGGCAGATTGACCCGCCCGTAGCCGGTGCCGCAGATATAGGCCAATTCCTCTTTTGTTCTTTCCCACTCGGCCAATGCCTCTCGGAGCAGTTCCCGGGCCGTCTCGCCGGGGCTCCAACCGGAGGGACGCTGCCAAAAGCCAAAGCGATTTTCGTCGTAGAGAACCAATTTGACTGCCGTCGATCCGGCGTCAATGCCGGCCACGAAGGGCGCGGCGGATCTCTGCAAGGTCGCCGGCGTGGCGCTTATGCCTTTGCTGTCCAAAGTAAAAACCACCTATATTCAGGATTTTTCACAGAAAAAACGTTCAACAGCTCGCAGCGATGTAACTTCTCAGTAAAGACAGTCATTCGACTTTCAGCAACGTCTTTCCTGTAGAGACAAGTGAAAAAATGTGTAAAGTCGCCGCGTCTAAAGCGAAGCATCTGTGCATAGAGATTACCGTAGGGTTTTCTCCCTAATATTTTCCAAAAGGTCTTGCCTCTTCGCAAGGCCTTTTTTGACGGAGGTCGATGTGCCTTGAACCTGATCGCGCGCCGGGCAGCCCTCTGTGCAGCCATGGTAGCCGGCGCCCTCACCCTGCAGGGACTTCAGTCTGCCACCTTGACCGGAACAGAGGCCTGCGCACCGGCAGATTCGACAGCGCAGGCGCAACCGCAGTGGCAGCCGCAGCCAGCGGTGAAGACGCCGAAGGCCGGCACGATCACCTTCCTCATCGGGAAAGAGCGCTTCACCTTCGTACCCGGTCAAGGCGCCGATTACCTGGAGCCAGGCAAATGGTCCTACCTCCCCACCCTGGATCTAGAAACGGCAAGGCAAACGGCTGTCCTTTTCGCTGATGCCTTGCCGAAAGACCTTCGACTCCGCGACGGCGGACTGGACAGGATCACCTCGGCGATCCTGGAGGGAGAAGACGCCACCGTCGCTGTCCCCTCCTGGGTCATCGCCGCCGAGATCGTTATCCCGCTCACTTACG
This sequence comes from Heliomicrobium modesticaldum Ice1, assembly GCF_000019165.1. GTDB lineage: Bacteria > Bacillota > Desulfitobacteriia > Heliobacteriales > Heliobacteriaceae > Heliomicrobium > Heliomicrobium modesticaldum. Next base: position 622,395 of record NC_010337.2, read on the forward strand.
TGAGCTACAACGGGGGACGCAACGCTTCGACGGCCTTGGATTATCTGGACGGCTATGTGCTGAAAGCCAATGAAACCTTCTCCTTCAATGAGGTCGTCGGACCCCGATCAGCCGAGCGCGGCTTTATCACAGGCATGTCGCTGATCGATAACCGCTTCGTCCAAGAACAAGGCGGCGGCATCTGTTTCGCCTCCACCATCGTTCACCAGGCGGTCTCGAGAACGGATGTGGAGATCGTGGAGCAAAACCACCACTCCCGCCCCGTCGCCTATGTGCCGCGCGGCGGAGACGCCACTGTCTACTACGGGGAACTGGACTACCGCTTCCGCAACGGTGACGCGCTGTTGGCCTTTGAAAAGTTGCAGCGGCCCAACGGGCTGGGGCTCCGTTTGTGGAAATCGATGCATTGACGCGACCGATTGTCCTATCCCGATTTCCGGGGGAATGCGGCGAGCCTTATTCTCAGCTTGTCTGTGACCTCCTGTCACTGCGATTTCCAGCATGGGGACGGTGAGCCGTTAAAGTCGGTGCCCTGTGCTGCCCATAACGATGAAGGAGACGAATCCATTCCAAGGTAATCTAAAGCACACTGTTTCAAATCTTCTGAATTACTGGCTTCAGGATATGTCTGAAAAGATTTTGTAACATGCCATCTTGAGCGCCCCGTGGCGGGGCATGTTTGTCTCTAATTGTTTACGCTGGCCTAAAATGCCCAAAAGCTGCTGGGATTGCCTGACCGAGAGTTGCTGGATATAATGACCGTAACCAATCAAATAGAAAGGAAAAGACGCCCCTGTTTGGGTACTACCGGCAAGTAGCACCAAGGGCGTCCACCACAAAAAGCATGATAATTGTAGCAGATTTTACGTTAGTTGAACACCCCGAAACGGGTGTTTTTTGTAAGGAGCGCGGAGCAGATTCCCTGTCCCTGTTGTAATGGAGCACTGAACGGGATCGGAAGCCGTCGAAGGAAGTGCTATCAAGACACGGGAGAACGCATCACCTTGATTATCCGGCGGTGTCGATGCGCTGTATGCAAGCGGATTCATCATGAGCTTCCAGACATCCTGGTTCCGTACAAACGATACAGTAGCAAGAGCATCGAAACGGTGATTACCGGAGGTGCGGCGTTGACCGTACCGGCAGACGAATCCACCCTTGTCCGGTGGCGAGGATGGTTTCTGGAGATGGTCAATCACTTTTTGGGATGCCTGCTGTCCATTGCGAAGCGGTTTGGACATGCTTCTGCGGAAGAACGATCCGGCCTTCCCGAGTCCGCGCTCCAACGGATCTGGCGGTATGTGGGCGACGCCTGCGGTTGGCTGGCCAGGGTTGTCCGGCCGGTGGCGAATTCAAATCTTTGGAGACATACCTGTTTTGCATTCCTGTCCTGACAGACCAGCGGTACACTCATGTTGAATCGACAAGACCAGGGGAGGTTCAACATGAAAGACGCGAGGAAAGCCGAGGATATCGCTTCGCAGCGGGTGCAGTTGCTCTCTCCGCTGCTGGCGGAGGGATTGGATGCGGCCCGAGCCCGCCTCATGAAACAGCAAATCTGTGAACAGGCAGGGATCTCGGAGCGCACCCTGCGCCGATACCTGTCCCAGTACAGAGAAAAGGGCTTCTCGGGACTCAAACCGAAGGGAAAGGGGCGGTCGCGCTCCGAAGAAGCGATCCCCCATGCCCTATTGGAAGAAGCCATTTTGTTGCGGCGAGAGGTTCCCCGGCGCAGCATCGCGCAGATCATCCAGATCCTTGAATGGGAAGGCAAGGCAGAGCCGGGCAAGCTCAAGCGAAGCACCCTGCAGGAGAAACTGGCCGAGCGCGGCTACAGCACCCGGCACATGCAGATGTACGCCAACACCGGTGTGGCGGCGCGGCGGTTCCAGCAAAAGCACCGCAACCAGCTTTGGCATTCGGACATCAAATACGGCCCCTACCTGCCGATCGGCCCCGACGGGGCGAAGAAACAAGTCTACTTGGTCACCTTCTTCGATGACGCCACCCGTTTCGTTCTGCATGGGCAGTTCTATCCGACCTTGGACCAGGTGATCGTGGAGGATTGTTTCCGCCAAGCCATCCTCAAGTATGGGGCGCCGGAAGCGGTGTTCTTTGACAATGGGAAACAGTACCGCACCAAATGGATGCATCGCGCCTGCGCCAAAATGGGCATCCGCTTGCTGTTTGCCAAGCCCTATTCGCCGGAGTCCACCGGCAAGGTGGAGCGCTTCAACCGAACGGTGGACGCCTTTTTGCAGGAAGCCGCCTTGGAGAAGCCCCACACATTGGACAGGCTCAATCAGCTCTTTTGGGTTTGGCTGGACGAATGTTACCAGAACAAGCCCCATTCGGCATTGGCGGGGAACGTCAGCCCGGACACGGCCTATCGCAGCGATAAAAAGGCGGTCAAATTCTTGGACCCCGATGTGGTCGCCAACGCCTTTCTTCACTGTGAATCACGCAAGGTGGACAAGTCCGGCTGCATTAGTTTCGAGGGAAGAAAGTATGAGGTGGGACTTTCCTTCATCGGTTGCACGGTCGATGTCATCTACGATCCGGCCGATATCGCCGAATTGACCATCGAATACGCCGACCATGCGCCGTGGAAAGCGCGGCAACTCGTCATCGGCGAGCGCACTGGCCCAAGACCGAAACTGCCGGAGCGCCTCAGTCCGCAGAGCGCCGATTCATCGCGGTTGCTCGCCGCGGCAACCCAACAAAAGGAACAACGAAAAGCGCGACAGGCCCCGGTTGTTTCCTACCGAACGGTGAGAAAGGAAGGGAACAACGGTGTTTGAATCCTTTTATGGCTTCACCCAAACGCCCTTTGCGCGGGACATTCCGACGGAGCAACTGTACTCTTCGATCATGCTGGAAGAGACCTTGGGACGACTCGAGTATGCAGCCAGCCGCCAACTGTTCGCCGTCGTGACAGGCGACTGCGGCACCGGCAAGACCACCACCATTCGCCGATTCAAGGACATGCTCGATTCGGCGCGCTTTCACGTCATGTACCTGGCCGATTCCAAACTGACGCCCCGCCATTTCTACAAGGGCTTGCTCGAACAGTTGGGGGCGGAATCGAAGTTCTATCGCGGTGACGCCAAACGGCAACTTCACCGGGAAGTGGAACTGATGCGGGGGATCCACCGCTTGCAGATCGTGGTGATTGTCGACGAAGCCCACCTGCTGGACCGGGAGATGCTCGAAGAAGTCCGCTTTCTCCTGAACTTCAAGATGGACGCCCAGAGCCCCATGGCGTTGATTCTCGTCGGGCAGAGCGAGTTGGAAGAAAAGCTGCAGCTCCAGGCCTATGCGGCAATCCGGCAACGGATCGATCTCCAGTGCCGGTTGATGCACTACGATCGGGCGCAAGTCGGGGAGTATGTAAAACGGCACCTTGCTTATGCCGGCGCCGTCCACGATATCTTTTCCGATGGGGCGATCTATGAGATTTATCGCTTCTCCAGCGGCGCCGCCCGCCTGATCAACAAGGTCTGCACCCATTGCCTGCTCTATGGCGCACAAAACGGCCGCCGCATCATTGATGATCATATGGTAAAGCTGGTGGTCCAGGGAGAATTGAACTGATTCTCCCTTTTTTCCTGCCCTGGTGTTCTCGCGAACGTGGCCCGAATCGCACACCCCGACGTCAACCGCCTAATGGATCGTCCTCCATACAGACTGGCGTCTGTCAAGGGACGCCGAAGGCGGGGCGCAGCCCTTGCCCTTGACAGGCGACGGTCTGTATGAGACCCTCCGAAAGGCGGTGACGGCGGGATCGCAGCATCGATCCGGTATGTGTTGCCTTGACAGTGAAGCCGTCAAGTTTCGGACAATTAACATCGTCTATTTCTGGACGTTATACCTTAGCTGTAACACGTCAATGAGGGTGAGCCGCTACACTTATCCAATCGCAATTTCAATGAAGTCTTTCTTAACAAGGCGCCCACGAGCGCCAATCCTGTTACCGGTGTAAGCCCTCATTCGATTGCTCGATAATGAACTTCTTCATGGTCATGCATTCACCCCGTCGGTGAGTTTAAATCACTCCGATTAAACTCGTTTATCTCTATTATACGGGGAAATGCGCTGAATTTCGACTATTTACTTCTTAGCGCTGTCACGGATTCAGGTTTATTTTTGTCAAAAATTTCAACCTATCACAGGTAACAACAGATTCGCAACTGCGAAAGTTGAGTTATATTAAAAAAATAGTTGTGCGCTCAGATTTAAATATTGATTAAATATACAAGAGGAGAAAAGAAGTAGGGTGGTCACTAACCACCCATACAAAAAAAGTTATTTCAATCCGTCGGATTTGATAATATAGTTTGCTAACTTCAGGTAATCACTTTCAGAAATCTGCTCTGTCTCAATTTTTTGAGCTAACTTTATGGCTTTCTCTATGTCTGACAAGGACAAATTAACAAACAAATTTACTATTTCTTTAACCATTGATTCTCGTGATGTCCTACTTAAAACTTTAATTCCTAATGTCTGGCAGTATTTTTTTAATAATTGTATCTCGGGAAGTAATCTTTTTTCAAACAAGTCTTTTTCTATGCCTAGTAAAAGAACATGTTTCTCAGGTTCGGAGACTCGTAAAGATTCAACTACTGATGAAGGATTATATAGCTTCTTTTTCTGAGCTTTCTTATTTTGACTCTGTAATGAAAGAGCAGTATTCGATTCTTGTAATGAATGCATTAAATCCAATAAAGGGCTTGGCTTATTAAAGCCCTTTATTACTTGGATTACATCTTGTATTTCGTCATCAGTGTACTTTTCCCTTATTAGCATGACCTCTAACAAAAGCTGAAAAGAACTCATATTCCTATTCTCTCCAAAAATTCATTTCCAAAGTTAATAAATTCGTCTATTACATATTCCCTGCTATGTTTAGTGTGAAATATTGGAGTAGTTTCTCTGCAACTTTTCGGGTATGAATCAGAATGTCTTACTTCGTTCTCAAAAACATGCCAACCGTGTTCTTCAGCAAGAGTAGTCACTTGTTTTCTTGAAAGATTATGTTCTGGTTTAGATTGCGATGCATCAGCATCATTAAAAACAATTCCTGCTATTTCAAAGTGTTGTTGTCCATAAGAGGTATTATAATATAATAACGATTTTACTAAAAGGGGCAATCCAATAGCTGCTAAGAATTCAGGTTTAACAGGAATTAGTATGAAATCTGTTGCATGGTAAGCAGAAGTAGTTAATATGGATTCTGTTGGTGCGCAATCAATAATAATCAAGTCGTAATCATTTTTCAATGCATCCAAGTACTTTTTTAAGAGATGATCTTTACCTGTTGGGTTTTTTAATGTCCAATACAGTTCTAGCCTAGATGGGATTAAGTGTATTAAGCTTCCATCATTCCAAGCATGTAATTTGTAAATAGCTTCATGTTTTTTCAATACTTTAGCGTTAGGCGTAGAATACTGCTCGAAGATATCATAAACTGTAATACCACCATTTTCAATAAACTCCATATAGGTTTTTGCTCCCATTAAACAGTGGCTAGAATTTGACTGCGGGTCAAGGTCCACTACCAGAACTTTGAAGTTTCTTTTGTAAGCGGAAAACCAAGCTAATTGAAACGCTAAATTAGTTTTTCCTACTCCGCCCTTCATGTTGATCATAGAGACAACAGTTCCCAACAGAGTATCCCCCTTTTTTCTGGTTTTAATAAGCTTTTCGACAAATTCTTACGTACTCCTGCACTATATTTCATTTCTTAGATTATTTAACCAGTAGGACATTAATAATCGGTCCATGTATCGTCATTACTTGAATCTACCTTACTAAATAAATACCAGAACCTACGCAATCGAAATAGCACCAAGCAAATGGGCGACCTCTTACGGTTAACCGATTTAAGGGCGATACATGAGTGATCGGTTAACCACTAATTTCCACAAGCGCGGTTTGACCAATAACAACTATCTATCAAGCCCCCTAATTGAATTTGAGCAAAGACCCCCTAGTGGGCTACAATGAGAACACATGGAGGGGTCAAGAATATGAGACGAAATCGATACCCAAAAGAACTGAAGGAACAGCTGATCCAAGAAGCCATGGAAGTGGGAAATGCAACACAAGTGGCCCGCCGACATGGGATCGATCCGAAACGGCTGTATTACTGGATTCGAGAATCACAGCACAAGGGCTTCCAAGAAGCACCGGCGGACGCAAAACAAATTGCTCCGTATGTGCCGTCCGCACAAGAATTTAAGCGATTGGAATCCGAAAACATAGCACTGAAAAAGCTACTCGGCGAAAAGACATTAGAAATCCAAATATTGCAAGATTTAATAAAAAAGAAGAACCCGAGCTATCGGAAAAATTAGAAGTTGCCGATGAATGGGTAGCTCGGGAGGAAGCCAGCACTGCCTTTATCTTGCGTGTCATCGGCATTCACGAAGCCACCTACTACGCTCGGCGCCAACGTCTACAGAGAGAACCGAAAGAGCGCGCATACAATGGCGGACGGCCGCAACCAGGGTATTCATGGACACAAGACGGAAAGCGAATCAGCGATGAACAAATTAAGGAATACCTAAGAGGCCGTCTAGAAAATAAGCAAATTCCTAGCCAGCCCTTGCAAAAGCATGATTTTTTAATACAAACAGCAAAAAACCAGAGTCTTTTTATCGGTCTCACCAGCCCTTTTTGAGGATTTTCCTCAAAAAGGGCAGATCTCCCCCTTGCACCTTATGCGGCTTTTTTGAAAGCAACACCGCGTAAGGCGCTCACCTCCAACACCATGGTTGCATTCTTATCATTTCGTAGACGGTTGAGTTTTTGAAAGTTCGCCGCTAACGCGCTGAGCCGGGCGGCATAAGCCAGATTTCGTTTTCCGATACGGCGAACCCGGCGCAGTCCGTAACGGTTGACCAGTTCATTTTGCTTGGCTTCGATGCGGCTGCGAAGACGCATCTGTTCCTTATAGATTTTCGTTTGGGAGTGCTTTGCCGCCTCGAGCATGACACCATAGGCGTTGTGAATAAAAATCGTGCGCCGATGTTTCTTTTCTTTAAAACAGGTCGTGTAACGAGGGCAGTGCTTGCAATCATGGTCCTTGGCGCGAAGCACGAAGTTCTTCCCATCTGCCACTTCCGAATAGGTGGTGATGACTTTTCCTCTCGGGCAGATCAGTTGTGTTTGGTCTTCGGAAACTTGAAATCCCTCGCCCGCGAGGATATCACATTTTGTCTTTGGTGAAAGTGGCGCCACTACGTCAATGCCTTTTTCCTTGAGGGTGACACGGTCATCGCCCGCACCATAGTGGGTATCTCCAATGATCGTCGGGTTTTCTACACAATCGGTGGGAAGCTGATCCGCTAACGGCACCAGACTGGAGCCGTCATAGTCGTTGGCTTTCATGGCCTCGGCGGCGGCGATAAATCCGGAATTTCCGACTTCGACGATGGCCATCTTATACCCGCGCCATTTCGTCTTGCCCTTACAACCGAAACGGGCTTCGCTGTCTACAGCCGAAACTATCATATCTTTGACAGAACCGCCGGGGGCTATCTCAAGAGTTCCATCATCTTTCCGAATGATTCGTTCACGGAGGATACGGCAAAGCAAAAGGGCGTAATGAATGACATCGGGCTTCTTCTTCCACGAAGCCTCCGATGACTCCACGTAGGCCAGCAGTTCGTCAGCCTCGCTGACCACTTCAACAAGCCGTTCCATTTTGGCCTTATCGTCCAGGTTATGCTCTTTCACTTCCGTCACTGTTTCCAGGTAACGTACCGCCCGAGGGGCATGGGGGATTGCATGCCATGGAACACTGTATTGCTTCGCCAAAAGACGCACCAACAGGCGCATGGCTTGGCGGATCAGTTCGATGGTCGTGGGGGCACTGATGGGAGCTATGACATGGGTCGTGTCCGTTATCCAAGGTTCTTTCCCTGTCAAAACGCCCAGGTAGTACATCAACCGGATAAAGCGATCGAGATAGACCTTATCAAGTTCCTTTTGGATGATCCGTTGCCGGTGGACGCCAAAATTGGCGTGATCAATGCCCGGTTCATCGAGGGCCATTCCTAACGCAAACTTGACCTCGATGTTCACACGTGTCTGTGCTTCCATCCCCCGGTCTGTTTCGCCCAGCATTTCCTGTAACATGCAGGCCATCGTCATCTGCCGGGCCGCATGACTGGGACGTCCGTTGTCAAGGCAATAGAGACCTGTAAAATCCTCCGGTTGTATTAATAGGGGCGCCAATTCACGAAACAGGCGAAAGACGGAATCGGCAGGCACAAGTTGGTCCCAGAGGGCTGCAAAGTCGTAAAAGCTAACTTGGGGGTCCACATCGAATCGAAACAAGGTACATCGCCTCGCTATAAACAGTCTTTGTACCTATATCCTTCGACGCGAAGAGTCAAATTCCCTTTAAATTCCACCAATTTCCATATAAAAACGTCTTGCTTTTTGCCCTCTCTTGAGGGGGGTTTTTAGACAGACTCCTTGAGTTCATTAAACATATGAAAGACTACACCGACGAAGAGATCCTGGAACAGTTCCACTTCAACTTTCAGGTTATGTATGCCCTCGGCATCCGCAACCTAGGCGAAGTGTACCTTGCTGAGCGCACCCTCTACGAATTCCGGCGCCGCCTGTATGAGTACACCATTGGACATCCTGAGCAGGAAGATCTCATCTTTCATCAGTTTCGAAAGCTGACGGAACATTTCATGGCTATTGCGGGAATAGGAAGCCGAGAACAGCGTATGGATTCGACGCAGGTTCAGACCAACATCAAGCTCGCGGGTCGTCTTTCCCTTGCCTTCGATATCGTTGAGAAAGCCGTGCGCGAATGTACATCGGCACATTTGCCAGCAGCACTGAAACCTTTTGCCGAACCTGGCTTCCGGAATCAATTCCTCTATCGCTGCAAGACCAAAGAGACGCTTGGACGCATCCAAGAACTGCTGAACCAGTGCGTCCTGCTATTGGACATTGCCAAGGCGCACCCGGAAAGCCTACAGAAGGAAACGGTTGCTTTGCTCCAACGCTTTCTTCAAGAGCAGGCCACATACCCTGCCGAAAAGAAGCAGTGGATCGCCAAAGCCAACAAGGACATCGCGGCAGACTCTATCCAGTCGGCCCACGACCCCGATGTGACCTATCGGAAAAAAGGCCGTCAAGGCCATGTTGGTCTCGTGGCGAACGTAACAGAAACATGCGCGAACGAAAACCCGGTTCAGATGATCACACACTATCAGGTGGAAAAAAATAGCGGTTCAACCCCCTAATTCTAGAGCGTAAACCCCTTATTCGCTGTTTTTCGTAGAGTCTCACAAAATTGACGATTGCGCTGATTCGGGGGGTGCCGTCACCGCCTCTTACAGGGTCCTATACAGACCAACGTCTATCAAGGGCAAGGGCTTCGCCACGCCTTCGGCGTCCCTTGACAGACGTCGGCCTGTAGGGAACGTCAATTAGGCGGTCGACGTCGGGCTTTGCGCTTTAGCCTGCCTGGTCTATAGTGCGGCACCTATGCTACAGTGTGACAATAAAAGCGGGTACGTTCCCATCCGCCAGCTGTCGACAAAACTCCGCAGGGGGCATATTGTAGAGGCTGCCGTGGATTCGCCTCTGGTTATAAAAGTCAATGTATTCTCCAACCACTTGGTAGGCGTCTTGGTAGGATTCAAAGGTATGCTTGATGTAGCACTCGCGTTCCAGATTTGCATGAAACGATTCGATATGGGCGTTTTTGTTCGGCGTCTTTGGGGGAATTCGTTCGTGTTCAACCTGGTATTGTTCGCACGTTTCCTCAAACACACGGCTGATAAACTGCGATCCATTGTCGGTTCGCACAATTGGCTTCTTTTCTTTTTCAAAGCAGTTTCGTTTCCACAACGCCCGTTTCAGCGTATTGGCTGCGTCAGCACCTTCACAATTTAACCCGATGTGGTAATCTACAATAGAGCGATCATAGACATCGATGAGCGACATGAGATAGAAGAAGCGATCTTCACCGGCGATGTAGCCGTATTTGATGTCCATCTCCCAGAGTTCGTTGGAGGCGGTAATGGTTCGGTTGCGCGCCATCCGGCGCGGATGTTTGGCCTTGATCTGGCGTTGTGGCGATAGGATGTCTAACTCTTTGCATAGTCGATAGGTTTTTTTATGGTTGATGATCAACTGATGCTGTTTATGAAGGCAGATTCCCAGCTTTCGATATCCGTAGATGCTTTCTTCGCCAGCGATGAGTTCTATCAGGTATTCCTTAATTTGTTCATCGCTGATTCGCTTTCCGTCTTGTGTCCATGAATACCCTGGTTGCGGCCGTCCGCCATTGTTTGTGCGCTCTTTCGGTTCTCTCTGTAGACGTTGGCGCCGAGCGTAGTAGGTGGCTTCGTGAATGCCGATGACACGCAAGATAAAGGCAGTGCTGGCTTCCTCCCGAGCTACCCATTCATCGGCAACTTCTAATTTTTCCGATAGCTCGGGTTCTTCTTTTTTATTAAATCTTGCAATATTTGGATTTCTAATGTCTTTTCGCCGAGTAGCTTTTTCAGTGCTATGTTTTCGGATTCCAATCGCTTAAATTCTTGTGCGGACGGCACATACGGAGCAATTTGTTTTGCGTCCGCCGGTGCTTCTTGGAAGCCCTTGTGCTGCGATTCTCGAATCCAGTAATACAGCCGTTTCGGATCGATCCCATGTCGGCGGGCCACTTGTGTTGCATTTCCCGCTTCCATGGCTTCTTGGATCAACTGTTCCTTCAGTTCTTTTGGGTATCGATTTCGTCTCATATTCTTGACCCCTCCATGTGTTCTCATTGTAGCCCACTAGGGGGTCTTTGCTCAAATTCAATTAGGGGGCTTGATAGACAGCATTGCTGACCCTGATTGTAAGCCGACGGATCCTCGGACTGCTTCGCGAACAGTTCCCAGAACATGCTCACCGGATGAAACCGCTACGCTGGGCACGGGTGTTTACCGTTATCGCTGATGATATTCTACGCAATGTTCTGATCTACCAGAGGCCGTCTAGAAAATAAGCAAATTCCTAGCCAGCCCTTGCAAAAGCATGATTTTTTAATACAAACAGCAAAAAACTAGAGTCTTTTTATCGGTCTCACCAGCCCTTTTTGAGGATTTTCCTCAAAAAGGGCAGATCTCCCCCTTGCACCTTATGCGGCTTTTTTGAAAGCAACACCGCGTAAGGCGCTCACCTCCAACACCATGGTTGCATTCTTATCATTTCGTAGACGGTTGAGTTTTTGAAAGTTCGCCGCTAACGCGCTGAGCCGGGCGGCATAAGCCAGATTTCGTTTTCCGATACGGCGAACCCGGCGCAGTCCGTAACGGTTGACCAGTTCATTTTGCTTGGCTTCGATGCGGCTGCGAAGACGCATCTGTTCCTTATAGATTTTCGTTTGGGAGTGCTTTGCCGCCTCGAGCATGACACCATAGGCGTTGTGAATAAAAATCGTGCGCCGATGTTTCTTTTCTTTAAAACAGGTCGTGTAACGAGGGCAGTGCTTGCAATCATGGTCCTTGGCGCGAAGCACGAAGTTCTTCCCATCTGCCACTTCCGAATAGGTGGTGATGACTTTTCCTCTCGGGCAGATCAGTTGTGTTTGGTCTTCGGAAACTTGAAATCCCTCGCCCGCGAGGATATCACATTTTGTCTTTGGTGAAAGTGGCGCCACTACGTCAATGCCTTTTTCCTTGAGGGTGACACGGTCATCGCCCGCACCATAGTGGGTATCTCCAATGATCGTCGGGTTTTCTACACAATCGGTGGGAAGCTGATCCGCTAACGGCACCAGACTGGAGCCGTCATAGTCGTTGGCTTTCATGGCCTCGGCGGCGGCGATAAATCCGGAATTTCCGACTTCGACGATGGCCATCTTATACCCGCGCCATTTCGTCTTGCCCTTACAACCGAAACGGGCTTCGCTGTCTACAGCCGAAACTATCATATCTTTGACAGAACCGCCGGGGGCTATCTCAAGAGTTCCATCATCTTTCCGAATGATTCGTTCACGGAGGATACGGCAAAGCAAAAGGGCGTAATGAATGACATCGGGCTTCTTCTTCCACGAAGCCTCCGATGACTCCACGTAGGCCAGCAGTTCGTCAGCCTCGCTGACCACTTCAACAAGCCGTTCCATTTTGGCCTTATCGTCCAGGTTATGCTCTTTCACTTCCGTCACTGTTTCCAGGTAACGTACCGCCCGAGGGGCATGGGGGATTGCATGCCATGGAACACTGTATTGCTTCGCCAAAAGACGCACCAACAGGCGCATGGCTTGGCGGATCAGTTCGATGGTCGTGGGGGCACTGATGGGAGCTATGACATGGGTCGTGTCCGTTATCCAAGGTTCTTTCCCTGTCAAAACGCCCAGGTAGTACATCAACCGGATAAAGCGATCGAGATAGACCTTATCAAGTTCCTTTTGGATGAGCCGTTGCCGGTGGACGCCAAAATTGGCGTGATCAATGCCCGGTTCATCGAGGGCCATTCCTAACGCAAACTTGACCTCGATGTTCACACGTGTCTGTGCTTCCATCCCCCGGTCTGTTTCGCCCAGCATTTCCTGTAACATGCAGGCCATCGTCATCTGCCGGGCCGCATGACTGGGACGTCCGTTGTCAAGGCAATAGAGACCTGTAAAATCCTCCGGTTGTATTAATAGGGGCGCCAATTCACGAAACAGGCGAAAGACGGAATCGGCAGGCACAAGTTGGTCCCAGAGGGCTGCAAAGTCGTAAAAGCTAACTTGGGGGTCCACATCGAATCGAAACAAGGTACATCGCCTCGCTATAAACAGTCTTTGTACCTATATCCTTCGACGCGAAGAGTCAAATTCCCTTTAAATTCCACCAATTTCCATATAAAAACGTCTTGCTTTTTGCCCTCTCTTGAGGGGGTTTTTAGACAGACTCTACCAAGGCATTCATCCTAAGGGATACAATCTTCTATTGGGTATCTTTGTTGCGGAAGCGATTGACCCGAATGTTTTGCGAAAAGAGAACTTTCGAGCGTTGATTACATCATTTGCAAAAGGATATTAGCATTGCATAGTTGTTATTGGTCAAACCGCGCTTGTGGAAATTAGTGGTTAACCGATCACTCATGTATACCTTTGAGGCGTACTGCGTAAAATGTTGAATTAGTCGGCCCGCTTTTTTTCACCAAGTGTTCTACAAAAAATTTCCTGGACTTCTTCGAGTGGCTGTGCTACGCTTTGCACTGAGGATTCCCCCTTTGTTCAGTGTTTTGCTTTGTAACAACTCACTTCGACAAAGGTAACGGGAATCCTTTAAAATTTTATGGAAATTAATCTAATTATATCCATTTTCCCGTGGGAATTGTCGCGTTTTCATGACAATTCTCCAACAGCGCCTCAGACAGGGGATTAGCAGACTTTTTTATTAAAGATGCGTGGGTTCTGTTGGACAACCAAAACTTCGGTCAGATTCCTGAATCCGTGAGTCGACTTAGCAGTACCCCAATGATTTTCCACAAAAAGTAATTCGTATTACAAGAATTTAATCCAATTTCCTTAGATAGCCATTTGAACACGTCGCCTTATCAAAGAAGGTGGTGCCGTCAAGAAACGAGATCCATAAAAGCGTATAGCAAAGCTAACCTTTGACACATTTTACATCCAAAGGTCTATCCCATCGAATGAATTTGATTTTTTAGGAAATTCTTGCCGTTTACGAAAAAGCAAGATAGAGATCCTTAAACGTTGCGTACCAGGGACTATGCGCCCCGAGCCGGAGCTTCACTTGTCTGGCATGTCTCACCAATCGAGACGCAATGGTGATCACATTTTGAAGTACCGTGCGTATCCGGCGGCGCTGCGTATGGGCCTTTCTCTTTAGGGGAGAATCCGGATGGTGTAAGCTCATTTGACCAACGATGCGAAGCAGGTTATAGGCAAGCGCACCGAAATGAAAGACCAGATCATTGACCTTAAATTTTCCACTAGGCAGTCGTTCCAAATCAAGGTCCGTTTTTAACTCGCTATGGAATTGCTCGCTGGTTCCGTGATCTCTTTGCAAATGGATCAATTCTTCCGGCGAGACGGGTAACGACGTCCAGTACGTGGCCACTTCTAACTCTGGAAGCAGCAATTGCTGCCCATTGGACAAGATGGTTCGTTCCACGACATGGAAAACCACCCGTTCACGTTGTTCCATATTGCCGACCTTCCACATTACACTGCCCATATACTCCACTTTTCCTTCCCGAACAATTCGGGCCTGCCCATTTTTAAGGGCGATGTCCCTCCACATTTCGGGAGTTTCTTGGCGAAGGTTGCGTTTGATTATGTAGTCAACATTCTCTGCGCGGAGGACACGTATGTTATCGACGCTGTCAAAGCCGGAATCCATGCGTACCAGAAGCTTCTCAGCTCCGCACTGGCGTGCGTAATTGATGCTCTTTGTTAAGAACTGGGGCGTTCCTTTCTGGCTATGATCTTTGCCCGGACGCAGCTCAACGTTTATGCAGTAGCCTTCCTGACCGAGGTAGGCTAGTATGGGCGCAAAGCCATCATGACCTTTGTAGGTGCGCGTCACCCCCTCTTTTTTGGAACCGGAATTATCCAATGGCGTCACATCTACGTCTACCGTCAGATAGTCCGTAGCGCCGACCCGAACAGGTGTCAGGGGAGCTTTTGCTTTTTTGATGAGACGAGCAGATTCTTCCATAATGATGTCGTTCCATTTCAAATCCGTCTCAACAACCTTTTCAAATCGTTGTCGTAACGTGGGACTGGAGGGTACGATGTCGACGCCCATGGCGTATCGAAAAAAGTCATCTCCACGAGCCAGCTCAATCGCATCGAAGTCATTCTTTCCCTGACAGAGAAGGCCCAGGTAGCTCAGAGCAACAGTTCCGTGGCTTATATCTGGTGTCAAACAAGTGGGCACAGTGGACTTATCCAATCGCAATTTCAACGAAGTCTTTCTTAACAAGGCGCCCACGAGCGCCAATCCAGTTACCGGTGTAAGCTCCTCATTCGATTGCTCGATAATGAACTTCTTCATGGTCATGCATTCACCCCGTCGGTGAGTTTAAATCACTCCGATTAAACTCGTTTATCTCTATTATACGGGTAAATGCGCTGAATTTCGACTATTTACTACTTAGCGCTGTCACGGATTCAGGAAGGATCCTGAATCCGTGAGTCGACTTAGCAGTACCCCAATGATTTTCCACAAAAAGTAATTCGTATTACAAGAATTTAATCCAATTTCCTTAGATAGCCATTTGAACACGTCGCCTTATCAAAGAAGGTGGTGCCGTCAAGAAACGAGATCCATAAAAGCGTATAGCAAAGCTAACCTTTGACACATTTTACATCCAAAGGTCTATCCCATCGAATGAATTTGATTTTTTAGGAAATTCTTGCCGTTTACGAAAAAGCAAGATAGAGATCCTTAAACGTTGCGTACCAGGGACTATGCGCCCCGAGCCGGAGCTTCACTTGTCTGGCATGTCTCACCAATCGAGACGCAATGGTGATCACATTTTGAAGTACCGTGCGTATCCGGCGGCGCTGCGTATGGGCCTTTCTCTTTAGGGGAGAATCCGGATGGTGTAAGCTCATTTGACCAACGATGCGAAGCAGGTTATAGGCAAGCGCACCGAAATGAAAGACCAGATCATTGACCTTAAATTTTCCACTAGGCAGTCGTTCCAAATCAAGGTCCGTTTTTAACTCGCTATGGAATTGCTCGCTGGTTCCGTGATCTCTTTGCAAATGGATCAATTCTTCCGGCGAGACGGGTAACGACGTCCAGTACGTGGCCACTTCTAACTCTGGAAGCAGCAATTGCTGCCCATTGGACAAGATGGTTCGTTCCACGACATGGAAAACCACCCGTTCACGTTGTTCCATATTGCCGACCTTCCACATTACACTGCCCATATACTCCACTTTTCCTTCCCGAACAATTCGGGCCTGCCCATTTTTAAGGGCGATGTCCCTCCACATTTCGGGAGTTTCTTGGCGAAGGTTGCGTTTGATTATGTAGTCAACATTCTCTGCGCGGAGGACACGTATGTTATCGACGCTGTCAAAGCCGGAATCCATGCGTACCAGAAGCTTCTCAGCTCCGCACTGGCGTGCGTAATTGATGCTCTTTGTTAAGAACTGGGGCGTTCCTTTCTGGCTATGATCTTTGCCCGGACGCAGCTCAACGTTTATGCAGTAGCCTTCCTGACCGAGGTAGGCTAGTATGGGCGCAAAGCCATCATGACCTTTGTAGGTGCGCGTCACCCCCTCTTTTTTGGAACCGGAATTATCCAATGGCGTCACATCTACGTCTACCGTCAGATAGTCCGTAGCGCCGACCCGAACAGGTGTCAGGGGAGCTTTTGCTTTTTTGATGAGACGAGCAGATTCTTCCATAATGATGTCGTTCCATTTCAAATCCGTCTCAACAACCTTTTCAAATCGTTGTCGTAACGTGGGACTGGAGGGTACGATGTCGACGCCCATGGCGTATCGAAAAAAGTCATCTCCACGAGCCAGCTCAATCGCATCGAAGTCATTCTTTCCCTGACAGAGAAGGCCCAGGTAGCTCAGAGCAACAGTTCCGTGGCTTATATCTGGTGTCAAACAAGTGGGCACAGTGGACTTATCCAATCGCAATTTCAACGAAGTCTTTCTTAACAAGGCGCCCACGAGCGCCAATCCAGTTACCGGTGTAAGCTCCTCATTCGATTGCTCGATAATGAACTTCTTCATGGTCATGCATTCACCCCGTCGGTGAGTTTAAATCACTCCGATTAAACTCGTTTATCTCTATTATACGGGTAAATGCGCTGAATTTCGACTATTTACTACTTAGCGCTGTCACGGATTCAGGAGATTATTATCATTGAGAATGATATCCCTGAATTGGATTACAGTAAAGCGAATGTAATTCCCTTTACCAAGGATACAACCTACGGACGTTACGGATTCTTGAATGGTGTACGCTAATACGATTACGGAGGCGCTTTTTAATGGACAAAGACCAGAGTATTGAAAAATGGTCATCAATGGATACCATAACCGACTACCTCGGTGTAAGCCGCGAAACAGTGCTGCAGTGGATTAATAACCGCAATATGCCCGCGCATAAGGTCGGGCGACTTTGGAAGTTCAAGATTTCCGAAGTTGACAAATGGATTCGTTCCGGCGGTGCAGCGGAGAATTTGTCAACAGAGGAGGCAAAGGACCGTGAGTAGGACAGCCGAAAGCTTTTCCAAGCCGAAACATAATAAGATCATGAATATCCTAGCTGAGGCTACTGGCGGCAAAAGCTATAAAGCCCATAAGTATCCGATTGACTACGCTGACCGTCCATCGATCGATTACGGCGATAGTGAGATCATTTGGAAAAGAAGAGCCGAAACTACTCAACACAGGACCTATATCAATCTATTAGGACTCAGCAAGAAGCTCGCCTCGCGCGACGACCAGATTCTAAGCTATTTCTTAGACGGTTCTCGTAGGGTTTTCAAGGTGGATGACATCGCGTATGTGCAATCCGGTGGCCGTAGCATCATTTACCCTGTGATCGCAGGACAGATCGGTGTCGGATGCTGCCACCGTGTTAATAAGAAAGTCGTTCCGGTCCAGTTAAAGCGCGAGTTTGTTTTGTCCATGCCGGATGTAGCTGATGCAGATGGGAAACCCGGCTTCTGGCCTGCCACGGCAAAGAAATTAAGTGAGTGCGATGAATTGAAGAGATTGGGTATAGAGTTTGCCGCAATTTTGCCATATAAGACATCCAAGAACGATGATAAAAAGTTTGAGGATCGTGCAACGGCTTGTGTCCAGGACAGAATGATTGAAAGTGAGAAGAAACTAGTTGCTGACCTTGTGCGAGAAGGTAAGCTCAATCAGAACAATTATCTGGTTAAAGATGGCTCACTGGAGTACAGACCAACCAAGGAAGATAAAGCCGATAAGAGAAGGTACCAGACATTCAAAAATAACTACAATTGGGTGATCGGTGTGTCAAAGAATTTCAATCCGGAAGTCTGCGAGGATATCAATGGCAAGCCCAATCCAGGATTCATCGCTGATTTGCCTCTTTACCACCGTACCCCTGTGGTAGAGTACGAGAACCCGATGCTGGGCGACATCAAGTTTGCTGTTTGGTACATCCGTCTGCGGGATAAGGAAAAGACCCGAACCCCATTTGACGGAGTCCTAAAGGTCGAGAAAATCCTCGTGACGGAAGAAGAAACCGAAGTCGGCATTGACAGCGAACAAGTAGATACGCTAAGCGCTTACCTCATAAACGAGCGCAATCCTGTTTGTTATGGCTCAGATCTCCGATGGGCTAACCACATCTACCCAATATACCTGACTGAGTCTTTTGTAAAATCGCGTTACCTAAGCGCTGAAAGCTTTTTGCATCTATTTTAAGGAGGATCAAACATATGAGCAAATTAATTGGTCGCGTCCTGGCTACTGAGAAAAACCCTACTACCATGGATGAGTTTAACTTCTGGACGAATTCGGACTTGAAACTCCACGCGTTCGATATCGTAAAGGTTGTGCATATAGAGGGCTCTTATACGTTCGGTGTAATCGAGAACATATCGCACATCACGGATGCCCAGAGTTTCTTGACGAATTTCATCTCCAGTGACTTTGGCGATGTTGATATAGATGAGCCAACTTTGCGTGTTGGTATGAATTATGCCAAGGCTAAGGTTTCCTTCAACAGCAAAAACCTGTACACCCCTGTACATAACAACGCCAAGGTATATCTCGCTACAGCTGATGAGATTACGACAGCTCTCGGGCTGAAAGTGATTCAAAACCCTCTGGTATGCGGTTCGCTAAAGATGTATGAAGGCACTTCTGAGGAGGTCACCCTCCCTGTGTTTCTGAATTCAAAGTTCCTCCTGGGGCCGGAAGGAGCACATCTCAATATTTCTGGTATATCCGGGCTTGCGTCGAAGACTTCTTACGCAATGTTCTTGATGAAAGCCATACAAGATCAGTACCTGAAAGCCGATACGGACGATAGTGTGGCTTTTGTCATTTTCAATGTTAAAGGAAAAGACCTAATGGCAATAGACCGTCCAAATGACTTCTCAACCGACAACCCTGGCGAGAAGGAGCGGGTTCTTGCAGAATACAAAGCGCTGGGTTTGTCTACAGAACCGTTCAAGAATGTAAAGTACTACATTCCATACACGAGTAATACATCGGCCAAACAGAGTACATATCTATCCATAGACGACGTAAAGTCATATACGGAGTATGGTCAATTAAAGAAGTTTAAGTACTCATATGAGGATGATAAAGAGAGCCTTGAAATGTTATTTGCCGATATTGACGACCCGCAGCAGACCATGGAAGCGATCATTAGCAAAATCATTGACGATAACGACCAAGATTTCGGCGGTGGGCGTGTCAATACGTGGACTGA
The DNA here is from genome assembly GCF_000019165.1 of Heliomicrobium modesticaldum Ice1. GTDB lineage: Bacteria > Bacillota > Desulfitobacteriia > Heliobacteriales > Heliobacteriaceae > Heliomicrobium > Heliomicrobium modesticaldum. Next base: position 641,828 of record NC_010337.2, read on the forward strand.
ATTCAGAGAGAAAGTCGATGAACTCTCCCAGCGGTCGCAGCCAGCGGGGCGCAGTAGCCAACAACGGGTTTCCAATGAAATCTCGGTGCTCAGCTGGCGGAAGTTCAAGCGCATTATCAATAAAGCCACCAAGAACGATGACATGTTTGCCAATCGTCCTGATCCCAGCAAGCATGAATGCCGCCTAGCTGACGAACTAAAAAAGATACGTGAGAATGAAGTGTACGTAATTGATATCGCCAAACTACCTGAAGACAAGCAGGCATTTGTCTTTGGTGACGCCGTCCGGACCATTTACAACTTGAAGTTGGGAGAGTATGACGCCGAGTCCGGAGTTGAGCCACCGTCACGAATTATTATTTTCATCGATGAGCTTAACAAGTACGCGTCTAAGGAGATACCAAAGTCGTCGCCTATCCTACGGGAAATCCTTGACATTACGGAGCGCGGTCGTTCTCTGGGGGTTGTCCTCTTCGCGGCAGAGCAATTCCGTTCTGCTATCCATCCGCGCGTGACCGGCAACTGCGCTACACACGCGTACGGCAGAACCAACTCTATAGAGACATCGACGGCTGATTATAGAAGCCTTCCGAGCACATACCAGAATATGCTGACGCGCCTCGAGCAAGGTGATTATCTGGTTCAGAACCCCATCTTCCGCTCCCTTTTGAAGATCCGGTTCCCCAAGCCCATTTACAAGCAGTTCAAGTAAACCGAGGGGATTGAGAGATATGAAAGACTACGTATTTGGCGCGAACATCCTTGAAAACCTTACAACAGGAATGTACCAGGACTCCAAGGTAATCTACCGCGAGTACATTCAGAACGCCTGTGATCAGATCGATAAAGCCGTAAAAGATGAGATTTTGAAACAGGATGAAGGCACCATTAAGATATGGCTAGATCGTGATCAGCGCACCATTGTCATTGAAGACAATGCCACGGGTATTCCTGCCGCCTCTTTCCAACAAACGCTAGGAAATATTGCTGACTCCGACAAGAAAATCGGCGAAGACAAAGGATTCAGGGGTATCGGTAGGCTGTGCGGCCTTGCGTATTGTAAAGAACTTATTTTCATATCGTCAGCCAAAGGTGAGGACACTGTATCTTTAATGGTATGCGATGCCAAGAAGATGCGGGGGCTTATAGACGAGAACACGCGTGGCAAGAAGCACACTGCAAACGAAGTGCTGAATGCCATCAATCGTTTTGAACAAAAAAAGACAAACGATATTGATTCGCACTTCTTTCGGGTGGAGTTGATCGATATCAACCCAGAGAACACTGACCTACTCGATTTTCAACAGGTCAAGGACTATTTGTCGTTCGTCGCTCCGGTTCCTTACCAGAGTAGCTTTTATTACCGAACCGACGTTTACAAGCATGCTCAGGAACTCGGTGTTAAAATTGACGAATATAATATAACACTTAATGGGGAGCCGATATTCAAGAAATATACAACTATACTGAAGGACTCATCAACGGGTACAAAGTATGACGATATTTTCGGTGTCCACTTCCAGGACTTCTATAAAAACGGAGAATTGTTCGCGTGGATGTGGGTCGGTGTATCGAGGTTCCAGAAAGCTATCCCGAAGATCAATCAGATGCGCGGTCTACGATTGCGTAAAGAAAACATCCAGATTGGTGGTGAGGACGCACTACAGAAGCTATTCAAAGAGGACCGTGGCAACAGCTATTTTATCGGCGAGGTTTTCGCTGTGAACAAGGATTTGATCCCCAATTCACAGCGCGATTATTTCAATGAGAATCCTGCCAGAGCTTATTTCGAGCTTGAGCTGCGAAGATACTTCAATGAAGAGCTCCGTAAAATCTACTACACCGGCTCCACTATTAACAGCTCATACAAGAAAATTGATGCATACGAAAAAAAGAATACCGAGTTCAAAGAAAAAGATAAAGCAGGCGTCTTTGTCGATAAGGAGCATCGCGAACGCGAGCTAAAGGTCGTTCTTGAGTCAAAGAAGGAAGCGGAGAACGCACTGGAAAAAATCGATAAAATAAAAGACAAGGCCGATGGACTGATGCAAAAAGTCATCCAACGGATTGAAGTTGAGCGCCCTAAACCGGTAATTGCGGTAGTGGTGCCCCCTATAAAACCGCCGAAAGATGACGAAGAGGAGTCTGAAAAAAGCGGAATGTTTCGTCGTACAGACAGGCTTTCACAATATAACAAGGCAGAGCGCAAGCTTATTTCAAAGATATTTAGCATCATTACTTCGGTAACTGACAGCAAAACTGCTGAGATGATTATTAGCAAAATCGAGGAAGGTCTTCAATGAACCAAAAGATACTATTGATTGAACCAAATTACAAAAACAAATATCCGCCCATGGGCCTCATGAAGTTGGCTACCTATTACCGCAACCGAGGCGATGATGTCCGTTTTTTTAAAGGCGATCTCAAAGTGTTTGCAGCCAAGCTGTTGTGCGAAGAGTTTCTGGCGGAGGTGAAAGACCCTAAGCTGGGAAAGTACGTACCCAAGTTCATCGAGCATATTAAGACCGGCAAATTCGCTCCGCTCGACACGATTCCTAATTTCAGGAATAGTGAACAGGATGTGATCCTAAAGGAATACCGCCTTCGTTATAGAAACGGCATGTTCCCGCAGTTTGATGTTATCGGGATTACAACCCTGTTCACTTTTTACTGGCGGGAAACGATCGACACGATCAACTATGCTAAAAAGTTCTGCTCGGAAGATGGAAGGATCATCGTGGGGGGAATCGCCGCGAGCATTTTACATGATAAGATCTTGCAAGAAACCGGGATTGACCCTTTATGTGGCCTCCTGAACAAACCAGGCATGCTGGATGCCGATAATGAATACATCATCGACGAACTGCCGTTGGATTACTCTATCCTGGAGGAGATTGACTATCAGTATCCGGTTAATAACGCTTATCTAGCGTACATGACGCGAGGTTGCCATCGCAAGTGTGCTTTTTGTGCTGTCCCTAGCCTGGAGCCAGAGTACAAGGATTATATAGGGTTGAAGGAACAAATCAGGCTGGCCACTGAACGCTTTGGTCCACAAAAGAACCTACTGCTCATGGACAACAACGTTTTTGCCTCGAAGCATTTTGAAAAAATCATCGATGAAATCAAAGAGTGTGGGTTCGAACGAGGTGCTACATACATCCCAGAGAGTGAATACGACATCGCCATGAAGAACATCCGCGAAGGATATAACGTGCGGGCCTATACTAGGAAGCTCATCAAGCTTTATGACCGTATTTCCGATAGACTTTCGGAGGCAGAGCAGGCAGATTTCTATCTGGAACGCGAAAAACGTAACCTACTCTATGCGGAAGTGGCAAGCCCGGATGCGATCATCGAGTTTGATGAAAAAGCGCGCCCACTCTATGAGAAATACTTTAAACCTATCAAGCGTATGCGTATTATCGACTTTAACCAAGGCGTAGACGCTCGTCTTGTAACCGAGAAGAAAATGAAGAAACTAGCCGAGATCAACATCCGCCCGCTTCGGATCGCCTTCGACCACTACTCCATGAAAGACACTTATGAGGCAGCAATACGTACAGCAGTAAAGCACGGTATCACGGATCTGTCTAATTATCTGCTTTATAACTTTGAGGACCAACCTGACGATCTGTATTACCGCATGAAGATCAATATCGACTTGTGCGATGAGCTCGGCGTGACAATTTACTCCTTTCCAATGAAGTTCCACCCCATTGACGATCCTAAGTACTTCCAAAACCGCGACTACATAGGCAAACATTGGAACCGTAAGTTCATTCGAGCGGTACAGGCTGTTCTCAATTCAACGAAGGGTAAGATAGGCCGCGGGAAGTCCTTCTTTGAGGAGGCCTTCGGAAAAGATATTGACGAGTTCCATAAAATTCTATGGATGCCTGAAGCATTCATCATCCACCGCTTCAAGTACAAAGATAATCTAACTGCTGAGTGGTGGGAGAAATTCAATAGCCTTGATGAGATGCAGTTGAACAGACTCAAAGCAATCGTAGCAGCAAATGTGTTTGATGAAAATATAGCAACTGGTGATCCATCTGTAGACGAGGTGTTGAGGTACTATCAAGTAAGGCGTGACCCTAAATGACATGGATCTTACAGGCAGGGGGCTAAAGAGCATTGCTTTACATAAATTACTCCGCCTACAAAAAAATGGCTTATTGTCTGAGGATGAAACAACAACATTCCACAAGCATCGTTATAAGAATAGGTCCAACTTTTATCGAACGACTCATTTGGAACGTTTCCCCAATCTTTCAACGATTACCCGTTGGCGATGCACACCCCTGCTAACTTTCAACGATTACCCCATACCAATCCCACAGAAAAATACCAGGGAGTTTATTTCACTACGCCTTAATAACCTGCCATAGACATTAAAAGCCGCTCCGCTAAAACGCAGGAGCGGCTTTAATACCGGCTTTTTAGACAATATAAAAACCACCCACCGATAAAATTCTTTTTATCAATAGATGGTAGATAATCTGGTGGAGGCGGCGGGAGTCGAACCCAGCGTCCGAAGAAGAGCCAACAAAGGCATTTACGAGCGTATTCTGTCGTTTTAGATTTCGCCATCCTTCCGCACAACAGACAAAGCGTTGGTCAGGCTATCTCGATGAGTCTCGCCCGGACCTCCGAGAATTGGTCCGAGCCAGCTCCCTTAAATGACCCCTTACATCCTCACCGAGAGCACAGAGGAGAAGAGGTTAGACTGCAATTAAGCAGCTAAAGCGTAGTTTTCTTCGGCAATTAAAGCCTTCCGCCCTTTTTACGGTCCTGGCGGCAACCCGGCTCGCGTCCCAGGCCAACCCGTTCCCCGTCGAAACCATTACGCCCCCCTATTCAATATCCACCCGGCAGGAACGCTGTGGCGCCCACCCGGGTTTGTCGGTCAAACAGCCCAGCTATCCGCAGGCTGCATGACTATAGTGTATTTTAACACAAGGAAAGACCAAAAGCAATGCCATCCATCATTTTATTGAATTGGAGCGATTTGCAATCAGGCAAGACACGTAAAGAAAGACAAGCTCACGGGCAGGCATGGACTGGATGATGATGTATACAATATAATTCTAGCCAAATTGGGCGAAGGCTTTTTCATCGGGGGCCTTCATGCGTTACAATGGAGGATGTGATTTACTATCAGAGTTGGAGGGACCGTAAATGAATTTGTCAAAAAAAGGATTATCGATTCATCCTTCACCCACTTTATCGATAGACGCAAAAGCAAAGAAGATGCGTTCTGAAGGCGTCGATGTGATCGGCTTTGGTGCAGGCGAACCGGATTTCGATACACCTGATCATGTGAAACAGGCGGCCATCGCAGCGATTGAAGCGGGCTTTACCAAGTATACCCCGGCTTCGGGCACGTTGGAGTTAAAACAGGCCATCTGCGATAAACTGAAAGCAGAAAACGGTGTCGACTATGCGCCGGCGAACATCATCGTCAGCAACGGCGCCAAACACTCCTTGGTGAACGCCTTCGAGGCTATCTGCAACCCCGGCGATGAAGTCATCATCCCTGCGCCCTACTGGGTCAGCTATCCGGAGATGGTGAAACTGGTTGACGCCGTTCCCGTCTTCGTGTACACCACGGAAGAGAGCCGTTTCAAATTCACCGTCGAACAGATCAAGCAGGCTTTGACCTCGAAGACAAAAGCCCTCGTCCTGAACAGCCCGAGCAACCCCACCGGCATGGTCTATTCGAAAGAGGAACTGGCTGAGATCGCCGATCTGGCCGTCGAGTATGGCATTTTTGTCATTTCCGATGAAATCTATGAGAAGCTGATTTACGATGACTTTGAGCATGTGAGCATCGCTTCCATTAACGATAAGATCAAGGAACAGACGATCATCGTCAACGGCGTATCCAAGGCTTATTCGATGACAGGCTGGCGGATCGGTTACACGGCGTCCAATGCTCCCATCGCCAAAATCATGGCCAACATCCAGAGCCATGCCACGTCAAACCCGAACTCGATCGCCCAAAAGGCCGCCCTTGCTGCGATCACCGGTCCCCAAGACATCGTCGGCACGATGGTCGGCGAATTTGTCCGCAGAAGAGACTATATGGTCGAGCGGATCAACGCCATCCCGGGATTGTCCTGTCTCAAACCCAATGGCGCCTTTTACGTGATGATGAACATATCGAAGATCATCGGCAGTACCTTTGCAGGCAGGAGGATCAACGGTTCCGACGACTTCGCCGACCTGCTCCTGGAGCAGGCGCAGGTCGCTCTGGTTCCCGGATCGGGCTTCGGTATCGACACCCATGTCCGTCTGTCCTACGCCACCTCCATGGAGAACATCACGGAAGGTTTGAACCGAATCGAGAACTTTTTGCTCAGCCTCACCTAATCCTGCGCTCGAAAATGGCAGCCGGTGATTCAGCAGTCTACATCTTCCTTTTGCTGTCACCGCCTCACCTCATCTTATTCGCTCGATAACGGCGGCAAGGTCATTTTATGCCTGAGCATTTTTCCTTACAGCCTATCATGCCGCCCATTTCTGCAAACCATCTCTCCGCTTCAACGGATCCGCTGGAATTCATTCCATAATCGCGTACAGGTCTCGCCTCCCGGCGGGACCTTTTTTACTGTATTGGCATATGATGGAGCGAACATGAGGAGGTGCTCAATCGTCATGGATCGGAAACCACCGACCGGCTATCCGAAAGTGCCCTACACGCCGATAGCACCCGAGCGGATTATACCACCGCCGCCGCCACCACCGCCGCCACCGCCGCCACCGCCACCGCCGCCACCGCCGCCACCACCGCCACCGCCACCGCCGCCACCACCGCCACCGCCGCCGCCGCCACCGCCACCGCCGCCACGCCCCTGTCCGCCGCCACCGCCGCCACCACCGCCACCGCCACCGCCGCCACCACCGCCACCGCCACCGCCGCCACCACCGCCACCGCCGCCGCCGCCACCGCCACCGCCGCCACGCCCCTGTCCGCCGCCACCGCCGGCAAGACCCTGTCCGCCGCCTTGTCCGCCGAAGCACGAATGTGGGCTTCCTGAGCCCTGCCCGCAGGTCGAGCCGATTGCAGGCGAACCGATGCCCATCCCCCCTTGCGCGCCCATGCCGATGCCCATGCCGATGGAACCGATAGGGCGCCAACCGCTGCCGATACCGATGCCCATGCCCCCCTGCGCACCCATGCCTGTCGAGCCCGTCGCTCGTGAACCTATGGAACACCGGCCGGCACCCTGTGACCCATGCGAGTCATACGACCCTGCCATCACGGTACCGCCGGAGATGATGAAACCCGGTTGGAAACTGGCCCAGGCCTTTGTGCCTTACCAGCAGTATTGCCCGCCCTTCTACCCGCCTGCAGAAGCGCTCTGCAAGGGAACGATTTTCCCCGGTCTCTACCGCCCCTACTGCCACGACCGGCACCGTCGATGAGAGGGGAGGGAGGCTGACATATGGACCGGCACCAGTTAGAACTGCTCCGGCGCATCCAGGAATTGGAGTTTGTCGCCGTTGACTTGAACCTTTTTTTGGACACCCACCCGAACGACAAAGCCGCCCTGCGGGACTTTACCCGCGTCACCGATGAACTAAAAAAGCTGAAACACGCCTATGAACAACGGTACGCCCTATTGACAGTAGAAGGGTACTGCCCCGGACGGTACCCCTGGAACTGGATCGAGACGCCTTGGCCTTGGGAAATCGATTACTGCTGACGCGGTCGGGAGGGTAGATAACAAGCAATGTGGATTTATGAGAAAAAGCTCCAGTACCCCGTCCGAGTGGAGAAGTGCGACATCGGCATGGCGAAGTTCCTTTTCGCCCAGTACGGCGGACCTGATTCAGAGCTGGCCGCCGCGTTGCGGTACCTGACGCAGCGGTATACGATGCCTACGAAGAAGGCTAAGGGGCTGCTCACCGATATCGGCACAGAAGAACTGGCCCACCTGGAAGTGATCGCCACCCTCATCTACAAACTGATCGATGGTGTTCCGGCAGAAAAGCTGCGTGAAACCGGATTAGGCGGTTTTTATGCCCAGCACGACAATGCCCTCTACTATGCCGACGCCAATGGCGTTCCCTGGACAGCCGCCTATATTCAGGCAACCGGCGATCCTATCACAGATCTCCATGAAAACCTGGCAGCAGAACAGAAGGCCCGCGTCACCTATGAGCACCTCATCAACCTGACAGACGATCCCGGTGTCAAAGACGTCCTCCGCTTCCTCCGAGAGCGGGAAGTGGTCCACTTCCAGCGCTTTGGCGAGGCCCTGGACGATGTGCAGTTTTTTATGGATCGGAAGAGCTGTTACTGATGGTCTTCATTGCGTCATAGACATCGACGATACTCAAGATGAGCGCTTCGATAGGGATGACCTCTCCAGATAACCGCTAGGGATGGCTTTCACTATCCAGATGCTCATACCGCCTAACAAGGTACGCTGGCCCATCTTCGGCGTACGATCTCCGGTGTGGGGCTGTCACGATTAAAAAAGTGCGACCTGATGAAGGCCGCACTTTTTCCACTTTCTCTGTTGGTTACTCTCCCTTTTCCCGCTGCCGCATGGCTCGAGCCATCTCCCGTTCAGCATCGCGACGAGCGATGGCGTCACGCTTGTCGTAGAGCTTTTTCCCGCGAGCGATGGCCAGTTCCAGCTTGGCATAGCCCCGCTTTAAGTAGACGCGCAAGGGCACGAGGGTCAGTCCTTTTTGGTAGGTGGCAGCACTCAGCTTGCGGATCTCGTTCCGATGCAAGAGCAGCTTGCGGGTGCGCGTCGGCTCGTGGTTGAAGCTGTGGCCCTGTTCGAAGGGGCTGATGTGCATGTTGTAGAGCAGGACTTCCCCGTTTTCGACGCGGGCGAAGGCGTCTTTCAGATTGCCCTTGCCTTGACGGAGCGACTTGATCTCTGTCCCCTTCAGCGCCATGCCGGCCTCGTAGGTCTCATCGATATGGTAATCGTGGCGGGCGCGCCGGTTCTCGCAGAGGACTTTATGGCCGTCACCCATCCGGGCCCCTCCTTCCGTATTGTACCGTCATCACCGTTAGCCTCAGCATTCTTTTTATCTGATGGTTATGGAGCAACGAATCGCGGCGGTCAGCGGTTGCCTGTTATTTGCCTGCGATCCCGAGTTCTGGAGCAATCGCTTGCATGGCCTCGAGGCCGATGCTGATAAATACTTCGAGGCTCAGGTCGATCTCGCTGCAAGCCTCGATCTGATCGCGTCGGGCACCCCGGGCGAAGCTCTTTTCTTTGAACCGTTTCAGCAAAAAGTCGGTGTCTATGAGGCGCACGTCTTTTTCTTTTTTAATCAACGCACCGGCGACGATCAGGCCGGTCAAGGGATCGACGGCGTACAGGGCTTTGTCCATCCGGCTCAGGCGGGGCAGGCCGTGGACGTCGTTGTGGACGCGGACGGCGTAGACAACATCGTCCGGGTATCCCGCTTCAGCCAGGATGTCTGCGCCCACCTGGCTGTGCCGCAGGGGATCATCTTTTGTCTGGTCATAATCGATGTCATGCAGCAAGCCGGCCAGGCGCCACTTGGCCTCATCGGCACCAAACCGTTGGGCGAGGGCGCCCATGACAGCTTCACAAGCGAGCATGTGGTTAAAGAGGTTGCGGTTGCTGTTGTACCGGGCTAGGAGTTTCAATGCCGCTTCCCGCGACGGCAGATTAGATGGGGAGTCCATGGACACATCGGTTCCTTTCTCATCATCTTGTCAGGTATAATGCCTGGTCCAAAAGAGGCAAAGGCGCTGATCTACATTGCCGTCTCTTCAGAAGAGGCTGGTGCTGCGTGCACCAAAAAGCGCCCTGTCGCCTCCGCAGCGATGCGGCCGTCAGCGAGGACAGCCGTCGCTGACGCGTCGATCACCTTTCCTCGTTCCCGGACGATGCGAGCAGCAAAGCGAACCCGTTCGCCCGTCGGAACAGCATGGCGAAAACGAACCTCCATGCGGGCGGTGACGGCAGGGATGCCTCTCGACGACATGATCCGCCCCATCACCTCGTCGAGCACCGTTGAGACGATGCCGCCATGGGTGATGCCGGCGTAGCTCTGGTGCACCGCCCCGGGGGTGAAGTAGGTTACATAGTCGTCTCCTTCCCAGGCGAAGGCGAGCTTCAAGCCGATGGGGTTGTTTTGGCCGCAACAAAAACACATGCCGTCATCGGTCAGGCTGATCGTCATCGACGCTCACCATCCTTTTGTTCAATCTTCGCCGCCGGTTGCGCCGGTTTGTCTGTCTCTATGGACTTTTCTGCAGTCTTCCCAGCAGGGTCAAAGGTTGGCGAAATCGATTGGTCTTTCGATCGATCTTTCGATTGTTCTTTCGATTGTTCTTTCGGTTGGTCTGTCGGTTGGCCTGTCGATTGGTCTGTCGCTCGGTCTGTCGATTGGTCTGTCGATTGGTCTGTCGATTGGTCTGTCGATTGGTCTGTCGGTTGGTCTGTCGGTTGGTCTGTCGCTCGGTCTGTCGATTGGACGGCTGTTTGTTCGGTCCTTATTTCGGTCGCCCTTCCCAGCAGCCTTTCTTTTGCCTTATCTGCCACGTACCCTTTCGGGTCGGTCACTGCGGAACGGACTTCCCGGACAGGCGCGGCCACATCATCAACGGCAGACTTTATCTCTTTGACGGGAGCCATCGCTTCTTTCAATTGCGATGTAAGACCGTCGGCGGCTCGCCGGAATTCGCCGAGGGCCTTGCCGACGCTCCGTCCCACTTCCGGCAGTTTGCCGGGACCGAGGACGATGAGGGCAACGATGAAGATCAACAGGAGTTCGGGAAAGCCGATGTTGAACACGGCAAGGGCTCCTTTCCAGGGTAGGATAGACCTATTATAGCACATTTTGCCCGGTCCATAAAAAAACACCGAGACCATCGAAGGCCCCGGTGTCACTATCGGTCATTCCGAATTGGCTAAGCGGCGTCAAGGGAAGGATCGCACCCCGCCCCGTCTGGCGGCGGAGACAGGCGCGCCTGGTCGAAGGATCTTGCATTACAGGTTCAGGAAGGGGGCAATGATCAGGGAAATGGTGCCGGTCACCTTGATCAAGGCGTTCAAAGAGGGTCCAGCGGTGTCTTTGAAGGGATCGCCGACGGTGTCGCCAATGACGGCAGCGGCGTGGGCTTCCGTCCCCTTCCCGCCATGTTTACCGCTCTCGATGTACTTCTTGGCATTGTCCCAGGCACCGCCGGCGTTGGCCATGAAGATGGCTAACAGAACGCCTGCGACGGTGACACCGGCGAGCATGCCGCCTAATGCCTGTGCGCCAAAGCTGAAGCCGACGATGAGCGGCGTGATGACGGCCAAGAGGCCGGGGGCGATCATCTGACGAATGGCCGCCCGGGTGGAGATATCGACACAACGGGCATAATCGGGCTTGGCTTTGCCTTCCATCAGACCGGGGATCTCTCGGAACTGGCGGCGGACCTCACCGATCATATCAAAGGCGGCTTTGCCGACGGCCTCCATGGCAAAGGCACAGAAGAGGAAGGGCACGGTGCCGCCGATGAAGAGGCCGATGATGATCTTCGGTTCGAGCAGGTTAAGGACGAAGTGGCCGCCGGCTAAGGCGCTGGCGACGCCGGGCGATTTGATGACCTCTTCGGCGAAGGCGGTGAACAGCGCTAAGGCGGTGAGCGCTGCCGAACCGATGGCGAAGCCCTTAGCCACGGCAGCGGTGGTATTGCCGACAGCATCCAGCTTGTCCGTCTTTTTCCGGACTTCCGGCCCCAGCTCGGCCATCTCGGCGATGCCGCCGGCGTTGTCGGCGACAGGACCGAAGGAGTCGATGGCGACGACCATGCCAGCCGTGCAGAGCATGCCCATGGCGGCCATGGCAATGCCGTAGATCCCGGCGAACTGGTAGGAGACAGCAATCGCAATGACAATCACAATAATAGGTAAGGCTGTCGATTTGAGACCTACGCCGATGCCGGCGATGATGTTCGTAGCCGGGCCGGTCAGAGAGGACGAGGCGATATGTTGGGCCGGTTTATAGTTGTAGGAGGTGTAGTATTCGGTGACCCAGCCGACGGCCACGTTGACGAGCAGGCCGGCGACGACAGAGATCGTCAGGCCGATGGGCACACCGGAAGGAAATACCTTCGGATCGGCCGTGACGCCCTCGAAGAGGGAAGCGGCGATGAAGTAGGTGGCGATCGCCGTCAGGAAGTTGGTGCCCCAGAGGCCTTTGTTCAGGGCCATCTGCGGATCGCCGTCTTCGGTGGTGCGCACCAGAAAGGAGGCGATGATGGCGGCAATGATCCCGGCGGCGCCGATAAGCAGCGGGTAGTAAAGACCTTCCAGACGGCCCGGGAAGACGGTGACGCCGATCAACATGGCGGCGATGGTGGTGGCTGCATAGGACTCGTAGAGGTCAGCACCCATGCCGGCCGTGTCACCTACGTTATCGCCTACGTTGTCTGCGATGACGGCAGGGTTGCGCGGGTCGTCTTCCGGGATGCCGGCCTCGACCTTGCCGACCAGGTCAGCGCCGACGTCGGCCGCCTTGGTGTAGATGCCGCCGCCGACACGGGCGAAGAGGGCGATGACGGAGGCGCCGAAGGCGAAGGAGTTGATGATGACAGCATCCTCGAAGACGATGTAGAGGACGGAGACACCGAGCAGACCGAGTCCGGCGACAGACATGCCCATGACAGCGCCGCCGCGGAAGGCGACCGACAGGGCTTCATTGAGGCCGCGCATCGCCGCAGCCGTCGTCCGGGCGTTGGACTTGGTGGCGATGGTCATGCCCACATAACCGGCAACGGCGGAGAAACCGGCGCCGACCAGGAAGGAGATGGCTTGCCCCCAGGCAAGTTTCTGGTTGCCCCAGTTGCCGGCCAGCAAGGCGCCGAAGATGACCACCGCAAAGGGGATGAGGGTTTTGTACTGGCGGTTCAAAAAGGCCATGGCCCCTTCAAAAATCGCTTGAGAGATCTCTTTCATGCGCTGGGTCCCTTGGTCCTCTTTTAAGACGCTTACAGCCAGATAGGCGGCAAAGAGAAGGCCGACGACGCCGGCCACCGCCGCGATCAACGGGTAATTCACGGAGTGTTCACGCTCCTCATGTTCATTCCCGCAGTTCGAAAATCCCCTAATTCATTTTTCCCGCTTCAGTCATCAACCCACCATGGAAAGCCCCAGGGCACTGAGCAAGTAGATTGCAGCAAAGACCACCGTCAGCTTGCTGAGCAAGTCGTCGAGCCCTTTTTTCTTGCCAAAAAAGCTTTCAGCCCCGCCGGCGATCGCTCCAGACAGGCCGGCGCTTTTTCCCGATTGCATAACGACAGAGGCCATCAAGCCGATGCTGGCGATGATGTGAACAATGATGATAAATGTGGTCAACGTTACACCTCCCCTTATCGTAATCCTGACATTTGACATATGAATTTTAGCATGCCCACCAAATAAAGACAAGTCAGCGGCGCTGATCGTGAGCATTCCCGGTGAAAGGAGTGCAGCCTCTTCTATTTTTTTTATGAAAAGACGTTTACATCATCGCTTGCGACCCGCCAGGTCATGAAGGTTTTTGGCAAAAGACAAGAGGATCCGGGTCGGACACCCGGATCCCGCAGACATATTTTATCCTGAATCCATGCAATGCATACCATTTGTGGAAGCATCCCGGTTATCCGGCAAGGCCCCAGCCCCGAGTTGCCCTGTCGGATCGTTCCGAGATATTACCGACAAACCTCTGTTGCTGGGGAGCCTGATGCGGTTGCCAGAGTGCGATTTGCCGGGGCGCGATTTGCCGAAGTGCCGAGTTGCCGGGGCGCCGGATGCTAAGATGCCGAAGTGCCCGGGTGCCGAGGCCGTAGTGCCTCGCCTAACGCCGTTCGAGGTTGAAGAAGGTCTTCTTGCCGCGATAGAGGGCCTGCTCGTCCAGTTCTTCTTCGATGCGCAGCAGTTGGTTGTACTTGGCAACGCGGTCGGTCCGGGAGGGCGCGCCTGTCTTAATCTGTCCGGCGTTGACCGCGACGGCCAGGTCGGCGATGGTGGCGTCTTCCGTCTCGCCGGAGCGGTGAGAGATGACAGAGGTATAGCCGGCCCGGCGCGCCATTTCGATGGCGGCCAGCGTTTCCGTGATCGTGCCGATCTGGTTGACCTTGATCAAGATGGAGTTGCCGACACCCATCTCCATGCCCTTTTCCAGCTTCTCTGTGTTGGTGACAAAGAGGTCGTCGCCGACGAGCTGCACCCGCTTGCCGAGGCGGTCGGTGAGCAGTTTCCAACCGTCCCAGTCGTCTTCGTTCAGGCCGTCTTCGATGGAAATGATGGGGTAGCGGTTGACGAGGTCTTCCCAGTAGTCGACCATCTCGGCAGAGGACTTGACCTTCCCCTCCCCTTCCAGGTGGTACTTGCCGTCTTTGTACATCTCCGAAGCGGCGGCGTCGACGGCGAGCAGGATGTCCGTGCCCGGGTTGTAGCCTGCCGCCTTGACGGCCTCGATGATCACCTGGAGGGCTTCCTCGTTGGAAGACAGGTTGGGGGCGAAGCCGCCCTCATCGCCGACAGCCGTATTCATCCCTTTGCCTTTGAGCACCTTTTTGAGGGCATGGAAGACCTCAACGCCCATGCGCAGGCCTTCGGAAAAGCTGGTCGCGCCGACAGGCATGACCATGAACTCCTGGATGTCCACGTTGTTGTCGGCATGCTTGCCGCCGTTGAGGATGTTCATCATGGGGACAGGCAGTTCCCGGGCAAAAACGCCGCCCAGATACTGGTAGAGGGGCAAGCCGACAAACTGGGCCGCCGCTTTGGCGCAAGCCATGGAGACCCCCAGGATCGCGTTCGCGCCAAGGCGCCCCTTGTTGGGCGTGCCGTCCAGCTCGATCATGCGCCGGTCGATTTCCATCTGGCGGGTCACGTCCCAGCCGATCAGCTCCGGCGCGATTTCCAGGTTCACATTGTCGACAGCGTTCTGGACGCCCTTGCCCAGGTAGCGCTCCTTGTCACCATCGCGCAGTTCCACCGCCTCATAAGCGCCGGTGGATGCCCCCGACGGCACCGCCGCCCGACCCCGTGTCCCGTCTTCCAGCACCACATCGACCTCCACGGTCGGATTCCCTCGCGAGTCCAGGATCTCACGGGCATAGATTTCAGCGATCACAGACATCGAAACGATTCCTCCCACACGATTTGATTCTTAGGACTATCGTAAGCTATCTTTTGCCACAAGAGGGATTTCATCCAGCAGAAGACAAATTGGCTGTGAGCGATCTGAGCGGAGCAGTGAACAGGCCCATGCGTCCCCGACACCTACAGGATGAGGGACTTTCCCGTCATCTCCGGCGGCGCCTCCAGGCCGAGCAGTGCCAGCAACGTCGGCGCGATGTCCTCTAGGGCGCCGGCAGGGCGCAGTTGCCGGTCTTTGTGACGGTCGCTGACGAGGATGACGGGCACCAGATCGGTCGTATGGGCCGTATGGGGACCGCCATCATGGGGGTCGATCATCATTTCCACGTTGCCGTGGTCTGCCGTGATCAACAGGGCGCCGCCTTTTGCCAGCACCGCCGCTGCGACACGGCCCAGGCACTTGTCCACAGCCTCGACGGCCTGAATGGCTGCCGGCAGCATGCCTGTGTGACCGACCATATCGGGGTTGGCGTAATTCAGGATGATGACATCGTATTTTTCCGCCTCAATCTCAGCCAATACCCTGTCAGTCACCTCTCTGGCGCTCATCTCCGGCTGCAGGTTGTAGGTCGCCACTTTCGGCGACGGAACGAGAATGCGTTCCTCGCCGACGTTCGGTTCTTCCACGCCGCCGTTAAAGAAGAAGGTCACATGGGCATATTTCTCCGTCTCGGCGATGCGCAGCTGGCGCAAACCGGCCTTGGCGATCACCTCGCCGAAGGTGTTCTCCAGGTTCTGGGGCATGAAGGCCACCGGCGCATCGATGGTGGCGTCATACTGGGTCAGGCAGCAAAAATGCACCTGCGGCGCCAGGGGTCCGCGGTCAAAGCCGGAAAAGTCGGCGTCCACAAAGGCCCGCGTCAGCTGACGCGCCCGGTCGGCTCGGAAGTTGAAAAAGATCACCGAGTCGCCGTCCTTGATGGTTCCCTTCGGCTCGCCTTTGCCGTCGACGATCACCGTCGGCGGCACAAACTCATCGGTGACGCGGGCATGGTAGGCGGCTTCAACGGCGGAACGGCCGAGCGTCGCCTTTTCACCGCGCCCGTAGACCATGGCGTCCCAGGCTTTTTCAACGCGTTCCCAGCGCTGATCGCGGTCCATGGCGTAGTAGCGGCCGCTGACGGTGGCCAATTGTCCCCGGCCAAGCTGCCCCAGCTTCTTTTCCAGGGAATCGATGTACTCCTGGGCGTTAGCAGGCGGCACGTCGCGGCCGTCCAAAAAGGCGTGAACGAAGATCTGCTCGACGCCGCGCGCCGCGGCCATATCGAGGAGGGCAAAGAGATGGTCTATATGGCTGTGCACGCCGCCGTCGGAAAGCAGTCCCATCAGGTGGAGCCCCTTGTCGGTTCCTTTTAATCGGTCCATGGCCGCCGCGAGGACCTGATTTTTTTCCAGTTCTCCTGTCTCCACTGCCTTAGAGATGCGGGTCAATTCCTGGTAGACGACGCGACCGGCGCCGATATTCAGATGACCCACTTCAGAGTTGCCGATCTGCCCTTTCGGTAGGCCCACATACTCGCCGGAAGCCTGGATGGACGTATGTGGGTAGGTCTCCAGCAGGCGCTGATAGTTGGGGAGGCTGGCGATCTTCAGCGTATTTCCTTCCACATCTTCCCGCAGGCCCCAACCGTCAAGGACGATAAGCATGACCGGCTTCTGTTGCGTCGATGATAACAAGCGTTGTCACTTCCTTGCGCTGTCCCTTAGAGCGTTATCTCTTAAAGCGTTATCTCTTAGAGTCTGTCTAAAAACCCCCCTCAAGAGAGGGCAAAAAGCAAGACGTTTTTATATGGAAATCGGTGGAATTTAAAGGGAATTTGACTCTTCGCGTCGAAGGATATAGGTACAAAGACTGTTTATAGCGAGGCGATGTACCTTGTTTCGATTCGATGTGGATCCCCAAGTTAGCTTTTACGACTTTGCAGCCCTCTGGGACCAACTTGTGCCTGCCGATTCCGTCTTTCGCCTGTTTCGTGAATTGGCGCCCCTATTAATACAACCGGAGGATTTTACAGGTCTCTATTGCCTTGACAACGGACGTCCCAGTCATGCGGCCCGGCAGATGACGATGGCCTGCATGTTACAGGAAATGCTGGGCGAAACAGACCGGGGGATGGAAGCACAGACACGTGTGAACATCGAGGTCAAGTTTGCGTTAGGAATGGCCCTCGATGAACCGGGCATTGATCACGCCAATTTTGGCGTCCACCGGCAACGGCTCATCCAAAAGGAACTTGATAAGGTCTATCTCGATCGCTTTATCCGGTTGATGTACTACCTGGGCGTTTTGACAGGGAAAGAACCTTGGATAACGGACACGACCCATGTCATAGCTCCCATCAGTGCCCCCACGACCATCGAACTGATCCGCCAAGCCATGCGCCTGTTGGTGCGTCTTTTGGCGAAGCAATACAGTGTTCCATGGCATGCAATCCCCCATGCCCCTCGGGCGGTACGTTACCTGGAAACAGTGACGGAAGTGAAAGAGCATAACCTGGACGATAAGGCCAAAATGGAACGGCTTGTTGAAGTGGTCAGCGAGGCTGACGAACTGCTGGCCTACGTGGAGTCATCGGAGGCTTCGTGGAAGAAGAAGCCCGATGTCATTCATTACGCCCTTTTGCTTTGCCGTATCCTCCGTGAACGAATCATTCGGAAAGATGATGGAACTCTTGAGATAGCCCCCGGCGGTTCTGTCAAAGATATGATAGTTTCGGCTGTAGACAGCGAAGCCCGTTTCGGTTGTAAGGGCAAGACGAAATGGCGCGGGTATAAGATGGCCATCGTCGAAGTCGGAAATTCCGGATTTATCGCCGCCGCCGAGGCCATGAAAGCCAACGACTATGACGGCTCCAGTCTGGTGCCGTTAGCGGATCAGCTTCCCACCGATTGTGTAGAAAACCCGACGATCATTGGAGATACCCACTATGGTGCGGGCGATGACCGTGTCACCCTCAAGGAAAAAGGCATTGACGTAGTGGCGCCACTTTCACCAAAGACAAAATGTGATATCCTCGCGGGCGAGGGATTTCAAGTTTCCGAAGACCAAACACAACTGATCTGCCCGAGAGGAAAAGTCATCACCACCTATTCGGAAGTGGCAGATGGGAAGAACTTCGTGCTTCGCGCCAAGGACCATGATTGCAAGCACTGCCCTCGTTACACGACCTGTTTTAAAGAAAAGAAACATCGGCGCACGATTTTTATTCACAACGCCTATGGTGTCATGCTCGAGGCGGCAAAGCACTCCCAAACGAAAATCTATAAGGAACAGATGCGTCTTCGCAGCCGCATCGAAGCCAAGCAAAATGAACTGGTCAACCGTTACGGACTGCGCCGGGTTCGCCGTATCGGAAAACGAAATCTGGCTTATGCCGCCCGGCTCAGCGCGTTAGCGGCGAACTTTCAAAAACTCAACCGTCTACGAAATGATAAGAATGCAACCATGGTGTTGGAGGTGAGCGCCTTACGCGGTGTTGCTTTCAAAAAAGCCGCATAAGGTGCAAGGGGGAGATCTGCCCTTTTTGAGGAAAATCCTCAAAAAGGGCTGCTGAGACCGATAAAAAGACTCTGGTTTTTTGCTGTTTGTATTAAAAAATCATGCTTTTGCAAGGGCTGGCTAGGAATTTGCTTATTTTCTAGACGGCCTCTCTTAAAGCGTTATCTCTTAGAGCGTTATCCCTTAGAGCGTTGCCCCTTAAAGCGTTATCCCTTAGAGCGTTGCCGTTACCTGCTTGCCCTATCCTGCCCTTTGCTTATTGTTCCTCAAAGCGTACGATTCGGGCAAAGGATTCTGCCTTGAGGCTGGCGCCGCCGACGAGGGCGCCGTCGATGTCGGGCTGGTTCATCAGTTCCTTGATGTTGTCCGGTTTGACGCTGCCGCCGTAGAGGATGCGCGTTTTTTGCGCCCCCTCACCGGCCAGCCTGGCCATGACAGAGCGGATAAAGGCACAGACCTGCTGGGCATCGTCCGGCGAAGCGGTGCGCCCCGTCCCGATGGCCCAGATCGGCTCGTAAGCGATGATGAGGCCTGAGAGCTCCTCCGGTGACAGCCCGTCCAGACCTTGGCGAACCTGGATCTCGACAACAGGATTGGTGACGCCCTTTTCCCGCTGTTCCAGCGTCTCGCCGACGCAGACGATGGGGATCAGCTCCTCCGCCAGAGCGGCCCGCACTTTTTCCGCCACCGTGGCGTCTGTCTCGCCGAAGTACTGGCGCCGTTCGGAGTGGCCGATGATGACATAGCGGCAACCCAGGGCTTTCAACATGGGCGGCGCGATCTCGCCGGTAAAGGCGCCTTCCCGCGCCGGGTGCACGTTCTGCCCGCCGATGGAGATATTCGACCCTTCGATCGCATCAGCCGCTGCCGCCAAGGCAGTGAAGGGCGGGCAGAGGACAATCTCTCTGTCCGCGACTCCTTCGACCAGGGGACGCAACGCCTCGATCATCTGCCGGCCCTCGGCCGGTGTCAGGTACATCTTCCAGTTCCCTGCCAATACAGGTGTCCGCATACACTCACATCCTTACCAGGATTCACTCTTGCGGCATACCCCTTCGATTGTCCCAGCAGATTGTATCTATCAAGGGATGCCAACTCAATCACCGGTTGAGGGCTCGATCAAGCCGGCTCGATCCATCGCTGCCTCACTCGTCAAGACTTATCGCTTAAGGCCGCGACGCCGGGCAGTTCGCGCCCTTCCAGGAACTCCAGCGATGCGCCGCCCCCCGTGGACACATGGGTCATCTGATCGGCCAAACCGGCTTTTTCCACGGCAGCCACAGAATCGCCGCCGCCGATGATCGACAGGCCCTGCACCTTGGCCATCGCCTTGGCTACGCCCAGGGTGCCCCGGTCAAAGGGCGCTATCTCAAAGGCGCCCATCGGTCCGTTCCAGAGAACTGTCCGGGCTTTTGCCAAGGCCTGTTCAAAGAGGGCGATGCTCTCAGGGCCGATGTCGAGGGCCGCCTTGTCAGCCGGAATGGCGTCGGCAGGGACGACGGCCGTGGGCACGCCGGCAGCCAGCGTCTCCGCGACGACCACATCGACGGGCAGCAGGAAACGAACGCCGGAGGCCTTTGCCTTGTTCAACAGTTGTCGGGCTGTGTCGGCCTTGTCTTTTTCACAGAGCGATCTGCCCACTTCCCGCCCGAGGGCGTAGAAGAAGGTGTTGGCCATCCCGCCGCCGATGATCAGCGTGTCCACCTTGGTGAGGAGGTTGTCGATGACAGCGATCTTATCGGCCACCTTGGCGCCGCCCATGATGGCCACAAAAGGACGCTCAGGCGATGCCAAGGCCTTGCCCATGATGGAGATCTCCTTGTCCATCAGGAATCCGGCAACGGCAGGCAGGTAGGCGGCGACGCCGGCCGTAGAGGCGTGGGCGCGGTGGGCCGTGCCGAAGGCGTCATTCACGTAGACATCCGCCAGCGCGGCCAGCTTGCGGGCAAAGGCAGGGTCGTTTTGCTCCTCTTCGAGGTAAAAACGGACATTCTCCAGCAAGACCACATCGCCGGCTTCCATCGCCCGGACAGCAGCCTCCGTCTCAGGGCCGATGCAATCATCGAGCTTCTTCACGGGACGTCCGAGCAGTTCAGCCAGACGAATCCCGACGGCCGTCAGGCGGTACTTGTCGTTCACCTTCCCCTTGGGACGGCCAAAATGGGAGGCCAAGATCACCTTGGCCCCTTCTTGAATCAGATATTGAATGGTCGGGAGGGCGGCCCGGATGCGGGTGTCATCGGTGATCACACCAGCCTCGTTGACGGGAACATTGAAATCGACGCGCACGAGGACGCCTTTTCCCCGCACATCGATATCGCGCACAGTCTGTTTGTTCAACGCCCAAACCTCCACCGTCAATTTCCCGGCGGGGGCGCCCCGCCGGTTCGATCGATTTACGTTGCTTCGCTATCGGAACGGCGCCTCAAGATCGCCTTCTTTGCTCGCAGCCGCCCGACGCCGGGCGGAACGAGGCCGCTTCGGGGCGATTAGAGCCCCTTGCCGGCCACGTAAGCGGCCAGGTCGATCAGGCGGCAGGAGTAGCCGTACTCGTTGTCATACCAGGCGACGATCTTGACCATATCGCCGTCGATGACCATCGTGGATAAGGCGTCAACGATAGAGGAAAAGGTGGTGCCGTTGAAATCGCGAGAGACGAGGGGCAGTTCAGAGAAGCCCAGGAAGCCCTTCATGGCCCCTTCGGAAGCCGTCTTCAGGGCCGCATTGACCTCTTCCGCCGTCGTCTTTTTCTGCACGTCCACAACCAGATCGACGACAGAGACGTTCGGCGTCGGCACGCGCATGGCGAAACCGTTCAGCTTGCCTGCCAGTTCGGGGATCACCTTGCCGATCGCCTTGGCGGCGCCCGTCGAGGTGGGCACGATGGACATGGCGGCGGCGCGGGCGCGGCGCAGGTCCTTGTGGGTCTGGTCGAGGATCTTCTGGTCGTTCGTATAGGCATGGACGGTCGTCATCAAGCCCTTGACGATGCCGAACTGGTCGTTGAGAACCTTGGCTACCGGCGCCAGGCAGTTGGTCGTACAGGAAGCGTTGGAGATGATCCGGTGCGCCGCCGGATCATAGGTGTCCTCGTTGACACCCATGACAACGGTGATGTCTTCGTTCTTGGCGGGAGCGGAGATGATCACTTTTTTCGCGCCGCCGCGCAGGTGGGCCGACGCCTTTTCGCCGTCGACGAAGAAGCCCGTCGATTCAATGACGATATCGACGCCTACGTCCCCCCAGGGAATAAGGGCCGGATCTTTTTGCGCAAAGACCTTGATCGCTTTTCCGTCGATCTCTATGCTGTCATTGCTCACTGCGACCTGTCCCTGGAAGGTGCCGTGAACGGAATCATACTTGAAGAGGTGGGCGTTTGTCTTCGCATCCGTCAGATCGTTGATGGCGACAATCTCCACTTCCGGGTTAGCGATGGCCACGCGCGCCGCGAGCCGGCCGATGCGACCAAAGCCGTTGATGCCGATACGGACTGCCATTCAATAAATCCCCCTTATTCCAAAGCAAAGTTCTCAGGTTGTACTACCCTTTTAGTCTATTCCACATTCGCTACTTAATTCCTTCCAGCACAATCTGACAACTGTCAACTTTAACCTTCGTGTAATGTCCTTTGCCGCCCTCCTTTGTCAAGGCCTGCTTTCACCGATACCGCCTGCGCTGCGCCGTCGGCGGGATGCCTAACTCCTCGCGGTATTTGGCCACTGTCCGCCGCGATAGGGGAATGCCCTGTTCGTGCAGCGACTCGGCGATCTGCTGGTCACTCAGCGGATGATGTTTATCCTCCCCATCGATCAGTTGCCGGATCAGGGGCTTGATCGCGCCGGCCGTCGCCTTCTCCTCACCGGTGGCGGTGCGAACACCGCTGCCGAAGAAAAACTTCAGTTCAAAGATGCCCCTCGGCGTCTGGGCGTATTTTCCCGCCACAGATCGGCTCACCGTCGACTCGTGAACGCCTGTCTTCAGGGCCACATCGCGCAGGGTCATCGGCTTTAAGCCCGCAAGCCCCTGCTCTAAAAAGGGGCGCTGCCGTTCGACGATGGCGCTGACGACCTTATGTAAGGTCAATCGGCGCTGTTCGATAGCGCGGATCAGCGAAAGGGCGGAATGGAGCCGCTCCTCCACATAGGCTTTTGCCTCCCCCGGCGCGCCTTCCTCGTTGAGGATGTGGCGGTAGGTCCGGTTGATGGTCAATCGGGGAAGGAGGCCGTCATTGACAAGGACCAGATACTCCCCATCGATCTGTTCAATGATCACGTCGGGCAGGATCGGTCGGTTATCCCCCTCCCTGCCAAAGGGAGTGCCGGGTTTGGGTGCGAGCTCTTTGAGCCGGTCCACCATGGCCTGGACCTCGCCGACGGTCACCTTCAGCCGTTGAGCGATGCGGTGAAGGCGCCCGGCGGCCACATCGGGCAGGTGGTCCTCCAAGATCCGCTCCAGATGGGGCGTCAACTTCCCCTGCCGGCAAAGCTGGATGCGCAAGCATTCCGCAAGGTCGCGGGCGCCCACCCCCGGCGGGTCGAAAGACTGGATCGTCGCCAACACCTCGCCGACGATCTCCTCGCCGACGCCCGTCGCCGCCGCAATCTCAGCAGGGTCGCTGCGCAGGTAGCCTTTGTCGTCAATATTGCCGATGATGTACCGGCCGACAGAGCGGCGCAAGCCGTCGGACAAGGCGAGACCCAGTTGCAATTCCAGGTGTTCCTGCAGGGTCGGCCCTTCTGCCTGTATCTCCCGCCCAAAGGGAGACTCCCTTCGCTCGGCCATCTCCCGCTCCCGGGGGGGATCCGGGGACTCCAGCAAGGGGTTTTGAACCAGCTCCCTTCCTATGAAGAGGGATAATTCCAGGGTGTTCATCTGCAGGATAGCGAGCGCTTGACGCAGTTCGGGCGTCATGACCAACCTTTGCGACTGTTCGATCTGTTGTCCCAATCCGACTTGCATCGGCCATCACCCCCCGGTGCTGTCTATGCCTGTTGCCTCGCCCTCACTCCGGGAGTGTCGGGTAGGCGGGCTGGCGGATCACCCGAGCGGGAACGCCGGCCACGAAGGTGTTGGGCGGCACGTCGGCCGTCACGACGGCGCCGGCGGCCACGATGGCATAGTCGCCGATGGACACGCCCGGGAGGATGGTGCTGTTGGCGCCGATGACCACCCCGTCGCCGATGCGCACCTCGCCCAGGCGGTACTCCCGCAGCAGGTACTCATGGGCCAGGATGGTCGTATTATAGCCGATCACGCAGTCGTTGCCGATGGTGATCAACTCCGGGTGGAGGATATCCATCATCACCATGAAAGCCACCGAGGCGTCCTTGCCCACGCGCATGCCCAGCAAGCGGTAGAGCCGGTTCTTCCACTCCAAAAAGGGGACATAGCGGGCCAGCAGGATGATCAAGACATTGCGAAAGACCCGCCAGAAGGGAACATGGCTGTATACATGCCGGAGGGAGTTCTTGCCATGCACGGGATAGGCGACGGTGCGGCGAGCCACGGCTCAATCCTCCCTCGGCACGCCGCCCTGCCGGGAAAAGGCCTCGGCCAGGCTCTCCAGCCTGCGCAGGCGGTGGTTGACGCCTGATTTGCCTACAGGCGGGTTGAGCATCTGGCCCAGTTCCTTCAAGCTGGCGTCCGGATACTGGAGGCGCAGTTCGGCGACTTCCCGCAGCTGGGACGGCAGATTGGCGAAGCCGATGCGGTTTTGCACAAACCGGATCATCTCCGTCTGCCGCAAGGCGGCGTCGACAGTCTTGTTCAAGTTGGCTGTTTCACAGTTGACGAGGCGGTTGACCTGGTTGCGCATCCCTTTGACGATGCGCACATTTTCGAAGTTGAGCAGCGCCGAATGGGCGCCGATGATGCTCAGCATCTCTACGATCTGTTCGCTCTCCTTCAGGTAGACGATGAACCATCCCTTGCGCTGGCTCACTTTAGCCGTTAAGCCAAACCGGTGCAGCAGTTCCGAGAGGATCCGGGCATGGGTCTCGTCATTGGTGATGATCTCCAGGTGGTAGGTTCCCTCTGGGCTGTTGACGGAACCGCCGCCGAGGAAAGCCCCGCGCAGGTAGGCGCGCCGGCAACACTGCCGTTTGAGCAGTTCCGATGGGGGCTCGAAGGAAAAACCGCCTTGGCTGTCGGTGATGCCCATTTCCTGAAGGACATCCCTGCCGCCGATGCGCGCCGGCAGGGAGATGACGTAGACGTTGCTCTTTTTCAACCGTCGCTTTCGGCGGACGAGGATCTGCGTCTGTACACCGAAGACGGCTTTGATCAGGCGGAAGATCTTGCGGGCCGAGCTGGCGCTCTCGGTGGAGACCGTCAGGGAAAGGCCCTGTTCGCCGCTGATCTGCAAGGAGCCGTCCATCCGAAAAAGCGCCGCCAATTCCGCCAGTTGGCAACAGCGGCGGCGTGGTTGGATCCGGGCCAGTTCTTCCTTCGTTTCTACAGAAAAAGACATGTTGCTTCCACCCACTCCTGCGCTAGCCTTCCACACGGTTTTGCCATGACCGGTGCAGGGGCGACCGGGCCAGCTTGCGTCGATACAGTAAGCGATCCACGATCCCCACCCGGCGCTGCCGTTCCTTCGCCCGAAACACCACATTCATGATCGCCAGGGCCAGCCGCGCCGGGTCATGGCGAACAAAGTTCTCCTTATTGATGAGACGGGCGCGGATGACCTTGCAGCCCTGCTTTTCCAGATACTTACTGTCGATGATGACAGGCTTTTGGTTTTTTTCTTCGTATTTGCGAAGGAGCGCCTTCGAGATCGGCTCGGTGTTGACGATGATGGCATCGACCAGTTTTCCGCCACAATGGCGATGGATCGCCGCCACGTGACGGGAGGCGGTATAGCCGTCTGTCTCCCCCGGCTGGGTCATCACATTGCAGACATAGATCTTCGGCGCTCCTGTCCTGCGCAAGGCCTGGACGATGCCATCTACAAGCAGGTTGGGAATGACACTGGTAAAAAGGCTGCCCGGGCCGAGGATGATCGCGTCAGCCTCATCGATCGCCTGCAGTGTCTGCGGCAGCGGTTCACAATTGGGAGGATCCAGGTATACACGGCGAATCCCCTCTCCATCTGCCGTGATGGCCGTTTCCCCACGCAGGTGGGTGCCGTCAAGCCTTTCGGCGCAGAGGACGACATTGTGCAGCGTCGACGGCAGGACACGGCCGCGGATAGCCAGGATGCGGCTCATCAGATCGACAGCCTTCTCAAAGCCGCCAGCCGTCTGAGCTGCTCCGGCGAGCAACAGGTTGCCCAGGTTGTGTCCGGTCAACCCGTCCCCCTGGACGAAGCGGTAGTTGAGCACGCGGTCCATGTCAGATTCCGTATCGGCCAGGGCGACGAGACAGTTGCGGATATCGCCGGGGGCGACCATGCCCAGTTCATCGCGCAACCGTCCCGAACTGCCGCCGTCGTCGGAAACGGTGACAATGGCCGTCAGGTTCGACGTGTACTCCTTCAAGCCGCGCAACAGCACCGAGAGCCCTGTCCCGCCGCCGATGACGACGATCTTCGGCCCCCGTTCCAGCGAGCGGCGGCGGTAGAGCACCTCCACCAGCCGGGCGTCCATCTCCGGCGCCAGCACCTCAAAGATGGAGCGGACCATGGCCATAAAGCCGTAGATGTGCAGGAAAAGCCCGATCAGGAAAATCAAGGCCCCCAGACCAGCCATCGTCCGATAATCGTAGGCGCGGGACAACTGGCGCAGGCTGTTTTCCAAGTATCCGAAAAACTCGCCGTCAAAAAACAGCGAGACGCTCGTCCCCGTCAAGATCAGCCCGAAAAAGGAGAGCGCCATCCAGCGCTTCACCTTTAGTCCGGGGTAGAACCACATGAGCCACTTCACGCGCTCTCGCCGCCTCCTCGGTCTTTGTCGATATCCCTGTGTTTGACGGTGATGGCGTAGTCCTCATCGACCAGCGCCGCCGCCAGACGATTGGCTAAGGTGACCGAGCGGTGTTTTCCGCCGGTACAGCCGATACCGACGACCAGGTGGCTTTTGCCCTCCTTGGTGTAATGTGGCAGCAGAAAACGCAGCAGCGAGTAGTACTTGCGCATAAAGACCTTGGTCGTCGGCGACGAAAGCACGTACTCCTGAACCGGTTCATCGTTGCCGGTCAGGTTGCGCAACGCCGGCTCATAGAAAGGATTCGGCAAAAAGCGCACATCCATCAGCAGATCGGCGTCGCGAGGTGTGCCGTACTTGTATCCGAAGGAGACGATGGTGATCCGCAACTGAGAATGGCGGGCATCCTTGCCGAAGAGCTCGAAGACCTGATTCTTCAATTGCCGGGCCGAGAGGTCTGACGTGTCGATCACCTTGTCGGCCCGCCCCCGCAGGTCAGCCAGCATCTGCCGCTCCAGCTGGATGCTGTCGAAGATGCGGGCGTCACCGGAGAGGGGGTGGCGACGGCGCGATTCCTTGTAGCGGCGGATGAGCACCTCGTCGGAAGCCTCCAGAAAGAGGATCTCGCACCGGATCCCCTGGGCGCCGAGCTGGTGCAGGCCATCGCTCAAGGAATCGAAAAACTCGCCGCCCCGGATGTCGATGACCAGGGCGATCTTGTTGATCTTGCCCTTCGAGTGGACAATCAGCTCACCGAACTTGGGCAGCAGGTTGGGGGGCAGGTTGTCTACGCAAAAAAAGCCGAGATCCTCCAAGGCGCGGATGGCCTGTGACTTGCCGGCGCCGGAGAGACCGGTGATGATGACCATCTGAATGGCGGACTTATCGAATCCCTTCTCCATGGCGACCCCCTACATTTCGCGCGGATCTGGCGCTGTGTTTTGGATTGCTACAAGTAATTGTATCACACATCACCGCGCAAGGTTCACCGCTCTTCTGAGCAGACGGCGGCCGGGGGGCGCCTGTTCATCTCCCGTACAGTTTCGTCAAATAGGCCAGTTTGGAGACGGTTGATTCCGGCAGTTGATCCCACTGGAAGCGCCAGAGCCAGTTCCCTTCCGGGCTGCCGGGATAATTCATCCGATGCTCCGTCCCAAGGCCCAGCACGTCCTGCATGGGGACGATGAACGCGTCCGCCACAGAGGCCAGGCCGAGGCGGATGAAATCCCAGACGATGTCGCTGCCGTCGACGTTCATGTATTCCAAGGCCTTTTTCCGATCCTCCGGCGAAGCCGATTGAAACCAGCCCAAGGTCGTGTCATTGTCATGGGTGCCCGTATAGACGACACAGTGCTGACGGTAGCGATAGGGAATGAAGTCGTTCCCATGTTCATCGCCCGAGTCAAAGGCGAACTGCAGCAGCTTGATCCCCGGAAAACCGAACTGCTCCCGCAGCTCGATCACCTCGTCGGTGATCAGCCCCAGGTCTTCGACGATGATGGGGAGGTCGCCAAGGGCCGCTTCCAAGGCCGTGAAGAGGTCAGCGCCCGGCCCCTTGCGCCAGCGCCCCTTTTTTGCCGTCTCTTCCCCGTAAGGGATGGCGTAATAGGACGCAAAGCCGCGGAAATGATCGATGCGCACAATGTCGACAAGGCTCAAGGCGTGACGGAGGCGGCGGATCCACCAGGCGTAGCCTGTCTGTTCGATCCGCTCCCAGTCATAGACGGGATTGCCCCACAGCTGGCCATTTTCATTGAAGTAATCGGGCGGCACACCGCCCACCTCCCGGGGCCGGAAACGCTCATCGAGCTGGAAGATGTCCCGCTGCCCCCACGTGTCGGCGCTGTCCATAGCCACATAGATGGGCAGGTCGCCGATGATGCGGATCCCTCGGCGGTTGGCGTACTGGCGGATCTGGCGCCACTGCCGGAAAAAGAGATACTGGACGAAGCGGTGAAAATCGATCTCCTTCGCCTGCTCTCGGCGGAAGCGGGCGAGCGCCTCGGCCTCGGGACGGGCGTATTCAGCCGGCCAGTCAAGCCAGGACTGTTCGCCAAAGCGCCCTTTCAGCGCCCGGTAGAGGGCGTATGCTTCCAGCCAGTCCCGCTGCGCTTCGCAGAACCGGTGGAACTCCGTTGAGTCACAGGCGAGGCGGAGAAACCGTTCATAAGCCTTGCGGAGAAAGCGCTCGCTCTCCCCTTCAGCCCGTTCAAAATCAGCCTTCTGCGGCGATGACGGCGATTCCGGCGGAAGGTCGTCCTTTTCCAGCAGCCCTTCTTCCAAGAGCAGCTCCGGGCTGATCAGGAGGGGGTTGCCGGCGAAGGCGGAAAGGGCGGAATAGGGGGAATGGCCGAAGCCGGTCGGTCCCAGCGGCAGCACCTGCCAGAGCGACTGGCC
The DNA here is from genome assembly GCF_000019165.1 of Heliomicrobium modesticaldum Ice1. Taxonomy (GTDB): domain Bacteria; phylum Bacillota; class Desulfitobacteriia; order Heliobacteriales; family Heliobacteriaceae; genus Heliomicrobium; species Heliomicrobium modesticaldum. Next base: position 670,732 of record NC_010337.2, read on the forward strand.
CGATGCCTCCAGGAAATCGACGAATCGACGCGCCTCCCAGCCGAGCGTGCCCGAGCCGTGGCGGCCGGGCAGCGAGGTCGGGTGCAGGAGCACCCCGCTGGAACGTCGGGGAAACAGGGTGCTCATCCTTTTTCCCTCATTTCTAAAATCAGCGATTGCAATGGCCGCAAATAGACGGCCACCCTCCGGTCTTGCACCGGATAAGGCGCTATCGGGATCGGCGGCCCTTCCGCAAGGAGGTCGACCAGTTCGCCGCCGCCGGCGGCGCAAGCCTGCAAAACCTCCGGCGGCAATTCCCATTCCACCCATTCCCCCGGCGGCTCGGCGTTAAAGTTGATGATCACGATGGCCATCGCCTCCCCCTCCCGCCTGAGGAAGGCCGTCACCTTCCGGCTGCTGACAGGGAGGAAGCGGATCTCATCGCTGTGAAGGAAGCCTTTGGCGCTGCGGATGGCCAGGACATGGCGGTACCAAGACTCGAGGGAGGCGTTGGCCGAAAAGTCGATGGGCGAAAAGGTCGCTTCAAAGTTGCCTTCAAAAAGGGGCGGTCGGATCGAGGCGCCGTTCTCCTGCCCGGCGTAGAGCATGGGTACCCCCGGCAGGGTCAAGGCCAGGAGCACAGGCGGCTTAGCGCGTTCGATCCCGCCATAGGTGACGACGGTGCGCGGCTCGTCATGGTTTTCCGTGTAGCGCACCATCCGGTGCCCCGGCAGGTAACGGCTGTTCTCCCACTCGATCTTGTTGCGAATATATTGCACCTCATAATAAGGGTCGTTGTGCCGAACATCTTTATGCAAGCTTTTCAGCTGATTGTAGAGTTCGAAGGCATAGATGCCGTCGAATCCGGCGGCCAACAGCTCGGCCATTCGTTCATAGGCCTCGGCGATGAAGACGACATCCGCCTTGATCGCTTTGACGCGCGGGATCGTCTCGCGCCAAAAGTCGAGCGGCACCCAGTGGGCAAAATCGCAGCGGTAGCCGTCAATATCGAACTCGCGGACCCAGTGCTCCAGGACGCCGGCCATGAACTGCCACAGGGCCCGACGGTTCTCGTCGTGGCCATAGACGAGCCGGTGGGCGTTCGGTTTTCCCTCGACCGGGATCCCGTAATTCAGATCGGCCGTGTCCCACCAGTCCGGCGAGGGCGCAAGGGGACGCGAATCGTCATCCCACAAAAACCACTCAGGATGATAGCCGCCTTTTTCGGGGGGGTTGGCAGGATCGAGGAGGACATTGTCAGGGGCGCAGTGATTGCCCACGAAATCGAGAAGCACCCGCAAGCCGTTGCCATGAGCTTCTCTCACCAGTTCACGGAACTGTTGCCGGGCAGCTTCGGCCAATGCAGCCTCGCTCCGCAGTCCCCTTGCGCTGTCCCTGCTCCCATCACAGCCCTTCCCTTCCCATTCCGCCAGTTCCGGCGCGACAGCCAGGTAATCGCGAACCGCATAGGGAGAGCCGGAAAGGCCTTTGCGGTATTTCTGCGTGATCGGGTGAATGGGCAGCAGGTACAAGGTGTTGACGCCGAGCGATTTGATCCGCGGCAAATCTCGTTGAATGTCGCGCAGCGTGCCGAAGCGCCGATCCGTCATCCCATAGACCCTCGGGTAGATCTGATAGATGATGGCAGATGTGAACCATTTGGGCCTTCCCATGGGATCACACTCCTTGTCTGTTATCTTCGACCAGATTCCAGCAATATCCTTCCCAATCCTATGAATCGATTCCGCCGGAGAAAGAGAAAAATCCTTCCCACTCCATGGATCGATTCCGCCGGAGAAAGAGAAAAATCCTTCCCACTCCATGGATCGATTCCGCCGGAGAAAGAGAAAACAGGGCATTTCCCGCAAGGATTACCCTGTTTTCCGGCAATCATGTGTTCGAAAACTTCCAGCTCAGAAGTGTGCTGAACAGGGAAAGCAGCAGTGCGCCGAAAAAAGCGGCGCCAAAACCGGACACCTCGAAGCCTCGGACAAGCCCGCTGACCATCCAGAGCATGAGCCCGTTGATGACCAACGTGAAGGTTCCCAGTGTGAGCAGGTTGATCGGCAAGGTCAGCACCAAGATGATCGGACGGATGACAGCATTGACAACCCCGAGAAGCAGCGCGGCAAACAAAGCGGGGACGATCCCGGCGACTTTAATCCCCGGAATGAACAGCGCCGCCAGAACCAAGGCCAACGTATTGAAGAGCCATCGCAGGATCAGAGAATTCATCTCATCGTTTCCCTCCCGACACAGTTGGGGCGCCGGCTGGGATACCGGCGCTGTGGTCAGACACTTTTTTCAGCATTCCCTGCTTGCCCGTTTTCCCTTAGCGGCTTCAGCGCTGACAGCACCTGTTCGGCCAGCGCCTCCGTCATACCCTCCACAGCGGCCAGCTGGGCAACCGTAGCGGCAGCGATCGCCTTCACCGAGCCGAAGTGACGCAGGAGCGCCGTCCGGCGCTTCGGGCCGATCCCGGCGATGCCGTCCAGGGCGGAGGCCGTCTGCGCCCGAGTGCGCAGTTGCCGATGGTAGGTGATGGCGAAGCGGTGGGCCTCGTCGCGGATGCGCTGGATCAAATAGAGTGCCCGCGAGCCCCTTGGGAGGATGATCGGATCAGGGTTGCTTTCGTGGAAGAGCCACTCATTCTCTTTCGCCAGGCCATAGGTGGCGATATTGTCATAGCCGGTTCTGGCCATGGCCTCTCGAGCTGAGCTGAGTTGGCCCTTACCGCCGTCGACGATGACCAGGTCAGGCAGGGTGGCGAACTTGGCGCTCATCGGGTCGAGATGACCGGCGTCGACCTCCCGGGCCTCCTCGCGGGCCCGGTTGAAGCGCCGCGTGAGCACCTCCGCCATGGAGGCGAAGTCGTTGGGCCCCTCCACCGTCTTGATGCGAAAGCGACGGTAATCGCTCTTTTTCGGCGCGCCGCCCTCGAAGACGACCATGGAGGCCACTGATTCCTTGCCCATCGTGTTGGAAATGTCGAAGCACTCGATCCGCCAGGGAGGCTCATCGAGGCCGAGGTAGCGCTGCAGGTCGAGGACAGCCTCTTCCGTCATCGATTTCTTCCGCTGCTGCTCATTCTGCAGTTGCTCCAAGGTGAGCAGCGCATTTTTGGCGACCATCTCAACGAGCTTGAGCTTGTCGCCGCGCTTGGGCACGCGGAGTTCTACCCGTCCCTGCCGTTTTTCCCGCAAAAACCGGTTGATCAGTTCCTCCTCCTCGGCCGATTCGAGCGGTTCCTGGAGCAGGATCTCCCGGGGCACGAAATCGCTGCGGCTGTAATACTGCTTGACGAAGGCGGTGATCACCTCGGAGCGGTCCATCTCGTCGGTGCCTTCGAGGATGTAGTGTTCCCGGCCGAGCAGTTTGCCGCCGCGGATGAAAAAGATCTGGACACAGACCTGGTTGAAGCCGCGGGCCATGGCGATCACATCCTGATCGGCCAGATCGGTGGAAAAAACCTTCTGCTTCTCCATCACCTGATCCAGCGCCCGGATGCGATTGCGCAGCGTCGCCGCCCGCTCGAACTCAAGGTTCTCGGCGGCTTCTTCCATCTCCCCTTGAAGGCGCTTGCGCAGTTCCTCTTCTTTCCCTTCGAGAAAGGCGACGATGCTGCCGATGAGGGCCATGTACTCCCGGCGAGGGACGCGGCCGGCGCAAGGGGCCAAGCAGCGGCCGATGTGGTGGTTGAGGCAGGGCCGCTGGCGCCGATCCGGCTCGCGGCGGGAACAGGTCCGGAGGGGAAAAAGGGTGCGCAGCAGTTCCACCGTCTCCCGGACGGCCCCGGCCGAGGTGTAGGGACCGAAGTACTTGGCGCCGTCCTTCTCCAGCCGCCGCGTGATCAAGAGCCGGGGATAGGTCTCCTGCAAGGTCACCTTCAGATACGGGTAGGTTTTGTCATCGCGCAGCATAATGTTGTAGCGCGGTTTATGTTCCTTGATCAGGTTGCACTCCAGGATCAGCGCTTCCAGCTCCGAGTCGGTGACAATCGTCTCCAGGTCGCAGATACGCGCCACCAGGGCCTGGGTCTTCGCATTCAGGTTGCGCGACGATTGGAAGTAGGAGCGCACCCGGTTTTTCAGGTTGATCGCCTTGCCCACATAGATCACCTGGCCGGCCTCGTCCTTATACAGGTAAACGCCGGGCTTCTCGGGCAGGCTTTTCAGCTTTTCCTGCAAAGCGATATGCAAGGAGAGTTCACCTCAAGCGTATGATAACACACTTCAGGGGAAGCACAAATTTCCGTCATACCTGTTTCTTCATTATATTTTTTACAATGGTCGTCCTGCAAGCAAGAAGGATCTTGACATACCGTTCACGAATATGGCAAATACTTCTATTATTCACCAAACGAAGGGGGTTTTTCCTTGTCTTCTCTCCGACTGGACCTCGCCTACGCCACCGTCGAATCGGCCATCAGCACCATGGAGGATCCCATTCGCCAGGCCCATGACCTGCTGCATAACAGGACCGGCGCCGGTAGCGAATTCACCGGCTGGCTGCAACTGCCAAAAACCTATGACCGCGCCGAGTTCGCGCGCATCATCGACGCTGCCGACCGTATCAGAGCCTCTTCCGATGTGCTGCTCGTCATCGGCATCGGCGGTTCCTACCTGGGCGCCCGGGCGGCCATCGACATGCTCAGCCACAGCTTCCACAACCAGCTTCCCCGCTCGCGCCGACCCGGCTGCGCCGTCCTCTTCGCCGGTCACAACATCAGTTCCGCCTACCTGAGCGACCTCTTCGACATCCTCGACGGCAAGGATGTCTCCGTCAACGTCATCTCCAAGTCGGGCACGACGACCGAACCGGCCATCGCCTTTCGCCTGATCCGCCGGTGGATGGAAAAAAAGTACAGCCCCGACGAGGTTCGCCGGCGCATCTTCGCCACCACCGACCGGGCCAAAGGCGCCCTTAAACGCCTCGCCGATGAACAGGGCTATGAGACCTTCGTCGTTCCCGACGATGTAGGGGGGCGCTTCTCCGTCCTCACCACCGTGGGCCTGCTGCCCATCGCCGCCGCCGGCATCGACATCACCGCCTTGTTGGCCGGCGCCCGCGACGCCATGGCCGAGTATGCCAATCCCTCACTGGCGACCAACGCCTGCTACCGCTACGCCGCCGCCCGCAACCTCCTCTACCGACAGGGAAAACAGGTGGAACTCTTCGTCGCCTATGAGCCGTCGCTCCAGCACCTGGCCGAATGGTGGAAACAACTCTACGGCGAGAGCGAAGGCAAAGAAGGCAAGGGCATCTTCCCGGCATCGGTTCTCTTTTCGACAGACCTGCATTCGATGGGGCAATACATTCAAGAGGGCCAGCGCATGCTGATGGAGACAGTCGTCCGCTTTGACAAGCCCCGGCGGGAATTGACCATCCCCCCGGCGGAAGACGACAGCGACGGCCTCAACTTCCTCGCCGGCAAGACCGTCGATTTTGTCAACCAGAAGGCCTTCGCCGGCACCCTGCTCGCCCATGTGGACGGCCAAGTCCCCAACATGATCATCTCCGTCCCGGAACAGAACGCCTACCACTTGGGCCAGCTCTTCTACTTCTTTGAAAAAGCCTGCGGCGTCAGCGGCTACCTGCTCGGCGTCAACCCCTTCGACCAGCCGGGCGTCGAGTCCTACAAGCGCAACATGTTCGCCTTGCTCGGCAAGCCCGGCTTCGAGAAGGAAAAAGCCGCCTTGGAGGCGCGTTTGCCCCGGTAGCGGTTGCAAGCCGTTCCGATAAGAGCGACGGCCACCGCTGCCATCGGCGCCGTCGTCATCTTCGACGCCATGGCCATCGGCCGCTCTGCCGGCGAGCACGCGAGAACGAGCAACTGGCTCCTCGTCTTTTCGCAGATCCGCCGCGGCAAAAAGGTCCCTTGGCAAGAGCGGCCCGGCCATTCTCCTCCGGAGGTCTCACCGGCGCCGTCTTGGGGCTGCTCGTCGCTTGGGCCTTCGGCCGATGATGGTCAGCCTGCGCTATTTGTGAAAGAAATATCTACCAAGTTCCGAGCGACTGCCTTATAATAGAAGATGACAGGTAAGAGGAAGCGCTCCGGAACGAGGTGAGTCCTCATGGATCGGTTGACAGAGATCTTTCTGGCCCTCCGCTCGGCCTTCACGGAACCGCTGGAGGAGAAGATCCGCTTTGAATCGTTACATGTTGAACTGACATCGGCCGAGTTCTTTTACCTGGCCATCACCGCCTACTTCATCGGCGGCATGGTCATCGGCTATCTCTGGGCAAAAAGCAAGTACGCGCCGAGCCGACAGACCTCCTCAACAGATGGGGCGAAACCATCTTATCTGGACTCCGGCGAAAACCCCTCCGATGGCAATCGCATAGATGAATAAGCGTAAAAGCGAAAGCGGTGGTAAGCCGCTTTCGCCTCCTTTTACGAGCGCGATTTGTCAGATAAGCCGTGATTTATAGCGCGCTCCCCGGCTTCCGCTGCAAAACCTTTTTCAAAAACCGCCCCGTATGGGAGGCGGCGACCTGCGTGATCTCCTCGGGTGTCCCGGCGGCCACGACAGTGCCGCCGCCGTCTCCGCCTTCGGGGCCCAGGTCGACGATGTAGTCGGCCGTCTTGATCACATCCAGGTTGTGCTCGATGACGAGCACCGTGTCACCGGCGTCGACAAGCCGCTGCAACACGCCGAGCAGCCGGTCAATGTCGGCGATGTGCAGGCCCGTCGTCGGCTCGTCGAGGATGTAGAAGGTCTTGCCGTTGGAACGGCGCGACAGCTCCGTCGCCAACTTGACCCGCTGGGCCTCGCCGCCGGAGAGGGTCGTCGCCGGCTGGCCGAGGCGGATATAGCCGAGCCCCACGTCTTGGAGCGTCTGCAGCTTGCGGGCGACCTTGGGGATGTTTCGGAAAAACGCTAATGACTCGTCGACAGTCATGTCGAGGACGTCGGCGATGGAGCAGCCCTTGTAGCGGACCTCCAACGTCTCCCGGTTGTAGCGCTTGCCCTTGCAGACCTCGCAGGGTACGTAGACATCGGGCAAAAAGTGCATCTCGATCTTGATGATGCCGTCACCCTTGCAGGCCTCGCAGCGGCCGCCGCGCACGTTAAAGGAGAAGCGGCCCGGGCGGTAGCCGCGCATTTTCGACTCCGCTGTCTGCGAGAACAGGTCCCGGATGGCGTCGAAGACGCCGGTGTACGTGGCCGGGTTGGAGCGGGGCGTTCGGCCGATGGGCGACTGGTCGATGTCGATCACCTTGTCCAGGTGCTCCAAGCCCCGGATCGCCCGGTGCGCCCCCGGTTTGCTCCGGGCGCCGTTCAGTTGCGACGCCAGGGCCTTGTGCAGGATCTCATTGACGAGGGTCGACTTGCCTGAGCCGGAGACGCCGGTCACACAGATGAAGACCCCCAAGGGAAAAGAGACATCGATCTCCTTCAGGTTGTTCTCACAGGCGCCGAGCACCTCGATCCACTTGCCGTTCGGTTCGCGGCGCTTTTCCGGCACCGGGATGAACTTGCGCCCCGACAGGTACTGGCCAGTCAGGGAGCGGGGCTCCTCCATGATCACCGACAGCGGCCCCTCGGCGATGATCTGACCGCCATGGGCGCCGGCGCCGGGGCCGATATCGATGATGTGGTCAGCTGCCAGCATGGTGTCCTCGTCATGCTCGACGACGATCAGCGTATTGCCCAGATCGCGGAGCCGCTGCAACGTGGCCAGCAACCGCTCGTTGTCGCGCTGGTGCAGGCCGATGGAGGGCTCGTCCAGGATGTAAAGGACGCCCATCAGGCCCGAACCGATCTGGGTGGCCAGGCGGATGCGCTGGGCCTCGCCGCCGGAGAGGCTGCCGGCCGGGCGGGCCAGCGTCAGGTAGGTCAGTCCCACGTTGACGAGGAAGCCAAGGCGCTCGCGGATCTCTTTTACGATCTGGCGGGCGATGATCATCTCCCGCTCACTCAGGTCCAAGTCGGTGAAGAAGCGCAGGGCAGCCGCGACGGACATCTCCGTCACCTCGTGGATATTCTTCCCGCCCACAAGCACAGCCAGGCTCTCCGGCTTCAGACGGGCGCCTTTGCAAGCCGGGCAGGGTTTCTGGGTCATGTACTCCTCGATCTCCTCGCGGGACCAGTCGGACTGGGTCTCCTTGTAGCGCCGCTCCAGGTTGGTGACGACGCCTTCATAGGTCGTCTCGAAGCTGCGCCGCTCGCCGTCGTAGTTGGTGAACTGAAGGCGGATCTTCTCCTTGCTCCCGCCGTAGAGGATCAGCTTCTGGATCTCCGGCGGGAGATCCTTGAAAGGCGTCTCGGTGGAAAAGCCGTGCAACTCAGCCAGGGCCTTCAGCATCTGGGGGATGTAGGCCGAGTTCATCCGCGCCCAGGGGACGATCGCCCCTTCATCGATGCTCTTCGTCGGATCGGGCACGACAAGGTCCGGGTCGACCTCCATCTGCACGCCCAGGCCGGTGCAGTGCGGGCAGGCGCCATAGGGGGCGTTGAAGGAGAAGATGCGCGGCTCGATCTCGCCGACGGAGATGCCGCAGTCGGCGCAGGCGAAGTTCTGGGAGAAGATGAATTCCTTTTCGCCCATGAAGTCGACGACGGCCAACCCCTCGGAGAGGTTCAGCGCCGTCTCCAGCGAATCAGCCAAGCGGGTGGCGATGTCGGCCTTGAGGATGATGCGATCGACGACGATCTCGATGGTGTGCTTCTTGTTCTTCTCCAGCTTCACCTCTTCAGTGGCGTCCATCACCTGGCCGTTGACGCGCATGCGCACATAGCCGTTTTTGCGGATATCTTCGATGACCTTGACGTGTTCGCCCTTTTTACCGCGCACCAGCGGCGCCAGGATCTGCAGCCGCGTCCCCTCCGGATGGGCCAGGATCTGGTCCACCATCTGCTCTACCGTCTGCTGGCGGATCGGCCGGCCGCACTTGGGACAATGAGGCCGGCCTACCCGGGCGAAGAGCAGGCGCAGGTAGTCGTAGATCTCTGTCACCGTGCCGACGGTGGAACGGGGATTCTTCGAGGTCGTCTTCTGGTCGATGGAGATAGCCGGCGACAACCCTTCGATGTAGTCCACATCCGGCTTATCCATCTGGCCGAGAAACTGGCGGGCATAAGCCGACAGGGATTCTACGTAGCGGCGCTGCCCCTCGGCATAGATCGTGTCAAAGGCGAGAGAGGACTTCCCCGAGCCGGAGAGGCCGGTGACGACGACCAACCGATCCCGTGGGATGTCCACATCGATGTTTTTCAGGTTATGGGCGCGGGCCCCGCGGACCCGGATCTGATCCATCATAGCCTTCCGGCTTCCCCCTTCGGTTCCGTCAAAAAGTGCGATGGCGGGCGCCGGCCCGCTCTTCTTCTGCGATAGCGGGTGCCGGCCCGCTCTTTTTCACTGTTTCTGATTATAGCACAAAGGGGCGCCCTTGCCGATGGATCGTCCTCCCCCTCTCCGACACTTTTCGGAACCGCTCAGAACCGTCCGGCCCCAGACAGACCTTTTTTCCCCGTCATTGTTACCTTCCATTTTCTCCCTGAATATATATACACAAACTGGAAGAAGGGGAGAGCGGCATGCGCTGTAAGCCCAAACCGCCTTACGACGATGGGGACTGCGGTTTCCACACCCATGATTACCACTTCGAGTCGTGCCTGAGTGAAGGCCACCGGCACATGCTGAGCGGTCAGACAGAACCATCTGTCAACAAGCGAGACCACGCCCACCGGTACGCCGGGGTCACCTCCTTCAACGACAACCATGTCCACTACTACTGCGGGTGCACCGGTCCCGCCATCTACCGGCCCGGTTGCGGCCACTACCACTGCATGGAGGGAACCACCACCTGCGACGACGGTCACGTTCACCGCTACGAAGACAAGACCTGCAACAGGAGCAAACTGTGAGTTTTGAGCCGGCAAAAAGCCCCATCCTCTCCGTTGAAGGGAGCAGATGGGGCAGCTTTTTCTCTGTCATCGCCATGCTGGCGGGGACAAGGCATTCAGCCGAACAAGGCAAAAGGTGGTATGCTGCAGCAGCATAGCCTTATGATAGCCCTGCGATTATCCCTTTTTCCGCCCCCGCGGGCGGGAAGGCCCGGCTGAAGGAGGGAAAAAGTCCAATCCCGGATCCTGCGGCGCTTGGCTTTTTCCTCGGCCACGCCCTTTTGCCCGAGCGGTGCCGTTGCCGTCGTTGGCGCTGGGCTTGCGTCCGCCCCGTGCGGCCTTCGCCGCTCCCGTCGCCGCTCCTGAAGCCATGCCGCCTCCTGTCTTGCTCTTCGCCGGCGCAGCCCCCTTCAGTTCAATGATCACGTCCCGCAGGAGGGCGGCTCGTTCAAAGTCCAGCTCCTTGGCCGCCTGCCGCATCTCCCCTTCCAGGTCGGCGATCAATGCAGCCAATTGTTCCGGCGCCATCGCCTCCGATGAAGCCACCCTTTCCGGCGCAGCGGCCTCAAAGCCCTCCTCTGGCGGCAGACCCTCGGCCACTCGATCGGCTGATCGGTCAGAAGAGACCTCATAAGTTCCTGCGCCGCCGCCATGGCCACCTTCGCGGAGGACCCTTGCGCCGTCATCTCCCGCATAGCCTGTGCCGTAAGCGCCCTCGCCAGGCGCCGCCGCTTGCGTTGTCCAAGCATCGACGGCGCTTTCGGCGCCTTTTTTCCCTGTCCGCTTTTTCAGGAAAGCCGCCGCCCGAGCGAGCACGCCGCCGCCCGTTGTAGCGGCGCCGGCGGCCTCCTTGCGGTCGCCGCCGGAGATGGTCATCTCGATAACGTTGCGGACCGCCTTTTTGACGGTCTGGGGTGTGATGCCCTGTTGCTCATTGTAGGCGATCTGGATGGCGCGGCGGCGATTCGTCTCATCGATGGCTTTCTGCATCGACCGGGTGAGCCTATCGCCGTACATGATCACCGTGCCCTCCACATTGCGGGCCGCCCGGCCGATGGTCTGGATGAGGGAGCGATCGGAGCGGAGGAAGCCCTCTTTGTCGGCGTCGAGGATGGCCACAAGGCCCACCTCGGGCAGGTCAAGGCCCTCCCGCAGCAGGTTGATGCCGACGAGGACGTCGAACTCGCCTAGGCGCAGGTCCCGGATGATCTGCATGCGCTCAATAGCGTCCACATCGGAGTGCATCCAGCGGACGCGGACGCCCACATTGCGCAGATAGGCAGTCAGGTCCTCGGCCATCTTCTTCGTCAGCGTCGTCACCAGGACGCGCTGGTCTTTCTTGATGCGCTCGCGGATCTCGCCGAGGAGGTCGTCGATTTGCCCCTTCACGGGACGCACGTCGATGACCGGGTCGATGAGGCCTGTGGGACGGATGATCTGCTCCACCACCTGCTCGCTCCGCTGCAACTCGTAATCGGCCGGCGTGGCCGACACGAAGACGACCTGGTTGAGCATCTGCTCGAACTCGTGGAACTTAAGGGGCCGGTTGTCGGCCGCCGAGGGCAGGCGGAAGCCATGTTCGATCAAGGTCATCTTGCGCGAACGGTCCCCCTGGTACATGGCGCCGACTTGCGGGATGGTCACATGGGACTCGTCGACCATGAGCAGGAAATCTTTTGGAAAGAAGTGCATGAGCGTATAGGGCGGCTCGCCGGGCGGGCGGAAGGTGAGGTGGCGCGAGTAGTTCTCGATGCCGGTGCAAAAACCCATCTCCCGCAGCATCTCGATATCGTAGCGGGTTCTTTGGGCCAGCCGCTGCGCCTCTACGAGCTTGCCCTGCTCCTTGAACCAGGCGAGCCGCTCCTCCAGCTCCGCTTCGATGTTGGCGATGGACAACTCCAGTTTGTCCCAGTTGGTCACATAGTGGGTGTTCGGAAAGATGGAGATATGATAGCGCTCGCCGTAGACCTCGCCGGTGAGGGTGTCGATCTCGCTGATGCGCTCCAACTCGTCGCCGAAAAACTCGAGGCGCACGGCCCGGTCCGAGTAGGAGGCGGGGAAGACCTCGACGACGTCGCCGCGCACCCGGAAGGTCCCGCGGGTGAAGTTGATGTTGTTGCGGCTGTACTGGATGTCGACGAGACGGCGCAGGACGGCGTCGCGATCATAGATCTGACCCTTGCGCAGGGAGATCATCTGATCGAGGTACTCCTCCGGCGAACCGAGGCCGTAGATGCAGGAGACGGAGGCGACGATGATCACGTCGCGCCGCTCGATCAAGGCGGCTGTGGCGGCGTGGCGCAATTTATCGATCTCGTCGTTGATCGAGGCATCCTTTTCAATATACGTGTCCGATTGCGGCACGTAAGCCTCCGGCTGATAGTAATCGTAGTAGCTGACGAAGTACTCGACGGCGTTGTCCGGGAAGAATTCCTTGAACTCGGCACAGAGTTGGGCAGCCAGGGTCTTGTTATGGGCCAGCACCAGGGTGGGGCGCTGCACCTTTTCGATGACCGAGGCCATGGTGAAGGTCTTGCCCGTCCCCGTCGCCCCCAGCAGCGTCTGGTATCTCATGCCTTTTTCGATGCCTTCGACCAAGCGGGCGATGGCCTGGGGCTGGTCCCCTTTCGGGACGAATTCACTCTTCAGTTGAAACAACCGTTGTTCCATATTGCGACCAACCTCCAGTTTCCAAAAAAGCAGGCCCCTATCAACCTAACGATTTATTATATCAGACGCAAGCCTTCCGCGCCCAACCTTATCCTGTCGGTGATCAACCGATTTTCTGACATCTTCGTATCGAAGGGTCGCCTGGGCGCTCGTGTCTTGCAGGATTTGCAGAATGAGAAGTGGAATAGGATAGGAAAAACCGCGCCGGATAGCAGACTCTGATCCCGTTATCCTGATCGGCTTCCACTAAGGGAGGATGTTTGTGAGCAAAAACAAACCGAACAGCAAAGCATCATCGCAAAAAGAGACCGCCGCGACAGCGACCGCTCCGGCGACGACGACGGTCAAGAAGTACGGGCCCGACAACCCGAACGAGGAGCTGCTCAAATCGCCTGCCGTCAAACTGGTGGCCATCGCCTTCGGCACCGCCGTCTCCTACATCGTCGGCCGCATGGTCCAAGGGGGCGGTCCCCAGGAGGTGCCGCTCGGTCTCTACGCCGCCGGCTTTTTCCTGTCCACCTCTCTCTTTCTCTTTGTCCGTTCGCTGTTGAAGAAAAAGAAGTGAAGCCGCCTGCCTCGTTTTTTGCGCCCTCCTTTGAAGGCCAAAGCGAAGCGCCGGGGACGGTAAAGGGAAAGGCAGGAAGAACGCGCTTCCTGCCTCGTCTTTTTCCGCACGCTGCGGCGTCTTCGGGCCGCCACGGCATTTGTTATCGCCAATAGGGTGGCGCCGCCACGTCCGGCCTATGCTACAGGTATCCCGTCTCGGCGCTTATTTCGATGCTTTCGCACCTTTGGCCGTTTTTTCGGCCTGTTTATCCAGTTCCTTCATGTCGACCACAGGGGACACATCAGGTGTCTCTATCACTCTTTGATCACCCCGCTGCGAAGGAGGAACGCCATGACCGCTTCTCTGCCGCTGCCGGTGCGCCTGCTCCTGTCCTTGCTGGCGGCGACTGCCGCGATTCTGCTGGCTGCTTCCTATTACAATTACCAGCGTTCCATGGAGGTCAAAAGGGTGCTGTTGCAAAACAAAGCCGCCGGCATCGCCCAGACGATAGAGGCACTGGCGCGCAAGAGCCCGAGCCGCACCCCTGAGGAACTGCAATCGCTCATCGCCGCTTGGCCTGACGATCCCGACCTCTTCGACCTGACCGTCTTTGACCGCAACGGCATGATCATCGCCCATCGTGATCCGGCGCGTTTGGGGAAAGAGGACGTCGCCTCCTTGTTTCTCGTCCGGCAGGTTTTGGCAGAACAGCAAATGTCTTTCCGCTACCTAAAAGGGCACACGCCGTCTGCTTCCTCCACCGGCGCGGCCTCTGGTATACCGGAATCGCCCAACCATACCCCACCGGCTTCGCCCCTTTTTGAGGCCTTTCTCCCCCTGCATCTGGGAGGCTTTGACGGGGAAGGCCCGCGCATGGCCGGCGATTACCAGCCCCGGTTCAAGGTGCTCCGGGTCCAACTCCGGGAAAGCGCCGCCGGCGACGTGAGTCGCGCCGCCTTGTGGCAGCTCTTTCTCATCGGCCTGGTCCTGTTGGGAACACTGACTGTGACGGCCTATCTGGTGCAAACCCTGCGCCGCTACTTCACCCTGGAGGCACAAGCCCGCGAACAGGCCCGGATGGCCTCCCTCGGCCAGGTCGCCACCTGGGTCGCCCACGAGGTGCGCAATCCCCTCGGCGCCATCAAGGGGCTCTTGCAACTGATTCAGGAAACCATAGAGGAACGAGACCCCGATGGGCAGTCACGGCGCTACTGCGAAACAGCCGTCAGGGAATCGGAACGTCTCGAACGTTTTGTCGGCGACCTGCTCGCCTACAGCCGCCTGCCCCAACCGACGATCACGGAATGGCCGCTGGCCAACCTGGTTCAGGAAATCACCGCTTTGCTGGAACCGGAACTCGCCAGACAAGATGCCGCCATTGTGACGCAGATCGAACCGCCGGGATTGATCGTCCGGGCCGACCGGGAGCAGATGCACCGCCTCTTGCTCAACCTGATCCAAAACGCCCTGGCGGCGATGCCGTCAGGCGGGGATATTCACCTGCGCGCCCTTTCCAGCCCCACAGAAGAAGGCCTGTCGATCATCGTAGAGGACGAAGGGATCGGTCTGCCCCCCGGAGCGGAACACCGCCTCTTTGAGCCCTTTTTCACGACTCGCGAAAAAGGCAGCGGTTTGGGGCTGGCGATCTGCCGCGATATCGCCAACCGTCACGGCGGGACGATCCGCGCCGAAGGCGCCCCGGGGGGCGGCGCCCGCTTCATCGTCAACCTGCCGGAAAAGGGGGAGCTGTGATGGAAAGGCCACTCAGACTGCTTGTCGCCGATGATGAGGAAGCTATGCGCCTCTTTCTCTCGGCTGCGCTGGAGCGCGCCGGACACCGGGTCGATGCGGTGGAAGACGGGCAGTCGGCATTAGAAAAGATCGTCGCGGCCGAGCGAAGCAAGGCGCCCTATGCATTGGCCCTCATCGATCTGCAGATGCCCCGCCTCCCCGGCATGGACCTGTTAAGCCACATCCGCCGGGAGTGGCCTCGCCTGCCTGTCATCATTTTGACGGCGCACGGCTCCATTCCTACGGCGGTGGAAGCCATGAAACTCGGCGCCGCCGATTTCCTGGTCAAACCCCTGCCCAGCCCCGGCCATCTAAGGGCGGCTGTGAGCCGCGTTTTGGCACAGAGCGCCCTGAACGCTGCCGCTGGGCACAACGATGCCGACCGTGACGCTGTCCGGAGTGACACCGACCCGGTTGGCATCGCCATGACGCCGCTTGGTCCACCTACCGCGCCGGCTGCATCCCCTTCCGGGAAAGTCTCCGCCCAACGGGAAAGCGGCCGCCTGTCGACGCCTGCCGGCGGCGTTGAAGCCCTGCGCAGGCCAAACCCCGAATTAGCCGTAAATGACCTGATCGCCTGCGACCCCGCCACCTGCGCCGTCCTGGAACAGGCGCGCCTCGTCGCCGAGACAGACACGACGGTCCTGCTCCTCGGCGAGAGCGGCGTAGGCAAGGAGGTTTTCGCCGGCGTCATCCATCGCCTCAGCAAACGCTCGGCCGGCCCCTTTGTGGCGGTCAATTGCGCCGCCCTGCCGACGTCGTTGATCGAGAGTGAACTCTTCGGCCATGAACGAGGCGCCTTCACCGGCGCCCATACGATGAAGATCGGCCGCTTTGAACAGGCCACCGGCGGCACCCTATTCCTCGATGAGATCGGTGAGCTGGAAGCGACGGTGCAAGCGAAACTGCTGCGCGTGCTCCAAGAGAAGCGTTTTGAACGCATCGGCGGGACCCGTTCCATCGCCGCCGACTGCCGGATCATCGCAGCGACCAACCGCGACCTCAAGGCCGCCGTGCAGGAGCGCCAGTTCCGGTCTGATCTGTACTACCGCCTAGCCGTCTTTCCCATCGAAATCCCGCCCCTCTGCCGGCGTCCCGCCGACATCCTGCCGCTGGCCACCCACTTTCTCACCCGCTTCGCCGGCAAAAACGGTCGCGACCTGCCCCAGCTGACCGAGGCGGCTCTGGCCGCCCTGCAGGAACATCCCTGGCCGGGCAATGTGCGCGAGCTGGCCAACGCCATTGAACGGGCGCTGATCCTCTGCGCCGGAGGGCCCATTGAGCCGCGCCACCTGGGACTCGCCCACCGGGAAAAGGCGAGAGCTGATCAAGGGGTGAAGGCGCTGGCCGATTCGACCGACGACGGGATCCTGAAACAGCAGGAGCGGGACACGATCCTCCGTGTCCTGGCCGCCAACGGCAACAACCGCCAGAAAACGGCCCAGCAGTTAGGTATCAGCGTGCGCACCCTCCGCAACAAGTTGAAGGAGTACCGCATCCAGACGGACTGACAGCGGCAGCGGCATTTTTTTCTCCTTCGGCGGCAAAAAGTTCCCCCACTGACACCGTCATTCGCGAAAGCTCAGCCTTTTCACCCGCCACGATGGCGGGTTTTCTCATTCTACTCCTGTTGGCACGCTTTTTGCGTGTATAGATCGGCAAAGGCAATACAAAGGAGGCATGCCCTATGACCCGAAAATCGATCCTGCACCCGTCGCGCCGGGTAACCCTGGTCCGCTGGCTCTCGCTGCTCTTCTTCGTGGGACTCACATCCTATATCGGCCTGCGCCACCAGATCGTCGGCGGAGGACCGCAGGGGGCGGCGCCGTTAGACACCTTTTGCATCTTCGGCGGCATCGAAACCCTGTGGTCCTATGCCACGACGGGCAAGTTTCTCGCCAAAACGAACATGGCCAACCTGGTGCTCCTCGCGGCGGGGATGCTCCTCCTTCTCGTCACCGGCGCCGGTTTTTGCGGCTGGATCTGCCCTCTCGGCGCCATCCAGGAATGGCTGGGCGGTCTCGGCAAAAAGCTCTTCGGCAAAACCTTCACCGTCCCGCCCAGCGTCGACCGTCCGCTGCGCGCCCTTCGCTACCTCTTTCTCGCCCTCATCCTCTACATGACCATCGCCGACAACAAGCTCTGGTTTGAACCTTATGACCCCTTCAAGGTGCTCTTCCACTTCGACTTTGAAACGACCACATCCATCGTCGTCCTGGCGCTCTTTGTCGCCTTCTCCCTCCCCATAGAACGTTTCTGGTGCCGCTATCTCTGCCCCCTCTCAGCCGTCTACAGCCTGGTGAGCCCCTTGAGCATCTTCAAGCTCAAGCGCCAACCCCACGCCTGCATCGGCTGCGGTGTGTGCACCCTAAACTGCCCGATGGGCATCGATGTGCAGCACTGCGGAACCATCCCTGACGGGCGATGCATCAAGTGCCTGCAATGCATGGAATCATGCCCGAAACCGGATGCCCTTGTGCTGGAAGCAGGAAAGTCCCGACCCGCAACATCGATTCCCCCATCCCTGTCCCGGTGAATTTCTCCGGCAACGGTCTTGGAGAGATGTTTTCACAATTAAGGAGGAAAAAGGCGATGCGCATCAAACCGCTTCATTACGGACTGCTTGTACTGGCCCTCTTCTGGGGCGTCATCGGCGGCGCCATGGCCAGCAACCTGTGGGTGACGAAACAGTCGCTGCCCCCGGTCGGAACGGTCACTTCGACGGAAGAGATCAAAGGCTGGATGACGCTGGAGCAGATCGGCGAAACCCTCTCGCTGCCGACGCCGGAGGTGATCCGCCGTCTGGGCCTGCCCCCGGAAAGCGATCCGAACAAGAAATTGAAGGACCTCGCCGCCGAACAGGGCAAGACGCCTGACCAATTAAAAGAGGGTCTGCTCGACCACAAATAAAGTCCTGATTTTGCCCATACTAGCTCCTGCAAAGGAGTGGAGCCCATGACAGATCGTGATGTGACGGAAGGCTTTCCGTCGCCTTCCCATCCTCTCCGGTTCGTTCAGCCGGGCCGGGAAGGCGCGAGCCAGGCCTTGTCCCCCGATGAGGAAGGGCAGAACCGGCAAAGCCGCGCAGCGGCGTGGTCAGTCGACCGATTCAGGTCATTGTCCTCCGATGAGGAAGGGCAAATCACCCGGGAGAGCGGCAGCGAGATACAGTCCTGGGGCGACTTTGCCTTGCAAAGGGAACTGCACCGGTCAAGCGACGATGATCTGCTGACATGATCTCCCGTGAACACACCATGCTCCTCCCATGAACGTAAAAAGAGCCGGCGAGCCCTGAAGGCCGCTCCGGCTCTTTTTACCTTATTAGCGATAGCCCCTGCCGTAACCGTACCCGAAACCTGCCCAGAAGGGAAGGGTCAATGCCAAGACGGAGATAGCAAAAAAGGGATAGAAGAAAAGGCCGGGGTTGCTGGAATAAAACCAGACACCGTTGGGCGTGACCCGTTGGATCCTGCCACGGAGCACCCTCCCGCAATTCAGCCGCATCTGAGCCGGTTTCCCGCAATGGGGAGAGACGGTGCGATAGCATACTGGCCGCAAGATCATGTTGCGCTTCCTCCTCTTGTTGGCAATTTTTGGATATTATATTCTATGCCCATCTTCACCTTTGCGATCCCTCTTTTGACCGGATATCAACAATCAGCGGCTGTAAAGGGCGCCCTCTTTCGCCGATCAAAAAAATAAAGTTGTCGTCTATACGGTGCGCGCGAAAATCGTTCTGCCTATAATCATAGTATCTGGATACCATACAGGGGTAAGGAGGATTCTCATGGGCAAAACGGCGCTGTTTTGGCCTTCCAAGAACCCGGTGCTCAGCATACCGATCACATTGGCGCTTGGGTTCACGGCCGGTCTGTTTGTAGACACGAGCAGCCTCGGCAACTTTATTCTCATCTGCACTTTTTTGATGATCTACCCGACCATGATCGGCGTCAAACTGAAAGAGGCCTTCGACTTCAGCCATGCCAAGGTCGTCGGCATCTCCCTGATCATCAACTTCCTGCTCATCCCGCTTTTAGCCTGGGGTCTGGGTACGACCTTCCTCTCAGGCGATCCGTCCATGATGGCCGGCCTAGCCATCGCCGGCCTGCTGCCGACGAGCGGCATGACCATCTCCTGGACGATGATGTTCAAGGGCAACGTGCCGGCCGCCATCAAAATGACCGCCCTCAGCCTGATCATCGGGTCTATCCTGGCGCCCTTTTACCTCCTCATCATGGTCGGCAAATACGTGCCCATCGACCTGATGAAGACCTTCACCACTATCGCTGTCATCGTCTTCCTGCCCCTGGTGCTGGGGCATGTGACATTCCTCCAGTTAAAAAAGAAGTACAGCCAGGAACACTTCCAGAAGGTGATCAAACCCTACCTGCCGGCGGTCAGCTTCTGGGCCATGCTGGCCATCATCTTCGCCTCCATCTCCATGAAATCGAAAATGGTGCTCGCCCGCCCCGACCTGCTCGGCGGCATCTTGCTCGCCTTAGCGGTCTTCTACCTGATCAACTTCACCTTGAGCACCGTCATCGCCCGCCTCTTCCTCAACCGCGCCGACGGCGTCGCCCTGATCTACGGGACAGTGATGCGCAACCTCTCCATCGCCCTCGGCCTCGCCATCACCGCCTTCGGCCCCCAGGCCGCCCTCGTCGTCACCCTCGCCTTCATCCTGCAGGTCCAGGCGGCCGCTTGGTACGGCAAGATGGCCGACCGCTTCGGCTTCTTCGGCAAGACACCATCAGACAGCTTGGCTGTAAAACAGGCATAGGGGATATCCCATCAAAGGCCGCGGTCACACTGCGGCCTTTCTATTACCCGCCTGTGGCATCACCATTTTTTGTTTTCCTGAAGATGAAAGCCCGGGGCACCTCTCGAACAGAGCGGCGCTCCGGGCTTTCGTCTCTTATTGGCAATGCACAAGCAGTGTCTGTTTCTCTTCACAAGCCTGCTTGCAGCGGATTTGTCGCTTCCATCGCTTTGCCCGCTGCTGATTCGGCACAGCTTTTTGGGGCAATTCCGCCCCTGTTTTGCTGTTCTTCTCATATAGGATCACCTTTTTTGTGATCTTACTTCGATAAAGGGCAACGACAAGCTTGTCCACTTTGACGGATTGACAAAGCACACGGTTGTCGTCATGGCCATACCGTTCTGCCAAGCGTTTCATAAGCTGTCGGGCAATGGTGTAGCGTTGAAAAAGCGAGAGCGTTACCGCCATCTTCTCCCCTCCTCACCCTGGTTTTACAACCTGCCATACCTCCGCAGTCCCTTTTGCTGTTGTAAATTATTTCCATTGACAAAATTCACTGTAATAGAAGATCATTCGTTACAAGAATTTCTTATCCTTAGTATAATAACGTTTTTCGTTATTTTCAAGCATTTTTCATCACCATCTCTCAATATTCGTTACAATCCTGTTGCCGTGTGTACCTCTCCAGTAAAATATTGAAGAGGTGACTTGCTGTGGATTCCATTGGCAATCGGATCAAACATCTGCGCAAACAACGCGGCCTTACACAGCCACAACTTGCGAAACTGCTCAACGTATCGCCTCAAGTGATCTCCAATTGGGAGCGCGGCTATACGCCAACCATCGCCCCTGAGTCCATCGATAAACTGGCCAGCATCCTGGAAACGACAAGCGACTTTCTGTTGGGTCGCAGTACCGCTAGCATCTCTTCTTCCCTCGAAGCATTGGAGAAAAGCTGGCCCGAAGGCATCAAGGTATTGCGCCGCGCCAACGAGAAGCTTACGCCAGAAAAAAAACGGGTGATCCTGGAATTGATCGACACCTATGTCCGCACGGAGGGGAATCACGATTGAAAAATTACCTTCACTCCCTAGAGAAGCACTGATTCACCGGCTGCGCCATCTTCGAAAACTCCGCCGCAAGGGCAGTCACCCTTGCCAGCCACCCGGTGCTTACCTGCTTGTTCGGCAAGCAAAGCCGTCGTTTTTTTTCGATAGTATACAAAGCTACGCCGAAAGAAAGGCTCAGCTTCCCCAAGCCGTCGCTCCCCCACTGATCCCGCTTCGGCCTCGTTGCAACCGCTCCCGAATGATCGCCCGCCACTTTCGAGGTTCTTCGGCCCTCCCACTGGGCTTTGACCCCACCTGCCATGCCTTGTCTCAACAAGCACGGCTTTTCTGGGACAAGCGCGTCGACGATGGCATCACCTTCTACCACTCCCATAGTGGCAGCTACACGGTCATTCTCAACCCGTCACTGCCCCGTGGCCGTTTGCACTGGACCATGGCACACGAACTCGGCCACATCCTGCTCGGCCATTTCACCGACTATAACACGAATCGGCTGACGGCCCATGAAGAAAAAATCCTTGACCGAGAAGCCGATGAATTTACGAAAGAATTCCTAATGCCTGCAGCCACCGTTATCGGCGCAGTGAGAAGACCGCTCACAGTAGCCAAGATCGGACGCGTGAAGAACCTGTTTCAGGTATCTTGGGAAGCCACGGGGAATCGCCTGATCGAACTTGCCTTGATCCACCCGCTCGAACTGCACCGGCTATACCATCATCATCAGAAACAACTGCACCGGGAATGAGCCAGGCCCTTGCCTGCATGGAAGGCAGCGATGTCAAAGCGCATCAGCTACGGTACTGGCTCAAGCCAGGCCCTTGCCTGCATGGAAGCCAGACGGACCGATCCCCCTTCGGACCGTCTTTTTTTGCTCTCCTACAGACAATATAGAGGCGCTCCCTTGGAAGCAGGGAAACTTTTTTCGCCACATCATCGTCCATATATTGCATTTAATAAGGCCTCTGCCATCGGACACAGGATTTTCTTCTTGAGATGTCGAAAAATCAGGAAGCAAAAGCAACCAAAGGAGGGTATTCTTTGCGAAGACGACTTATCAGTGCTTGCGTGGCCCTCTCCATCGTGCTGTCACCAACTGCCGGGCTGGCTGCCGTAAGGCAGTTCGGAGATGTGAGCACCGTCATGCCCGAGTACCGACCGATCATGAAGCTTTCCGCCCAGGGCACCATCAAGGGAAGAGGCGACGGCAACTTCGGGCCTTCCGATCCTGTGAAACAGTTAGAAGCGCTCGTCATGGTCCAACGCTTTTTTGGGATGGAGGCGACGGCAACTGCCGCAGCTTCCCGACTGACGCCGGACATGGAGAAGAAATTCGGCGGCAACGTGCCGGCCTGGGGAAAAGGCTATCTTGTCACCGCCGTCAATCAGAATCTGCTCGACGCCAATGAATACTTCCCATGGCATCAGGGGGCCACACGGGCCTGGGTCGCCCGTCTCCTGGTGCGACTGCTCAACAAAGAACAAGAGGCCCAAAGCCGTATGAACGCCCCCCTCACCTTCGCCGACGCGACCTTGATCCCCGCCTCCCTCCGCGGCCATATCGCCGTCGCCACCGACCTTGGGCTTATCCGTGGGCGAGAAAATGGATGCTTTGATCCCAACAGCATCGTGACCCGCGGGGAGATGGCGATCTTCCTCGACCGAGCAGAGCGGAAAATGGATCGGTTGCCTCCGGGGATCGATGAAGCCACCTTTATCAGCGGACGCGACGCCATCCTTTCGGTGCTGGATGAAGAAAACCGCCTCAGTTCATTGACCCTCGACGCCAACGCCCGGATCTTTGGCACCGAGAGAGCAGTCGCCCTCAGTGACCTCAACCCCCAGGACAAGATCCGTTACATCCAAGATGGAGACAAGGTTGTGTACCTTGAGGTGGTCCAAGGCAGCGGTCAAAAGGCAAATGTGCTGCGCGGCGAGGTGATCGCCTCCCTCCCAGAGCAGGGACTGCTCACCCTGAAAGATGACGCCGGCAAACCCTTCACCTATTCCCTTGCCACCAGCGTCAGCGTCATCGATCTAGCGGGGCAAATGCTCTCAACAAGTCACGTTGGCCCCGGCAGCAAAGCCCAACTCCGGCTCAACAACGAAGGGAAAATCGCTGAAATCCTTCTGGAAAGTGTCGGACAACAGGGTTTGTACGGAACGATCGTTGACATAAACCTTACGGCAAAACTGCTTATTCTCTCCGACGGCGCCAATCATTATTCCTCTTACTACCTGGCCGATAACACCACCGTTGAATACAACGGGAAACGCTTCGCCTCCCTGGAGGATCTGGCAAAGGGCGACCTGGTCAGTGTCGAAGTTGACGGCAGCTATGTGGTCAACAAAATCATACTGCAAAAACCGAAGAGCACAGTGACCGTCAAAGGAACCGTCAGCCTGATCAGCAGAGACAGCCGGTTGGTGACGATCAAGGGCGACGACGGTCAGCTGTATGCCTTCGAACTGCCGGAAACAACGGCCCTTCAGTTCTCAGACGGCACATCAGCGGCCATTGAAAACCTTTATCTGCAGGATACTGTGACTTTGCAATTGGAGAACGGCACCGTCAAAAAACTGGTCATCGTCCGCGCAGGCAACACGAAGGGATTGACAGGGAAGATCGCCTCCATCGACGCGAACCGCCGCTTGCTGATCGTCAAGGATGCGCGAGATCGCCTTCAATCCTATGAGATCAACGATCCCGTCATCTTGGATATCGAAGGGAACACCAAACCGACAATCAGCAACCTGGGCATTGACACATCGATCGAGTTTGAATTGAATGCAGATAACAAAATCACCTATATCAAGTCCAAAAACACCATCGAGGGCGTCGTCACCCGTGTTGACGCCGATCGTCACCTCATCACCCTCCGCGACGCAGCCGGGACGGAAAAGATATACACCGTTGAAACGAACGCAGAATGCCAGATTTTCCGGCGCTCCGGTGAGGATCTGGATGATATCGACGTTGATGATCGAGTGAAGGTGCGGGTTTCAGGCGACAAAATCAACCGGATCCAAGTACACACGCAGCTGACCGGCGAGATCATCGACAAAACCTCGGAGCGCATCTACATAAAAGATATCGACAACAACGAACGTTCTTACACGGTGAACAGCACTTTGAAACTGATAGTGCCCAACATCATCAAGCCGAGTTTGTCTGATGTCACTATCCGCCAGTGGGCTGTCGTTTCCTACTGGGGCGATGAACCTTACCAGATCGCTGTACAGACACCGGTTGCCGGCGAGGTCACCGGCGTCGATACAGGTCGCGATAAACTGGTCATCCGCCAGTATGACGGTTCCAGCCGCACGTTAGAAAAGGCAAGCCCTTTCAAGGTCGATAAGGGAGGAACAACCTCTTACGGACTATCCGCTATCAGCATCGGCGATCGCATTCAAGCATTTACCGATGAGCAAAACCGGATCATGAGGGCTTTTGTGGCCAGTAAGGTATCGGGCAAGATCGACGGCATCAACCGGACCACCAAGGATATATACATCGGGACGACAGTGGGTTACCACATCGACAGCAACACGATCATCACCCTGAACGGTGTGCGCAAGAACTTCGACGATATCCAACAGAAGCAGAGCGCAACCATCTACTACACTGGCGGTTACAACGCCATCGAGGTCAATCTATCCAACTAAGTTGGTCTGAATTCCCCCTATCGCCCTGAATTTGTCTGAATTCCCCGTTTCACCGGGGAATTTTTTCTCTTTTTTTATTCCTTTACATACATGTTGAATATGCTATTCTAAATGAGCGAGAAAGAAGGAACGCCACGGCTTCCTTCGGGTTATTCAATACTTTTGTATTTTGTCAAGTAGGTGCGTGAAATTGACGACAAACCCTCTCCCGGCATCGGCGATCATCCCGATGCTGATCGAACGGCTGCAGACCCTGGCCGACCGCTTTCGCCAAAGCCGCGACGAGCACGCCGCCTACGCCGCCGAAACCCTGATCGGCAAACTGCGCCGACGGCAGTTGCGCATCGCCTTCTGCGGCCACGTCTCCGGCGGAAAATCGGCGCTGATCAACGCCCTGATCGGCGATGACATCTTGCCGACGAGCCCCATCCCATCGAGTGCCAACATCGTCACTGTCCGCTCCGGACCCGCCTCTGCCAGGGCGCGGCTCAAAAGCGGCGAAACAGTCGAACTGGACCTCTTCGCCAACCTTTCAGGGGTGCAGGAACACTGCCTCGACGGCACTGACACCCACTCCGTCGATATCGCCATTCCCATCGACCTCTTCGGATGCGCTGTCGACCTCGTCGACACGCCCGGCGTCGATTCAGCAGAGGCGGCCCGCCGTCTCGCCGAAGATCCCGCCATCGTCGCCGCCGACGTCATCTTTTACGTCATGGACTACAACCACGTCCAGTCCGAGATCAACTTCTCTTTCACCAAACGCCTCAAGGAACGGGGCAAGCCGGTCTTCCTGATCGTCAACCAGATCGACAAGCACTGCGACTTTGAACTCGACTTCGACTACTTTCGGCGCAGTTCCGCCGCCAGTTTCGCCGCCTGGGACATCCAGCCCGAGGGGATCTTTTTCACCAGCCTTTCCGACCCGTCCCATCCGGAGAACGAACTTCCCCGCCTGAAGGCGCGCCTTCGGGATCTCTTCCGCCATGAAGAAGAACTGCTTGTGGCCTCTGTCCTGCCGGCGACCCGGCAGTTGATCGACGACCATTGCCGGCGTCTCGCTGAGGCCGACCGGGAGGAACGCCAGCGGCTGCAAGCCCTCCTGGATGCGGCGGAAGACCTGGAAGAGGCGCTGCAAAGCTACGGACAGGTCAGCCGCCGGATCGATGAACTGCAGCGCGCGCCCCAGCGGCTTAAGGAGGAACTGGACCGGGAGATCCGACGGGTCGTGGAAAACGCCCGCATCACCCCCCACACCACATCGGAACTGGCCCGCCGCTACCTGGAAAGCCGCAGCTCCGGCTTCAAGGTGGGCTTCCTTTTTTCCAGCGAAAAGACAAAAAAGGAAATCGCTACTCGGCTTGCGGCGGTCTATGCCGATTTTCGCCAGCATGTTTCCACGCAGTTGGAGTGGCACCTGCGCGACGTCCTCGCCCGGGTAGCCGAAAGGCACGGGGTGACCGACGGCGAATACATTCAGCGCGCCAACAGCCTCACCGTCCATTGGGGCGCCGACCTGCTCGCCCGGTTGGTCCGCGAAGGCGCTGTCGTCGGCAACGAGTACGTCCACAACTATACCCGCGACATCGCCGCCGAGGTGAAGTCCCTTTACCGCCGGGAAGCCCTGGCCCTGGCCGAAGAGGCCGTCCAGCTGGCAAAAAGGGCCGCAGCCCGGCAAATTGAGCAATTGACGCGCCAGCTGGAGCCCCTGCAACCGCTGGTTGACGCGATCAAAACGCTGGATAAGATGGAGCAGGCAGAGCGAAAAAGCCGCAACGAGTTGCTGGCCGCCTTGCATCGCGGTCTACCGGAGGTCGTGCCGATGGAATCGCTGCTCTCCCCCCCGCCAGAGACTGCAGACAGCGCGGCAGGGGGAACGGGCGGCACCGCTGCTGCCGTGAGCGGGACGGCGCCCGATCCCCTGGCTGGCCTGGGTCAGGCGCTTCGCGAACAATCGGCACCAGAACGCGCCGCCTCCGGCCGTTCGGATTTTGACCTAGCCGCCGACTTGCTCGCTGCGCCTGCGCTCAATGCCGCGACCGGCCTATCCGATGGCGCCACGCCACCGATCCTGCAGCACACGGCGCAGCGCTTGCGCCGTTGCGCCGCCGCCGTGGCGCCCCTGCCCGGCTTCGCCCATATCGCCGAAGAGCTCGCCAGCCGGGCCGAACGGCTGGAGAAAAATATTTTTACCGTCGCCCTCTTCGGCGCCTTCAGCGCCGGCAAATCGTCGGTGGCCAACGCCCTTCTCGGCCGCCCGGTGCTGCCCGTCTCGCCCAACCCGACGACAGCGGCCATCAACAAGATCCTCCCACCGAACGAAGAGAACCCCCATGGCACAGTGCGCGTCCGCCTGAAGACAGCCGCCGACATCGAGAGCGACGTTCTCCATTCCCTCAGCGCCT
This sequence comes from Heliomicrobium modesticaldum Ice1, assembly GCF_000019165.1. GTDB lineage: Bacteria > Bacillota > Desulfitobacteriia > Heliobacteriales > Heliobacteriaceae > Heliomicrobium > Heliomicrobium modesticaldum. Next base: position 697,467 of record NC_010337.2, read on the forward strand.
GCGATGTGGCCGCCTCGAACATGGCCGAGGCGCTGCGGCGGCTCCATGAGATCTCCCCCGGCGACATCCACCCGACAGCCAAGCCCCACTACTCCTTTCTCCGGGCCGTCGCCCGCGGGATCGGCGCCGTCGAGAGCCGCCTGGGCGAAGAACAGATCATCGACCTGGACGCCTTCCAGGACTATGTGGCCAGTGAGGAAAAAGCCTGTTTCGTCGAGTGGATCGAGCTGTACTATCGGTGCCCCCTCACCGCCCGCGGCGTCATGCTCGTCGACACACCCGGCGCCGACTCGATCAACGCCCGCCACACCGGCGTCGCCTTCGACTACATTAAAAAGGCCGACGCCATCCTCTTTGTCACCTACTTCAACAGCGCCTTTTCCCATGCCGACCGCGACTTCCTCTTCCAACTGGGTCGGGTGAAAGACAGCTTCGGTCTGGACAAGATGTTCTTCCTGATCAACGCCGCCGACCTGGCCCGCAGCGCCGGCGAGCTGGCCGAGGTGCAACGCCATGTGGCCGAACGGATCACCGCCTGCGGCATCAGCAAACCCCGCCTCTACACCGTCTCCAGCCAGACGGCGCTGCTGGCCCGCCTGGGCGAACTGGGGCTGTTGACGGCTTCCCAGAAGAAGACCTACCGGCAGCGGACAAATTCGCTCGCCGCTGTGCGAAAAGCTGGGACCGCCAGAGAGGGCATTGGCGGAATCGGGGGCGGAATCGGGGCCGGTATCGAAGGCGGTATCGAAGGCGGTATCGAAGGCAGTATCGAAGGCAGTATCGAAGGCAGTATCGAAGGCAGTATCGAAGGCAGTATCGCTGACAGCGCTGGACTGCTCCCTTGGTCGGCAGCTTTTTCCCTCTCCGGCTATGACCGTTTTGAAGCCGACTTCTACGGCTTTACCCTCCATGAGCTGACTCAGATCGCCGTCTCCGCCGCTGAGGGGGACATACAGCGCTGTCTTGCCGGTTTAGACGATATGATCGAAGCGGCCCGCCTGGACGCGTCGGCGCGCCGGCGCCAACGGGTCGCCTGTGAGACCTCCCGTCTCGAGGCGGAACGGGCCGTCAGCGCCGTCAGCGTCGACGCTGACGGCGATCTCCTGGACAAAGAAGCCGATGAATTGATCTATTACGTCAACCAGCGGATCTTCTACCGCTTTGGCGATCTCTACGACCGCTACTTCAACCCGTCTGTCCTCCAGGACTCACGAGGCAACATCACGAAACAAAGCATGCAGCACTGCCTGGAGGAACTGCTGCAGACCCTGGAGAAAGAACTGGCCCAGGAGATCCGGGCTACGTCGTTGCGCCTGGAGCAGTTCGTTCACAAGCGCGCCGGCCAGTACCGGAACAAGCTGGCCCAGTCCATCGGGGCCATCGACTCCCGCTGCGCCCTGCCGGCCTATGAGCCGGTGGCCTTGCCGGCACTGGAAATACCGGAGCAGCTCTCCCTCTCCCGCTCTGAAGCCCTCCGCGTCTTGCCCAACGGGTTCGGCAACCCCAAGGACTTCTTCGAAGGTTCCGGCCGCAACCGCCTCCGGTCACAACTGGAGGAGAGCCTCCGCACCCCCGTGCAGAATTACCTGTCCGATGCATCCGTCGTGGTCAAGGCCATTTACGCCCCCCTGCTGGCGCAACGGCTGGAAGAAGCGCGGCACCGTGCCCTACAGGCCGTCGCCGACCACTACGCCGGCCTCCTGGCGGCGCTCGATGCGGATTTTGACCTGGCTGCTGCGGAAGGGATCCGCGCTGACCTGGCAATGCACGCTGGCCTCGGCGATGAAAGCCGGTTTCGGCAGCCTGCGACAGCGACGGCTGCGACCAGCGCCTGGAGATGATGCAAACAGCCCCGGATGACGTCCGAAACTCAGGCGTCTTCCGGGGCTGTTGAATCGTTTCCACCGAAACTGTTGAATCGTTTCCACCGAGGCAGTTGGCTCGTCTACTGTTTGATTTCCTGGGCCATCATCGCCAGTTCCTCTGCCGAGTGGGCCACTGACTCAGATGCGTTTTCGATCTCATGGGCCGTCGTGCTGAGCGTGACAACCTCATCGGAAATCTGCCGCATCTGTTCCTGATTGAGGGCGATCGACTGGATGATCTGGGAAAAGCCCTGGACCACCTTGTCTACCAGTTCATTGACACGCTCCATCGATTTGGCGTTCTGCTCCATCGACCCGCTCACATCAGCCGTATGGTGGCGCGACTGCTGGATCATCTCGGCGATCTCTTTCACCGACTGCTCCGAGCTGCCCGCCAGCTTCTTCACTTCCTGGGCGACGACGTTGAAGCCGCGGCCCTGTTCCCCGGCTCGGGCCGATTCGATGGCGGCGTTCAACGCCAACAGGTTGGTCTGAGAGGCGATGCCCTGGATGACCTCGGCGATGGAGGAGATCTTCTCGGAGCTCACATCGAGGGCGGCGATCTTCTGCTTCATATCCAGCATCAGTTGGGAAAGCTCTCGGATGGCTTGAACAGCCTCCTTCAGTTGTCCTTCGCCGCCTTTGGCCAGGGTGACGACCTCGGCGGAGTGCTTGGCCGCCTCGGTCACGTTCCGGGTGATCCGTTCCACCGACGTGGACATGTGCGCTGCCGAAGCGGCTGTCTCCTCCGCCGTGGCGGCCAGGCTCTGGCTGGCGTCGTTGACCTGCTGCTGCAGCGATGTCAGGTCGTTCAGGATCCTCTCCAACTCTTCTTTCTTTGACAAACCGGATGTGTAGCTCTCGATATAGCTGCTCATGGCCAGTTGCTGATCCAGGTTGGTGATCGTCAACAGCGCCGTCACCGCTTGTTTGGCCCGTTCCTTGTCCTTGTAGGCGTCCATGATTTTGGGGATCAAGAAGTTGTAGTGCAATTGGTAAGCTGATGTAAACCAATAGGGCGGCAGGGCGATGCGGTCATGGGCCTTGCCGATCTTGTAGCGCTCGAACACATAGTTGTCATCGATCTTCATCGGCGCCAGGCTGAGGATATAGTTCCGCATGGTCTTTTTCAGCCGGTCGACGGTGGTGGTGCGGTCGATAAACTCGCGCATCTCCGCCATGGCGCCGAGGTGGCCGTAGAAGGCCTCCACGGCCGCATCAACGTTCTGTTCCAGGATGGGCCTGATTTCCTGCAGGAGTTCCAACTGCTCAGGCGTCAGCTTGATGAAACGGACAGACAGTTGAAAGGAAGGATCTTGCAGCGAGATCGTCGGTTTCGGTCCCCTGTAGGGGCGGGGCTCTGATTCATCTGCCGATTTGCGCCAAAACATATGAGAACCCTCCTCGTATGTTCAATGAAACAAGTCAGTGAAAACAAAGAATGCCCGTCATTAAGGCAACAAGCCGGTAACGGCCATGCCACCAGGCGGCTGAAGGCAACTCCGCTTAGCCGTAGCTTTTCGCGATCTTCTCTCGGATTCCTGCAACCGACCGCCCCTCGTGATAAAATATCGCCTTTTCGTGACCATTCTCCAAAACGCTTGAGATGAGGGAATGATCGACTTTTTTATCAAAGATGCGCAGGCGCTGCGGGATGCGCTATCCTCGGCATTTTATTTGTATTATACTAAAGATATGAAGCTAGACCTAGAAGTATAAACGCTAGCGGAGGTTTCCCAGATGAAAATGTTGAAGATCCCTGAACCGACCGTAGTCCGGCTCTCTCTCTACTCTCGTTTTTTGAACCAGGCGAGCAGCAAAGGCATTGACATAATCTCCTCCGACGAGATCGGCGCCGCCGTCGGCATCCCGTCGGCCCAAGTCCGCAAGGATCTCTCCTATTTCGGTGAGTTCGGCATCCGCGGCGTCGGCTACCGCGTCCGGGAACTCTGTTCCCAGGTGGATAAACTCCTCTGTGTCAACCAGACCTGGCCGGTCATCATCATCGGCGCCGGTCACCTGGGCTTGGCCATGTCCGGGTACAGGGGGCTGCAGGATCGCGGCTTCGACGTGATCGCCCTCTTCGACGCCAACCCGGCCAAGCAAGGCGAGCTGCCCAACGGCCTGTCCGTCCTGCCCATGGAGAGATTGGCCGAGACGGTGCGGGAGAAGGATATCCGCATCGGCATCATCACCGTCCCCGCCGACGCGGCCCAGCAGGTGGCCGAAGCGCTCATTGCGGCGGGCATCACCGCCATCATCAACTTCGCGCCCACGGTCCTCAACGTCCCGCCCGAGGTGAAGGTCCGCAACATCGACTTGACGGTAAACCTGGAGGTGCTCAGCTTCAACCTAGGGATGCGGGGATAATCGAACCTTTCGCGAGCCGGCATCGTTTTCGACACGGTGCCGGTTTTGTTTTAAACTACCTCCTCCCTCGCCACAGCCCCAGCAACCACGCCAGCGGCCTCGCCAATATCCCCCCCGTCTCCAACTTCACCAACGGTGGCTCTTCCGGATCAGGCGCGGCGATCAGGCCGAGCGGCTCCTTCCAGCCCTTGACGACACTCCCCCGCTTCCATACAGTCCCCTGCCCGCCAGGCAGGTACTCCACATCCACATCGCTGGGCGACCAGGACAGGGCGATGGCCATATCCCGCTTAGACAAGACCGTCATGCCGTTGATCCGCCCCACCACGTCGCCGGCGCGCAGGCCGAGGCGGTCTGCCGGCGATCCGGCGCCGATGTCGAGGACCCGCAGCCCTCGCAGGGAAGGGGTGAAGATCGGCACTCCCTTCATCTCCCGCCGCCGGCTCCAGAGGATCAGCGCCTCATGGCCGAGGGGGCCGAAGAGCGCCGGGAGGGCGGCCAGAGCCGGGACGTTAGAGGCGACGACAGCCAGGGCGAGCAGGATGGCGCTGTAGAGAGCGAGGTGCGCCGCCGAGCGGCGGGCGTGCGCCGCCGGCAAGCGGGTGACGGCCAGGTCGCCGTAGCCGAGAAGGGCGACGATGGGCAAGGGAAAGAGGACGGCGATCTCCTTGGCCGCGTCGTAGTCGAAGGGGGGCTGCGCGATCAGCGGCCACCAGTCCGGCGTGGCGATCTCCTGCCAGGGCAGTCCGCTATCTACAGGGACCGGCAGCAGGGTCAGCACCAGCAGCGGGATGGGCCAGAAACTCTGCAGGTTGAAGGCACCTACCGTCATCCCCTTGCGGTGGGCGATAAAGACAGGCAGGCGGCTCAGGTGGCCCGAGAGGTAGATCAGCAAAGCTTCCACCAGGTGCAAGATGGCGACGAGCCCCATGATCTGCGCTGCGCTGACCTCACGCCAGCCCATGAACAAGGCGGCTAGGGAGATCAAGCCGCCCGCGTAGGCGTAGCACATGTAGCGCACGTTGATCAGGGCCAGCAGCAGCGCCACTGGCAGGAGGTAGATAAAGCCGGCCGCCACGATGGTGATCCCGAAAAAGAGCATCAGCAATGAGCCGAAAAAACCGGCGATGACGCCGTAGACGGCCGAGTAGAGGACGGGCCGCCACCAGCCCTCCCGTTCCAATTGGAACAACTCCGCTTTCAACCGGCTCTGGCGCCGGTAGAGGAGGGCAATGATGAAAAGGAATACCCAAAAAGACGGGTATTCCTGCGGTTGCAAGAGGAGGACTTCCATCGCCTCCAGGACCAGTCGGATCAGATCCCAAGGTGCCATCGGGGTGATCGCCAACCTTTAGTTTTTTGTGAAAAGCCCTTTTCATCATCGCTTGCGACCTGACGGGGTCAGGAACGTTGTGTTGAACCGATCATCACACAGACAAAGCGGCAGCGCTCCGCCGCGGCATCAGTCATGAACGATTATCTCATCATCGTTCGAAGCGTTTCCAGGCCTTTGTCGAACTGCACATCGGCTTCCTCCCCGCCGTGGGCAGAGGCGCCGTTCGCTTTTTCCGCTTCCACCTTCACATCAGGCTCGATGCCGATCTTGTGGATGTCGTTACCTTTCGGCGTCAGGTACTTGGCCGTCGTCAGTTTGACGCCGGCGCCGCCGCTCAGTTCGATCAGGGACTGGACGACACCCTTGCCGAAGGTCTTCGTCCCCACGAGGGCGCCGGTGCCGCTGTCTTTGATGGCGCCGGCGACAATCTCCGAGGCGCTGGCCGAGCCGCCGTTGATCAGCACTACGACGGGGATGTTGATGTACTCGCGCGTCGTCTCGTAGTTTTCGCTGCGGCCTTCACGATCGACCACCGAGACGACCCGCCCTTTGGGAACGAAGTGGGAAGCGATGTTGACGGCCGCCCGCAGTTCACCGCCGGGGTTGTCGCGCAGATCCATGATGATCCCTTTAACTTTTTTATCCTTAAAGTCCTGGATCGCCCGGTCTACCTCGCTGGAGGCGGTCATGTTGAACTGACTGATGCGCAGGACGCCCACATGGCTGTCTTTTTTGGCGATCTCGGCGGTGACCACGGGGATATTGACCTTTTCTCGGTTGATCTTGAATTCAAGGAGGCTCTTGGAGGCTTCCCGGAAGACGGTCAGGTTCACCTCCGTCCCTTCCGGTCCCTTGATCTTCGATACGGCCACATCGACATCCATGTCGGCCACGTCTTCGCCGTTGACCTTGACGATCACATCGCCAGACTTGAGGCCGGCCCGCTCGGCCGGACCGCCTTTGATCGGCGACACGACGACCATCTGGTTCGTGTCTTTTTTGTTGATATAGACACCGATCCCGGTGAAGGCGCCTTCGATCTGCTCAGTGAGGTGCTTGTATTCCTTCGGTTCCATATAGACCGAGTAGGGATCTTTTAAGGCGGCCACCATGCCCTTCATGGCGCCGTTGACCAGGTCGTTGACTGACACCGGTTCGAGGTATTCCGTGGTCACCAGCCGGACGACCTTGATCAGATTGCCCACGTTCTGGGCGTCGCCCAGCGCAGCCATGGCCAGGGAACCGGTCAGGAGGAGGCTGCTGAGGAGGACGAGAACAATAAAGAGGATAGGGCCACTTCGACGACCGGCCAATGCGTTCAACCACCTTACATGTTTTTCCGCTTCTCTCCACTCTATTCGCATGGACGGCCTTTTATGCAGGGAATCAGCCGCCGATGTAGGGCATGGGGTTGGTATGGTTTCCGTTGACGCGGACTTCAAAGTGCAGGTGCGGTCCCGTGCTCCAACCGGTCGAGCCGACCTGCCCGATGATATCGCCCTTCTGCACCGTCTGGCCGTCGCTCACATTGATCACCGACATGTGGCCGTAGAGGGTGGCCGTTCCGCCGCCATGGTCGATGATCACCGTGTTGCCATAGGCGCCGTAGTAGCCGGCCATAGCGACGACGCCCGTCTGGGCGGCATGGATCGGCGTGCCCGTGGGAGCCGGGAAGTCGACGCCCGTGTGAAAACGCGCCTTCTTCAAGACGGGGTGGATGCGGTTGCCGTAGGGGGACGAGACTGCGGTGTTGTTGGGCACGGGGTGGGCCATCGGGCCGCTGCCCATCTTGGGCCGGTTCTGCTTCATCTGCAGGGAGCGGATGACGGCCTCCAGCTGGCGAGAGGCCGCTTCCTCTTCATCGAGCATCCGCTCGATCGATTCCTTTTCATTGACCACCTGGGCGAGCACCTGCTGGGTCTCCTGGGCCTGCTGGGCCAGGAGCACCTTCTGGGCCGCCGTCTGTTCCCGCAGCTGGGCCAGTTCGGCGCGCCGCCTCTCCAGTTCGGCCTTGCGCTCCGCGATCCGCTTCTCCTCAGCCTCAATCTTCGCGATCAAGCGGGCGTCGCTCTCGACGATCTTTTCCATGAGGTCCATGCGGGTTAAAAAGTCGGTGAAACTGCTCGCTTGCAGGATCACATCGAGGTAGGAGACGCTGCCATTGATGTACATATCCTTCAGGCGCGTCTTCAAGGCCTCGGTCTGGGACGCCTGGCGCTTCTGGGCGTCGGCGATCTCTCTTTCCGCCGTCCCGATGCGCCCCTCCACATCCTTCACCTTGCGGTTCAGGTCGTAGAGCGCCACCTCCGTCCGGTTCATCTCGCTTTTGACTGCTGCCAATTTTCCCAACACGCCCTGATGCTGTCGCTCTTTTTCCTTCAGTTCGCGCCGGGTTTTTTCGATCATGCTCCGCACTTCGTCCAGTTCCTGTTGCTTGCTCTGCAGTTCATCGGCCACGGCCGCATTCAGGGGAAACAGGCGGACGCCGGGCGTCGCGATGCCCAGCAGAAGGGCGGTCGCCAGCCCGGCCGACAAGCCGCGGATAAGCAGGCGCTGTCGCATCGGTTCTCTCCTTCCCGTTTTCGACAATTTCCGTGAGAAGCCTATACCTTCAAAAACTTGCGCAAGGAGATGCTGCTGCCCAGGGCGCCGATGAAGACGCCTGAGGCCAAGAGGATCTGGCTGATGGTCAGCAAAAAGCCGCTATCGGCCCGCAGGGGGACAAAGGGCAGTGATGTGCGCACATATTCGGCCACAGGCGTATACAGTGCGTAGACCAAGACGATGGCTAACAGAGAGCCGATCAGCCCCAAGAAGGTGCCTTCCAGCAAAAAGGGCCAGCGAATGAACCAGTTGGTGGCGCCGACGAATTTCATGATGTTGATCTCGCGGCGGCGGGCGAAGACGGTCAAGCGGATCGTCGTCGAGATCAGGAAGACGGCGGCCAGGCCGATCAGGCCCATCACCGACAGTCCGACGATACGCACCCACTGGGTCAGCCGGAGCAGCCGCTCTACGACGCCCTGGCCGTATTTGACCAGTTCCACCCCGGGAATCTTGCCGAATTCGTCGGCGAGGGAAGCCACATCGTTGGGATCCTTCGCCTTCACCCGAAACTGATCCGGGAAGGGGTTGTCTTCCCCGAGGGCGCGCAACAGCTCCGGCCGCACCTGCTTGCGCATGGCGGACATGGCTTCCTGTTTTGAGACAAAGATCACCTCGGCCACGCGGCTGTTGCCGCGCAGCCTGTCGGCCACGGCCTGGGTCTGCTTGGCGTCGATGTCGTTTTTCAGGGACAAGACGATCTCCAGATCCGACTCGATGGCAGCGGCGGCGTAGTGGCTGTTCATCACCAGCAGCAGGGAGATGCCGAGGATCAAGAGGGAGATGGCCACCGTCGAGATCGAGGCGACGCTCATCCAGCCGTTTTGCCACATGGAACGGAAGGCTTCCCGGAAGAAGTAGCCGAAGGTCTGCACTTTCATCGGGGCAACCCCCGCTCCTGCTCATAACTGCCCCGTTCCTCGTCGCGGACAATGCGGCCGCCCTCGATGGCGATGACCCGTTTGCGCATGCTGTCGACGATGTCTTTGGCGTGGGTGGCCATGATGATGGTGGTGCCGCGACGGTTGATCTCCAGCAAAAGGTTCATGATCTCCTGGGCCGTCTCCGGGTCCAGGTTACCTGTCGGCTCATCGGCGATGATCAGCATGGGGTCGTTGACGATGGCCCGGGCGATGGAGACGCGCTGCTGCTCGCCGCCGGAGAGCTGATTCGGCAGCAGGTCAGATTTTTTGCCGAGGCCCACCATTTCGAGCACCTGGGGCACCCGCTGGCGGATGCGCTTCGACGACGCTTCGACGATCTCCATGGCGAAGGCCACATTGTCATAGACGCTCTTATTGGGGAGCAGGCGAAAGTCCTGGAAGACGACGCCGATCTGGCGGCGCAGGTAGGGAACCTCCGACTCGCGCATGCGCACGAGAGACCGGCCGTCAAAGAGGATCTGGCCGCGCGTCGGCACCTCTTCCCGGAAGATCAGCTTGATAAAGGTCGATTTCCCTGCACCCGAAGGGCCGACGAGAAAGACGAAGCTCCCCTTCTGTATGCGAACGTTTACGTCAACAAGCGCCTGTACCCCATTGGCATAGGTCTTTGAGACGTTAAACATCTGTATCATAAAAACAACAACCCCCATCGGGAGGTTGTTCGACAAAAAAGCGTCATATCCTCTTTCGGGTTACGCTTTTCGCCCAAAAAGGGATAAATTCCCACCGGTATTCGCCTATCCTTTCCGCGCCATCGCCCGCCGGGCGGCGTCGGCGACAGCTTCGGCCGTCAGGCCATACTTCTTCAGCAGCAGATCCGGTTTGCCCGACTCGCCGAAGGTATCTTTGAGACCGACCCGCTCCAGGGGAACGGGCTGCCCTTCGCCGAGGACTTCGGCGACAGCCGAGCCTAGGCCGCCGATGACGGAGTGCTCCTCCGCCGTGACGACGCAACCGGTCCGAACAGCAGAATCCAGGATCGACTCGGCGTCGATGGGCTTGATCGTGTGGATGTTCAGCACCTCCGCCTCGATCGCCTCGGCGGCCAGCGCTGCCGCCGCCTCCAGGGCGATGCTGACCATGAGGCCCGTAGCGATGAGGGAGACATCCCTCCCCTGGCGCAGGGTGACGGCTTTGCCGGGGGTGAATCGATAGCTCTCTTCATCGTTGATGACCGGCACGCCCAGGCGGCCCAGGCGGATGTAGACAGGGCCCTCGTGCTCAGCGGCCCAGCGGATGGCCCCTTCCGTCTCGGGGCCGTCGGCCGGCACGATGACAGTCATGTTAGGCAGCACCCGCATGAGGGCGATATCCTCCACCGTCTGGTGGGAGGCGCCGTCTTCGCCGACGGTGATGCCGGCGTGGGTGGCGGCGATCTTCACGTTCAGCTTCGGGTAGGCGATGGAGTTGCGGATCTGTTCAAAAGCCCGTCCGGTGGCGAACATGGCGAAGGTGCTGGCGAAGGGGATCTTGCCGACAGCAGCCAACCCGGCGGCGGTCCCCATCAGGTTCTGCTCGGCGATGCCCATGTCGAAGAAGCGTTCCGGGTAGACTTTGGCAAAGTCGATGGTCTTTGTCGATTTGGCCAGGTCGGCGTCGAGGACGACCAGGTCGGCCTTCTCCCCGCCCAATCGGGCCAAGGCGCGCCCGTAGGCGTCACGGGTGGCGATCTTTTTCATCAGGCTGCCTCCCTCACTGTAATTCTTTCAGGGCGATGGCGGCTTCTTCGGCGTTGGGCGCCGTGCCGTGCCAGCCGACCTGGTCTTCCATGAAGGAAACGCCCTTGCCCTTGACTGTGTGGGCGACGATGCAGGTGGGACGTCCCGTCGCGGCTTTCGCCCTTTCGATGGCCTCCAGGATGGCCGGCATGGCATGGCCGTCGATCTCGATGACGTTCCAGCCGAAGGCCCGAAACTTATCGACGATAGGGTAGCTGGACATGACCTCTTTGACAGGGCCGTCGATCTGCAGGCCGTTGTCGTCGATGAAGATGGCCAGCTTGTCAAGCTTATAGTGGGCGGCGGCCATGGCGGCCTCCCAGACCTGGCCCTCCTGCAGTTCCCCGTCGCCGAGGAGCGCCCAGACGCGGGCGTCTTTTTTATCGAGGCGCAGGCCCAGAGCCATGCCGACGGCGGCGGACAAGCCCTGACCGAGCGAACCTGTCGACATGTCGACGCCGGGCACTTTTTTCATGTCCGGGTGCCCTTGCAGGAAGTGGCCCGTCTGGCGCAACCCCTTCAGTTCCTCTGCAGGGAAAAAGCCGCGCTCCGCCAAGGCGGCGTACAGGACGGGGGCGGCATGGCCCTTGCCTAAGACAAAGCGGTCCCGGTCGGGCCACCGGGGGTTCTGGGGATCGATGCGCATCTCTTTGAAAAACAGCGCCGTCACCATATCGGCTGCCGAGAGGGATCCGCCGGGATGGCCGCTGCCGGCTGCGTGGGTCATGGCGATGATGTGACGGCGGATCTGCCTGGCTGTCGCTTCCAGGCGCTGTATGATGGCTTCACTCATCTGCGATACTCCCTTCTGACAATCCTGACAAGCAAATCGCGATTGCAAGCAATCTCGACAATATTCTGCACCATTTGAGCCAAATCCTGCGTCCTTTGGCACGAAAAAACGAAAAAGGCATGAACTTTACGCACGAATAAGAAAAGCCCGCCTCCGCTCCGGAGACAGGGCTTTTCGCACCTTGCTGTGAGTATGGATGGGGAGGGATCTGCGCCCGGGCCGATCTGCCTTACAGCCTGTTATCTTGTTTCGTCGACCAGACCAGATAGGCCGAGATGAACTCGTCCAGTTCGCCGTCCATGACGGCATGAACATTGCCCACCTCGGTGTTGGTCCGATGGTCCTTGACCAGGTTGTAAGGGTGAAAGACGTAGGAGCGGATCTGGCTGCCGAAGGCGATGTCCTGCTGGTCGCCCTTCAACCGGTTGACCTCGGCCTCCTGCTCCTGCCGCTGGCGTTCGAAGAGCTTCGCCTGCAGCATGCGCATGGCCGTGGCCCGGTTCTGGATCTGGGAGCGCTCGCTCTGGCAGGCAACCACGATCCCGGTGGGGATATGGGTGATGCGGACAGCCGACTCAGTCTTGTTGACGTGCTGACCGCCGGCGCCGCCGGCACGGAAGGTGTCCACCTTCAGGTCTTCCGGACGGATCTGAATCTCGGCGCCGTCGCTGACCTCGGGCAGCACCTCCAATGAGGCGAAGGAGGTATGGCGGCGGCCCGAGGAATCGAAGGGAGAGATGCGCACCAGGCGGTGGACGCCCATCTCGCCTTTCAGGTAGCCGTAGGCGTTCTCGCCGACCACAGAGAGGGTGGCCGATTTTATCCCCGCCTCATCGCCGGGGAGGGAGTCGAGGAGTTCCACCTTATAGCCCCGCTTCTCGCCCCAGCGGATGTACATGCGCAGGAGCATCTCGTTCCAGTCCATCGCTTCAGTGCCGCCGGCGCCGGCATGGAGGGTGAGCAGGGCGTTGTTGCGATCATAGGGGCCGTTGAGCAGCAGTTCCAGATGCCAGCGGTCCAGTTCGGCCGTGATCGTCTGGATCCCTGCCTCGATCTCAGCCAGGATTTCGGCGTCGTTCTCCTCGGCGCCCAACTCGCGCAGGACGCAGAGGTCTTCCCATTGGCTGCGCAGATCCCGGTAGGCCTTGACCTTGTCCTTCAGACCCGTCAGTTCCTGCATCGTCTTCTGGGCTCGTTCCGTATCGTCCCAAAAGCCGGGTTCCTGGATCATCTGCTCCAGTTCGGCGATGCGTTCCTCTTTGACCGCCAGGTCAAAGTGAATCCCTCAGTTCGTCCAGCCGGGTCTCCAGGAGCCCCAGCTCTCGTTTCACTTCGCTAAACACGGGAAATCGTTCCTTTCGCGACGATGATGTCCTGTTGTGATGATGTCCTGTTATTTCGAGGTTAGCATCTCAGTAAATCAAGTTGTATTGGCTCCGGCCGCTAAGGGCTGCGCAGGCTTACCTTACCCTTTAACCCCGCAGCACTTCTTGTACTTCTTGCCGCTGCCGCAGGGACAGGGGTCGTTGCGGCCGACGCGAGGTTCCGCTTTGACCGGCTGTTTGGGCAGGGAGTCGTCGGAACGGTTTTCGACGGCATTTTTGAGCACCGTCTCCGCTTCTGCTTCTGCTTCTGCTTCCTGTTTTTCCTCCTCTGCCTGAGCCACCACGACGTTCACCCGGAACATGTAGCGCAGGAACTCCTCCTGGACGCTGGCGATCATCTCCTGGAACATGCTGTAGGCCTCATACTTGTACTCCACAAGGGGGTCTTTCTGGCCGTAAGCGCGCAGGCCGATGCCGTGGCGCAGGTGGTCCATGGCGTCCAGGTGGTCCATCCAGTGGGAGTCGACGACGCGCAGGAGGATGATCCGCTCCAGCTCGCGAATCGTCTCCAGGCCCAGCTCCTGCTCGCGCTGACTGTACCGCTCCTGGGCCTTTTCCTGGAAGAAAGCAATGACCTCTTCCTTCTCCATCTCATGGAGATCCTCTGCGGTGACGGCGATCTGGAAGGTCTCCTCGGCATAGGCGAGCATAGCCGGCAGGTCCCAGTTCTCCACATACTTCTCTTCGCCGGCGAAGCGGTTGACCATGTTTTCAACGAGGGTGTCGATGAAATCGAAGACGGTGTCGCGCAGGTTTTCCCCGTTGAGCACCTTTTTGCGCTGGTCGTAGATGACCTCCCGCTGCTGGTTCATCACGTCGTCATACTGGAGGACGTGTTTGCGGATATCGAAGTTGCGGGCCTCGACGCGGCGCTGGGCGTTCTCGATGGCCCTCGTGATCATGCCCGACTCGATGGGCATCGAGTCGTCCATGCCCAGGCGGTCCATCACCCCCTGGATGTTTTCGGCGCCGAAGAGGCGCATCAGGTCGTCTTCAAGCGAGACATAGAAACGGGTCTGGCCGGGGTCGCCCTGGCGACCGGAACGGCCGCGGAGCTGGTTATCGATGCGGCGAGCTTCGTGGCGCTCGGTGCCGATGACGTAGAGGCCGCCCAGCTCGGCGACGCCTTCGCCGAGGATGATGTCCGTCCCCCGTCCGGCCATGTTGGTGGCGATAGTGACCATGCCCCGCTGGCCGGCATTTTTGACGATCTCCGCTTCTTTCTCGTGGTGCTTGGCGTTCAACACCTGGTGAGGGACGCCGCGCCGCTTCAGCTTGTCAGAGAGCTGCTCCGATTTTTCGATCGATACAGTGCCGACGAGGACCGGTTGGCCGCGGCGGAAAGATTGGACGATCTCTTCGACGACGGCGTTGAATTTGCCCTCTTCAGTCCGGTAGACCACATCGGGCAGGTCCTTCCGCTGCATTGGCTTGTTCGTGGGGATCTGGACGACATCCATCTTGTAAATCTGCATGAACTCGGGCTCTTCCGTTTTGGCCGTACCGGTCATGCCGGAGAGCTTGTCGTACATGCGGAAGTAGTTCTGCAGGGTGATGGTGGCCAGCGTCTGCGATTCGTTCTGGATTTCCAAGCCTTCTTTGGCTTCGATGGCCTGATGCAGCCCTTCCGAGTAGCGGCGGCCGAACATGAGGCGGCCCGTGAACTCATCGACGATGATGACCTCGCCGTCTTTGACGACATAATCGCGGTCGCGCCGCATCAGGGCATGGGCCTTCAGGCCTTGGTTGACATGGTGGGCCCAGTCCAGGGAATCGGCCAGGTTGTCAATGCCGAGCATCTTCTCCACCCGGCTGACGCCCTCTTCGGTCAGCACGACCGAGTGGGCCTTCTCGTCGACCTTGTAATCGACATCTTTCGTCAGGCGCGGGATGATCCGGGCGACGGCGTAGTATTTTTCCGTCGGCTTATTCGCCTGACCTGAGATGATCAACGGCGTCCGCGCTTCGTCGATGAGGATCGAGTCCACCTCGTCGACGATGGCGTAGTGCAATTCCCGCTGCACCATGTGCTGGGGCTGGATGACCATGTTGTCGCGCAGGTAGTCGAAGCCGAACTCGTTGTTCGTGCCGTAGGTGATGTCGGCGGCATAGGCCTCACGGCGCTCGGCGAAATCAAGGCCGTGAATGATGAGGCCCACCTGAAGGCCGAGGAAACGGTGGATCCGGCCCATCCACTCGGCATCCCGCTTGGCCAGGTAGTCGTTGACGGTGACTACATGGACGCCGCGACCGGTCAAGGCATTCAGGTAGGACGGGAGCGTCGCCACCAACGTCTTCCCTTCGCCGGTCCGCATCTCGGCGATCCGCCCTTGGTGAAGGACCATCCCGCCGATCAACTGCACATCGAAGTGGCGCATGCCCAGCACCCGCCGGGAGGCTTCGCGAACGGTGGCGAAGGCTTCGGGGAGCAGGTCATCCAAACTCTCCCCGTTTTCCAGCCGTTGACGGAACTCGACGGTTTTGTGCTGCAGGTCGGCGTCGCTGAGCCGCTGCCATTCCGGTTCCATGCTGTTGATCCGATCGACAGTCTTCTGCAACCGGCGGATATCCCGGGCATTGTCGTCCAGGAGGTTTTTCAAAAAGCCAAACAAGAAAATGACCCCTTTCAGATATCCGACAGGCCGGCGCCTCCTAAGCATTCCCACCAAGCGCCGTCCTATCGGGCCGTTTCCGATTCGCTCGTAAACAGTACTATTGTAGCATCGGGAGGTCCGGCGATGCAATGGAAGGCGCACGGGCCCATGAAAAAGGGCGCCTTGCAGGCGCCTCAGTTGGCATTCGGTTAGGTTATCGGCACGGGGAGTGGTTCTGTGCCCTTTCATCCGGGATCGGTCAGTCGAACTCCGGTTCGATCAGGCCGTAGTTGCCATCCTTGCGCAGGTAGACTACGTTGACCTGCTCCGTTTCGGCGTTGGAGAAGACGAAAAAGCTGTGGCCGATCAGGTTCATCTGCATGATCGCTTCATCGACGGGCATCGGCTTCAAAGCAAATCGCTTGGAACGGACCACTCGAGGCTCTGTGGCGCCGTTCTTCTCTGCAGCGGCAAATTCCTTGAACCCCTGCCCTTTCAGGCGCCGGGACAGTTTCGTTTTATAGGCGTCGACCTGTTTTTCCAGTTTTTCAAAGACCAGATCGATGGCGGCATACATATCGGGATGGGATTCTTCGGCCCGCAGGAGCAGGTCGCCTGCCGGAACGGTCACCTCCACCTTGGCCATGTCCCCTTCGACAGCCAGAGTCGTCCGGGCGCCACCGATGTTGTGGAAGTACTTCTCCAGCTTGGACAGACGTTTGACCACATACTCCTTCAGGGCGTTGGTGACCTCGATGTTTTTGCCACGAACTTGGATGTTCATTCAACATCATCTCCTTCTCGTTGTGGCCGGTTCTTATCGGTACTATTCCCCGGAGAACACTGAAAATCCTGCCCTTATAAGCGGAAAAAACAGAAGATTGTCTGCATTATCTTTCGCAGGATCAACTGCCCCTATCGGGAGATTGCAGCACCGCCATGGTTCGTTCCACTTGCGCCAAGATCGCGCCGGAACGGCGACCCACTTCTATAAAAAAGAGCTGCCCTCGCATCAGATCATGGGCGAGAGCCTCCCTTTTGTCCGTCACATCGGCCAGGATCGCCGATTGTTCCAACTGATTGACAATAGGCCGGAAGGCAAGCCGCAAAAAGCCCATCGCCTCATGATCCCCTTCTATCTGCCGGCGGATCTTATCGAGCTTGCGATAGTATTGGGCAAAGGGCTTGTCAATATCCACCCTGCTCGTCACGAAGCGCTGATACTTTGCTATCAGCTCCTGCCCTTTTTCGCATCCCTCTAGGATCCGCCGCAGGTGGCCATGCAGATTTTTCAGCTTTTTTACAATCTGGGCGTCCCGCTGCGCCGCCCCCTGCGAGGCCGCTTGGACCCCCTGGAGAAAGGCGGCCGCAATCGCTTGGTCGGAGGCATTCCTTCCCTGACTGGCTTTCGTCTCCCTCAGCTGCCCTATCACCGCGGCCAGCGTTGCCACCTCTGTGCCGGGGATGCCGATGCCGCCTTCTGTAGCATTGATATAGCGCCGATCAGGATGCCCCTTAATGAACCAGCGAAACCACTCGCGAAAGGCAAGCCAGGTCTCCTGCGTATAGGTCTTCTGCCCATAGATGTCGTCCATCTCGATGTAGCGGCTCATGCCGGCTTCGTCTACAGCGCTGTCGAAGGCGGAACCGGAGATATGGGAGTGATTTCCCGTAAAAGCCAGATCCTGGCCGACGAAAACGATGGGATCGCAACCAGAGCGATAGGCCAAGACGAGGCCCAGATTAGCCACAGAAGCGCCGACGTTGACAGAAGCGGCGGCCACGTCTACCGCGCCGTCGAGGATGCCGTAGAGCTCCGCCTTGTCATAAGCCAAAAGGGCGAAGCGCTTTCCTCCGCCTCCGTAGGCCTTCAAAATGGGGGGATAGAGGGTTGCGTCAAAGACGAGCGGCACGTCATCAACAGCGAGGCCTTGAAAATGGCTGTAGTTGGGCGCTCCTCCATCGATGGACAAGAGGAGATGCGGGCGGATGCCGCGCTGTTGCAGGACGCGCAATGTCGGCGCCGTAGCGATCAAGAGGCCGTAACGAGCGAATTCGCGGAGGCCTTCCAGGTTCTTCTCCAGCGATGGTCCGGCAGCGATGACGACGGCCGGCAGGGCCGGGAAGCGCCCATAGAGGTGCTGAACGGGACATGCAGAGAGCACCGCAGGCAGGTTCTGCAAGAAGTTCAGCGTCCAGGTCAGGCTGAAGTAGTTCTCAGTCGCCACAGCGATCTGCTGGGTCTGGAAGTACTCCTGCAGCGCCCCTTTCACCTGGTCGTAGTAGCCGTCAAAAAGGGCTGTCAGATAATGAAACTCATAGAGTTGCGCCGTCAGGGCATCGCTGGCCGAAAGGTTCAACCGGTGCATGATGGGGCCGACAGAGGCCGCATCTACATCGATGGCGAAGCGGATGCGGCTGTCTGCGAGGACGTGCCGCAGATCCACCGTCCACAGGGCCAGCCAGAAGAGGTCGATCGATCGCTCGAAGACCACCATTTTCCCTTGGCTGGGAATGATCTGCCGGAGCACTTCGATCGTATAACCCAGGCCAAAACCGAAAACGACAAGCAGGCTGGAAGGCGCTCCCGCCACCTCAGCGACCCATTCCCGGGCTTGTTTACAGGGGTCGACCGGAGAAAGCAAAAACAGGCGCTCCCGACCGGTGTCGACCAACAGCGTCAGGTCGCCACTTTGCGCCGGTTCCACCTGAAAGGGCTGGTTATAGGGCGGCTTATACCGGGCCATCCGTTCCGCCAAAGGCGGTTGCACCGTCGCCAAGGCCTGTATATTCCCGGCAAAGATCTCGTCAGACAGGTACTGCACATAGGGCGGCAGGCGCCGTTGCAATGCTCCCAGCTCCTCCTTGATTACAGGACCTTGCTTAAGAAAGCGCGCGTTCGCTCCTGCTGGGCTTGGCCAAACAACTGTTCCGGCGTGCCCTCCTCGACGATGACGCCCTCATCCATGAAAATAACCCGGTCGCCGACCTCGCGGGCGAATCCCATCTCATGGGTCACCACGACCATCGTCATCCCCTCACGGGCGAGATCCTTCATGACATTGAGCACCTCGCCGACCATTTCCGGATCGAGGGCAGAGGTGGGCTCATCGAAGAGCATGATCTTCGGCCGCATGGCCAGCGCCCGCGCAATGGCCACCCGCTGCTGCTGACCGCCGGACAACTGCTCCGGATAGGCCTGCTCCTTCTCGGACAAGCCCACCTTGGCCAACAGCTCTCGCGCCAAGCTCTCGGCCTCGCCTTTTGCCATCTTGCGCACCTGCACCGGCGCCAAGGTGATGTTCTGCAACACCGTCATATGGGGAAACAGGTTGAAGCGTTGGAAGACCATGCCCACTTCGGCACGGACCCGGTTGATATCGGTCTCCTTGTGCGTCAGCAGGATCTCATCAACGGTGATATATCCCTCTGTCGGTTCCTCCAAGTGGTTGATACAACGCAGGAGGGTGCTCTTCCCCGAACCGGAAGGCCCGATAATGCAGACGACTTCCCGTTCCTGCACTTTCATGTCCACACCGCGCAGGACATGGAGGGCGCCAAACTTCTTATGCAAACCTTTGATCTCAATCATCGCCGCCATCAGCATTCCCCTTGCCTATAGGTTTTATCGAAGACAGGTACACCCTTACAAAAGCCCTCAACCAGCGGCGCCCCTTGCGCCACAGCAACTCAGCGGTGCGACTTTACAGACAACTTCTGCTCATACCAGGCGACAAGGCGGCTGAAAAGCAGCGTCAAGGTCAGGTAGATGGCCGCCACCGGCAGCCAGGCTTCCCAGACCCGCGCCGTAGAGCCAAGGACCGTCCGGCCTGCCATGGTCAGTTCCGGCAGTGAGATGACCGAGACGAGCGAGGAGTCCTTCAGCATGGCGATAAACTCATTGCCCAGAGGGGGGATGACACGGCGAAAAGCCTGCGGCAGGATGACAAAACGCATCGCCTGGCCATAGCTCATCCCCAGGGAACGAGAGGCCTCCATCTGGCCTTTGTCGATGGACTGGATCCCGGCGCGAAAGATTTCTGCCACATAAGCACCCGAGTTGACACTCAAGGCGATCAGGCCTGATGTCATCGCCGGCAGGGATTGTCCAATCAGTTTAGGTGCGCCCAGGTGAACGATAAAGATCTGCACCAACAGCGGCGTGCCACGGATGACATCGGTGTAGATGGCCGCCACCCATCGCAAAAGCCTCCAGTGAGAAAGGCGGGCCAAGGCGATAAAAAGGCCGATCACCGTACCGATCATGACGGAAATGGCCGTGACCTTCACCGTCGTCCAGCCGCCCATCAGGAACAAGTCGGCATAGTCCTGTACAATCTTCCATTTGAAGTCCATTTTTCTGACCGGCTCCTCCAGTATGATTTACCTATCGAACAAGGCTCGATCGCTTCTTCGACACTTCCGAAAGCAAAAAGAAAAGGCGCAGCAGGCTGTTCCTCCTGATACGCCTATACTATACACTACCTGACCTTTTCAGCCAACTTATTTCTATCGTAAAAGTAACCTTTCGACCGGATTCCCTCAGTCTACTTACCTGTCAGGTACTTTTCGGAGATCTCTTTAATTTTCCCGCTCTTTTCCAGCTTATCCAGGGCATCGTTGACCTGCTTCAGCAGCTCCGTCTCCCCCTTGCGCACAGCAATTCCGTATTCTTCCTTCTCGAAGCTTGCGTCATCGATCAAGGTCATCTTCGCGTTGGGGTTGTTCTTGAGGAAGTGCTGCACCACCGGCTTGTCCGCCACAACAACATCGACGTCGCCATTGCTCAGCATGTTCATGGCCATGGGCGTCGTGTCGTAGCGGAAGATCTTGTCGCTTTTCTCACCGAGGAGTTTTTCCACCACATACTGACCGGTCGTAGAGTTCTGAACGCCCACCTTCAATCCCTTGATGTCGTCAAACTTCTTGACCGGCGAGCCTTCCTTGACGGCAATGGCCTGCACCGCAACGAAATAGGGCTTGGAGAAGTCGATAGACTCCTTGCGTTTTTCCGTGATCGTCATGGCCGAGATCAGCATGTCCACGTTTTTGTTCGTCAGGGCGGCGATGATGCCATCAAAAGGCGTGTCGATCAGTTCAATGTCAGCGTTCAGCTCCTTACCGACGGCTTTGATCAGGTCGATGTCAAAGCCGACGATCTCGCCTTTTTCGTCCTTCCATTCAAAGGGGGCGTAAGCGGCGTCAGTGGCCACCTTGATCGTCTTCTTCGCAGACGACTTGTCACCGGTCGGCGCTTGGGCCGCCTTCTCACCGCCGCCACAGCCTGCCGCCGTGATCAGCATCCCCAGGGCCAGCATCCCCATCAGCCCGGTTTTTACCCATTTTTTCACTGAAAAAGTCCTCCTCTGCTCAAATAAGCGCTACAATTGCATTAATTGTACAGCTTGATGAATAAAAAAACAATATAAGATTAAGATTCCTATCCTTCGCTTTCAGTCGCTTGCGCTGCCGCCACAAGCGCCCGGTGACAATAGTTCCCGCCCCCCTCGGCAGCAGCAACCTTCAGTCGCTTGCGCTGCCGCCACAGGCGACCTGTGCGCAGGCATCGCGGAGGATCTCGTCACAACAGCGCCGCGCTCCCTGCCCGTCAACCAGCCGCCTGCCTCGTTCTGCGGCAGCTTGCGCCCTGTCCGGATCGTCCAAAAGAGCCGCCAACTGCCGCGCCACCTCATCAACAGGCAGCGGCGCCGGCAGCAACGTCCTGCCAGCGTTGCCGCCTGTCGTATCCGCTCTGTCGTCAAGGCGATCGACGGCAAAGAGCGGCACTGCCGCCTGCCGGCGACAGACGGTCAAGGCTGCCGGCACCTGATTGTCGGCCTGTATAACCACGGCAGCGGGAACGCCGGCAGCCAGCAGTTCCTGCAGGGTTACTCCCGCAGCCGTAACGGCCAGATCCGCTGTCGGAAGGAGTGTGGCCATGTCGGCAGGCGGGCGATAGGGCCGAAACCAAGCGACGCGGCCATAGGCTGCGGGAAAATCCATGTAGGGGCCGATGATGACGTGGGCCTCAAAAAGACGCCCTGTCGCAGCCACCTGTTCCAGCGCCTGCAGCGTTCGCGGCAGGTGACCCAAGGGATCGCCGCCGCCCAAGGTGACGACGATCTGTCCTATCGCGCCTCGGCGCCTTTTTTGCTCCCGCAACAGACCAACAGCCGTCACAGCGCGGCGAAGCGGCGTATAGGCAGGGCCCAGAAGCGCCCTCCCCGGCCGGAGGAAGCGGTAGCGCTCCCCGGACGCCGCCAGTCCCGCATTGATCACCAATTGACAGTCCATCGGAAAACTGTTTTTATCATCCAGATAGACCACAAAAAGACCGGCCGAGCGAAGCGCTCCCAGCGTCTGCGGCAGGATCCGGTAGGAATCGACGACCAAGATGGACGCCCCCTGCGCCAAGAGCCAAGCGGCCCAGCTCTCCGGCGCCGCGTCGAGAGAGCCCGTCCCTTGCGGCTGCCGCCAGAGAAAAAGGCCTTTTGTCAGCGCTTCGACGGCCCCATCGCGCCGGCCGACAGCGAGCACCCGATAACCCCGCTCAGCAAAAGCCTCAGCCAAAGCAGCACTGCGCATGGCATGGCCAAGCCCAACGCCGGGGCCGGCATCAAAATAAAAGGCGACTGGCAAAAAAGCCGTCCCTCCCCTCTCTTCGACAAGCCGAAAGGCTCAGCGCCAGTTCGCCCCTCCTTCGCGGAGGGCGGCCCCCAGCTCAGCGGCAGTTCGCCCCTCCTTCGCGGAGGGCGGCGCTCCAGCTCAGCGCCAGTTCGCCCCTCCTTCGCGGAGGGCGGCCCCCAGCTCAGCGCCAGTTCGCCCCTCCTTCGCGGAGGGCGGCGCTCCAGCTCAGCGGCAGATCTTTTCTATCCCTTCCCGCAGGACAGCGATCACCCGCTCCTGCTGCCCATCGGTCAGGCCATAGTAGAGGGGCAGCGAAAGGGCCTGGCGATAATGCTGCTCCGCCACGGGACAAAGACCCGGCCCGGTAACCGAGGCGCTGATAGTAAGGATGGCGGTAGACGGGCAGGTAGTGAACATTCACAAGGATCCCTCGTGCCCGCAGATGATCGAAGAGCTGTTTGCGCCGGAAGCCGTCGCCATCGTCGCGCAAGCCGATCACATAGAGATGCCAGGCTGAAAGACAATCAGCGCGGCGGCCGGGCAACCGGATTTGCCCCTTAAGATCCGCCAGCGCCTCGTCATAGCGGGCGGCCAGCTCCCGCCGGCGCCGGAGAAAGCGATCCAGCTTGGCCAGCTGACTCATCCCCAGCGCTGCCTGGATATCGGTCAAGCGATAGTTGTAACCGAGTTCCTGCATCTCATAATACCATCCGCCGTCATCGCTCCCCAGCTCATCGCGCAGACGGGTGATGCCGTGGGAACGGAACCGACGCAACCGCCGCGCCAATTCCTGATCGGCTGTCACCACCATCCCCCCTTCACCGGTGGCGATATGTTTGACTGGATGAAAGGAAAAACAGGTCAGGGGAGAAAGGGCGCCCACCGGTTTTCCCCGGTACTCCGCCCCCAGGGCATGGGCGCCGTCTTCGATGACGATAAGGCCCCAGCGGGCGGCCACCTGATGAATGGTCTCCATCGAAGCCGGCAAGCCGGCGAAGTGAACGGCCACAATGGCTTTAGTGCGGCGAGAGATGCAGCTCTCCAGCCTATTCCCATTGAGGTTTCCCGTGTCAAGCTCCACATCGGCAAAAACCGGCTTCGCCCCAAGGTAAAGGGCTGCGTTGGCTGTCGCCGCAAAGGTGTTGGCCGGCACGATCACCTCATCACCGGGGCCGATGCCTGCCGCCGCATAGGCGCCGTGCAGGGCCGCCGTCCCAGACGAAAAGGCGACGCCATAGGGCGCCTGCACCTGCTGAGCCAAACGAGACTCAAAAGCATCCACAACCGGCCCGGTCGTCAGGTAATCGCCGCGCAGCACAGCCGCGACAGCGGCCACATCATCGTCATCGATCCATTGACGGGCATAGGGGATCGGGCCGTCGACGTCTTTGCCGTTGCTCATCGGAGATGTTGCGCCTCCCATCGGTCATCCTCCCCTTGCGGCAGCAACTCCTCGTCACTGACAGCTTTCTGCCGGACAGACTGATTCAAGAGCGCCCACTGGGGATGCTCGTCCAGCCAGGCAAGCACCTCCGGCACAGCGATGATCCGGCCGGGACGGTAAAAGCGCTCGTAGATCTCAGCCAAGAGTTGATAGTCCAGAGGCTCGTCTACACAGAGCCGGTACCGGCTTCGCCGGTATGGTCCGGGGAGCTGCCAGGAGCCGGTGCGAAAAAGACCGGAGTGATACAGATGAAAAGTGACATGTTCCCGCGCCGCCGGGTAGCGGCCCTGGCGATGGGCCCTTTCCAAAGCCTCCCGCGTAAAGACCTCCGTATCAAGACCGCGCGGCCCGCCTTCTACAGACAGGTAGTCGAGCGAGCGGTTGCGGAATTCGCCGATCGCCGCTCCCACCACATCGGGGTCGATCAGAGGGCAATCAGCGGTGATGCGGACAATCACCGCTGCATCCACCTTTTGGGCACAGCCCACATAGCGAGCAAGGACATCGGTCTCACTGCCGCGGAAAACAAAGACACCCCATTGGCGCGCCGCGTCGGCGATGGGATCATCAGCCGTCCCATCACCGGTAGCAACCGCCAGTACCTGGGCCTCCCGTACCCGTTTTAACCGTTCCAGCGTATGCCACAAGGCCGGCTGCCCGGCCAGCGGCGCCAACACCTTGCCGGGCAGCCGGGTCGACCCCATACGCGCTTGCACGATGATGGCCGTCGACATCAGCGGAACACCTCCTGATTTTATCGATTCATCCAAACCGCGGTCAGCCGACGGCAGCGTCATGCCCCCACCGCCAGATCCTTTGCAGACATGACCTCCAGCAACGTTCGATCAGGCGCTCCCGGCTTTTTGGGGCTTTTTTTAGCCGGTGCAAATCTCAACCGGGTAGGGTGCCGTTTCCGCAACACTTTTTATACTTCTTACCGCTGCCGCATGGGCAAGGATCATTGCGTCCAATCTTTGGCCCGGCAACTGCCGGTCTCGCAGGATTCAAGACGCGTTCCAAATCAGAGAGATCTTCGGGCTTATCGGGTTCGAAGGCGATGATGTAATGTAACCCTCTTTCATTACATATCTCCATAATCTCCATGCCGCGTTTCTCCGTCGCTACACGAAGGACGAGCGGTCTTTTCGGCGTTCCCAGTTTATCCAATTAAATGCAATTCCTTTCTTAAGATGGTTTTTCGAACAAGCCCCATCAGCCCCTGTTGTACCCCGTTTTCAACTCCCCCTCCAGTCTCCTCTATGATAGTATTTTCCTATGACATCGACAATCCAGTATCTTTACCGTTCCTCAAGGGGCCCGCTTCAGATCACGATAATAAAAACATCGATATCTACGCCATCGGAAGGGATGGATTCGGAATGCGCATCCAGTCACCCTCTACGGGGACCACACGCTCGGACATGGAACAACCCCTTGAACTCCGACAAGGAGACGTATATACGGGAACAATCAAAAAAATCACCGCTTCTCAAGAGGGAATCGTTCAGATCCGCGGCCAGGAGCAACAGGTCCGCTTTGAGGGCGCCTTGCCAAAAAGCGACCGTTTTACTCTGCAAGTTACCGCCGTCGATGGCGACGTAGCCCGGATCAAAGTCATTGAGGATCTGCCATCCGGCGCTGCCGCCACTCGTCACAGCGAAGGCAACATCGGCCGTCTCCTGCGGACCTTCGGCGTATCGCCTTCTGAAGAACTCTCTCAAGCCGCCCGGCAGATCATCGAGCGCGGACGCCCCTTGACCCAGGAAACGGTGCAAGAACTGAACGCGTTTTTTGAAAAAACACCGGGCCCTGCAGCGGACAAGATCGACACGGTCCAGGCACTGCTCCGCAAAAACCTGGAGATCACGGCCCCCCAGTTGAAAGCCGTCCATGAAGCCTTACACGGCCGCCCCATCGGCCAGGTGCTCACCGACTTGGTCAAGCAACTGGATCCAACATGGCAACTGCCTGCCACCGTCCGCCAAGAACCCGACCTGGCCAAAGCGATCCGGCAACTCCAGTCGACCGTCGCCGCCAACAGAGACATCGCGACAGATCTCGCGAGCAAGGTGCAGCAGCAACTGGACAGCGCCCGCCAACTGCAACAACAAGGCTACGAGAGCTTAGCCCGGGAAAACCTCGCCCGTTCACTGGAACAACTGGCCCGGCAGCTGCCTGACCGCACCGCTGCCCCGGCAGCTGCGACCGATCATGCCCAAACATTGCAAACCCAACCCATGCAACCGCCACAAGGTGCGCCGACACCGGCAGCTTTCGCCGCAGCCTTTGCCGCCCCGACAACCCAGCCCCAACCAGCCCCGCCAGCACAACAACCGCCAACAACGCCCGCCGCCCTTCCGTCGGCCATCGTTCCACCAACCACCACGCCGACAGCCGCCACAACAGCTGCTACAACAGCCGCCACAGCAGCCGCTACAGCAACTGCCACAACAGCCGCCACAGCAGCCACTACAACAGCTGCAACAACCGCCACAGCAGCTAACACAGCAGCCGCCACAACAGCCACTACAACAGCTGCCACAACAGCTGCCACAGCAATTGCCACAACAGCCACTACAACAGCTGCAGCAACCGCCACGGCAGCTACCACAGCAGCCGCCACAACAGCCGCCACAACAGCCACTACAACAGCTGCCACAGCAACAGAACAGATCGCCCAAGTCCTTTCCAGGCTCTCTCCCCACAGCCCGATCAACGAAGTGATCGAGACAGTTCAGGAACTCTCCCGCCAGTGGGCTGCCGACGATAAAATTCCCCGCCCTGCGATCACCACCCTGGAGCGATCCCTTTCGGAGGCTCGCATCTACGCCGCCATGGGCCGCCAGTCGGACAGCTTGGAACGGCTGCAGCAGGCGCTCTCTGCGACAGCGAAAGCCATTGCCCCGACCGTCCCTGCCACCACCACTCCCCCGACTACCGCCACACCTACGACTTCCACCAATCCCACCACCACCACCACTCCCACCACTCCCCCGGCTTCGGCGCAAGTAGGAGCAACCCGTCCGTCGCTCCCTCAAGGCATCCTCACCGATGCCGCCGCCACAGTCCGCCAAGAACCCGACCTGGCCAAAGCGATCCGGCAACTCCAGTCGACCGTCGCCGCCAACAGAGACATCGCGACAGATCTCGCGAGCAAGGTGCAGCAGCAACTGGACAGCGCCCGCCACCTGCAACAACAAGGCTACGAAAGCTTAGCCCGGGAAAACCTCGCCCGTTCACTGGAACAACTGGCCCGGCAGCTGCCTGACCGCACCGCTGCCCCGGCAGCTGCGACCGGTCAAGCCCAAACATTGCAAACTCAACCCATGCAACCGCCGCAAGGTGCGCCGACACCGGCAGCTTCCACCGCAGCCTTTGCCGCCCCGACAACCCAGCCCCAACCAGCCCCGCCAGCACAACAACCGCCAACAACGCCCGCCGCCCTTCCGTCGGCCATCGTTCCACCAACCACCACGCCGACAGCCGCTACAACAGCCGCTACAACAGCCACAACAGCCACTACAACAGCCGCAGCAACCGCCACAGCAGCTGCCACAACAGCCACTACAACAGCTGCCACAACAGCCACTACAGCAGCCGCCACAGCAGCCACTACAACAGCCGCCACAACAGCCACTACAACAGCCGCAGCAACCGCCACAGCAGCTGCCACAACAGCCACTACAACAGCTGCCACAACAGCCACTACAGCAGCCGCCACAGCAACAGAACAGATCGCCCAAATCCTCTCCAATCTCTCTCCCCACAGCCCGATCAACGAAGTGATTTCGGCCACACAAACCCTCTCGCGTCAACTCTCTACCGGAACCCCGAAAGAAGGTGCCCTCGCCTCCTCCTTAAACCGCGCCCTATCAGAAGCCCAGATCCTCGCCACTATCGGCCAAGAACAAAAAGGCAAAGAGCGGCTCAGCCAAGGACTGACCCAAACACTCCATGCCCTGCTGCGACTTGCCCCTACCCCCTCTCCGTCCAGCGCCGCCCCCTCCCCTATGACCGACAAGGCCACGACCTTGCCAACCCCACCTACAGCGGGTACCTTTGATCCCCCAGAAGCCCCGCTCCCTCCTGCACCATTAACCGAAGAAAACGATAGCACCGCCATCGTCAACAAAGCCTATAAAGACGCCCTCGCAATGGGCGGCATCGCATTGCCTGCCAAAAACTACATGATCACCGAGATCACCCGCCAACTCAACCAGGCCGCCCAAGACTTTCGGGACCTCAAGCGAGAAGTCACCCGCAACATCGACAACATCCGCCAGATCGTACAGAATCATCGCAACAACGTCTTGCCCATGGTCAAACCTCTGCTTGAATCGACGATCGACCTCTTGGACAATGCCATCCTGAAAAGCGACATCACCCTCTTCACCGACATGACCACCGAAAAGAAACTGATGGTCGCCAGCAGTCGCCTGGCTGAAGCCCGAACACTGCTGCAGCAAGGACACAATCAAAAAGCCCATGACATCCTCACCGAAGTGAGGGATCAACTGGAACAAATGAACTGGCGTCCTGCTGACATCAAAGTCCGGCGCATCCTCACCGACAGCGGCCTCTTCCGCTTTGACAAAGACCCTGCCACCCCACTGGGCCGGCAGATGAACCACGTGCTGTCAGCGCCTGCGCCAACCCAAAGCCTGTACACCAGCACCGCCTCTCCCCTGCCGAACCCGACCGCAACAGAGCCGTCGGCCCGCGACATCTACAACCTCCTTCGCACACTCGGACTCAATCATGACAGCGAAATCGCCCAGACAATAGCCACCCACAACCAAAAAACGCCGGCCTCCGAACCAGCTTCCCACCAACCCTCCCGTCAACCTGGAAGGGATGGCGACAAGGGCAACCCCGGTTCACAACAACAGCCCGAAGCCCGACCCGACCAAGGCCACAGCAACCTCAAATCCACCTTGCTCCAATTGGCCAAAAGCGACAGCCCCCTCCCGCCGGGTCTGCAATCACTGGCCGAGCAGGCCCTCAACAACCTCACCGGACAGCAACTGCTCAGCAAAACCGACGTAGGCACGACCATGCAATCCCTCTTCTTCAGCCTCCCCATGCTGCTCGGCAACCAGGTCAAAAACCTGAAGATCTGGGTCAACGGCCGAAATGAACGACAAAAGATCGACTGGGAGAACTGCAACCTCTACTTCCTCATCGATACCCCCAAGTATGGTGAAACCGGCATCGTCGTCTCCGCCGTCGACCGCAACCTAGCGATCACCCTCAAAAACGATACCGACCATTTCAAGGCAAACATGTCACCTCTAGTCGAAAAGTGCAAAGAAAGCATGAAAAAGATCGGCTATACCATCTCCTCCGTTCAATTCACCCGACTGAACGAAGAAAAAAGTAAACCAACTCCGCCGGAAGCCCTCTCTCAGCTCCCGATCACCCCTGGCGTCAAAGTACCTGGCACCATCCATCCGGGAGGATTCAGTTTCAAGATCTAACGCCGCCCCCATCTTTTCAACGCCCTACCGTTCCACCTGCACTGAAGAAATGAGGTCACCCCATGAACTTCCGCTTCTTCAACCAAAAGCAGAAAAAAGAAATCGGCGGCCCTTCCGTGGCCGCCCTTCGCTATGACCCCAACAGCGACGCTCCTGTCGTCATCGCCCAAGGCAAAGGCCACTTAGCCAGAAAAATCATCGAAATGGCCAAAGAAAAAAACATCCCCATCCAGGAAGATCCCTTACTGGTGGAGAACCTCATCGATATGGACCTTGGCGACACCATCCCGCCGCAACTCTACCTCGTCGTCGCCGAAATCCTCTTAATGATTGAAGAGATGGAAGGCACCCAGAACAAATCATAAGGCAGTGAGCGAATATGGAAGTCAACAAAATCGGCAAAACAACTCCCACAAGCAAAAAAAACACCAACGACATCCCCGCCGATAAAATCTCTTTCGCCGAGATCATGGTTCAACAACGGGAACAGCGAAGCATCGACAAATTTGTCAAAATGGCGGAAAAGATCGAAGATCAAGGAAAGATCCTTGCCGAATCGCGAACCGTAGAGGATCTCAAAAAGTACAAAGAACTGGTCAAGCAATTCATGGACGAAGTCATCAAAAAGGGCCTTCAACTGGAAGAACGCCGCGGCTTCAACCGCAGAGGCCGGGCAAAGATCTACAAACTCATCACCAAAGTGGATGAAAAACTCCTTGAGCTGACCGACCATGTCCTGAAAAAGCAAGCCAACAGCCTGAAAATCCTGGGGCTCGTCGGCGAGATCAAAGGGTTGCTCGTCGACATGTACACCTAGCTGCCACAGCGCTTACAAAGGAGGTGCCTTGATGACAAACGAAGAATTCCAATCCCAAGTCCTAACACAACTGCAAACATTGACTTCAGAAGTCAGAAGCGTAAAAGAAACCCAAGAGGCGATGCTCGAGCGTCAAGATAAACTTGAACAAGGCCAAGCTCTCCTGCTCGAGCGTCAAGACAAACTCGAGCAAGGCCAAGCTCTCCTGCTCGAGCGTCAAGACAAACTCGAGCAAGGCCAAGCTCTCCTGCTCGAGCGTCAAGATAAGCTCGAGCAAGGCCAAGCTCTCCTGCTCGAGCGTCAAGACAAACTCGAGCAAGGCCAAGCTCTCCTGCTCGAGCGTCAAGACAAACTCGAGCAAGGCCAAGCTCTCCTGCTCGAGCGTCAAGATAAGCTCGAGCAAGGCCAAGCTCTCCTGCTCGAGCGTCAAGACAAACTCGAGCAAGGCCAAGCTCTCCTGCTCGAGCGTCAAGACAAACTCGAGCAAGGCCAAGCTCTCCTGCTCGAGCGTCAAGACAAACTCGAAACCGAAATGAATCGTCGCTTCGACGAGCTGACCTCCATGATCGCCCGTCGCTTCGATGAAGGCGACGGCTTATTGAATAGTCGAATCGACAAACTCGAAGAAAAGATAGCAAGAATTGAAGAGAACCAACAAACGCAACACCGAATCCTCCTTCAGTTATCCTACAACTCGATTAAACACGAAGCCGATATCCAAGAACTGCGTCGAATAAAATAAGAATGCAAGCAAAAACGAACAACCCGCCCCTCTGATTTTGCTATCAGGGGAGCAAAAGTCCGATCTGCTATTTATCAAAATAGGCACTGTCCATAAGTCAGTTGACCTTAAGGAATCATTAATTTGCTTGGTATCATTTGGCCTTGCATAGATTCTAACCCCCTTGAAAAATCGTCATCGCCCCAAAAATAAACTAAACCTTTCCCTGACAAAAACCGATAATAAGGTAGACTTGGAGCAATAAGAAACCAAGCACACCTTCGCTATATAGAAAAATCTAGGGCCATGCTACAGGGGGTGACCAATACTTGGATCGAATTCCCACAGAGCAAGAAATCTTTCAGATGTCCTCGCAAGAAATTACACTGCTCTTATATCAAAACCTGACTGAACGCCTTCAGCTTTCGATCGCAGCTATCAGGGAAAAGAAGTTTAACGAAGCCAACATACAACTGCAGAAAGCCAATGCCATTGTCGAGCGGCTCGGTGCCGGCATCAATTACGAAGCGGGCGCCATGGCAGAACAACTAGATGCGCTCTATAACTATGTAGCGGACCGCCTTTACGAAGCCAACTGGAAAAAAGACATCTCCATCATCGAAGAGCTCCTCCGTATACTCACCCCTGTAGCGGAAGCATGGGAACAAATGCTGAAAGAAAAACCGACAACCCGTGCTGAACAGATTCGCTTGCAAACGTCCGCTTATGAACGGAACCTAGCCTATGATGATGCGGAAACTATCCATAATGGTTTCATCAACCGTCGCGAATAGACACCGTTGTCACTGGCCTTTCTGCCGTCCAATATTCTTCAAGGAGAGATGACCATGCGCATTAACCATAATATTCAAGCGTTAAATGCCTACCGGCAACTGAACAACAACCAGGGCATCGTATCGAAACATATGGAAAAGCTCTCGTCGGGCTTGCGCATCAACCGCGCCTCTGACGACGCCGCCGGTCTGGCCATCTCCGAACGGATGCGCTCCCAGATCCGCGGCCTCACTGTAGCGGAACGAAACGGTCTCGACGGTGTATCGTTAATTCAAACAGCCGAAGCCGCCCTTGATTCAGTGCACCAGATGCTCCAGCGGATGCGTGAACTGGCTGTGCAATCGGCCAACGGGATTTACACCGAGCAGGATCGCAGTGCCCTCCAAGATGAAGTGGACGAGTTAATTAAAGAAATTGACCGTGTTGCCGGGCACACGGAGTTTAATACACGCAAGCTGTTAAATGGCAACATGGGAAAAGCCGTCTCAGGAGCTGTAGCTAATATCCAGACGAACAATCTGGTCACCTCTGGCGGAAAGGTTTTCAGTGGAGCTGCGAAATTAGTCAATTTATCAGACCGTGCAGGGAATAAGTTTGGTGTTGTCTCTGGCGATACGGTACAGCTAAGCTTTGTCGTTAACGGAAAATTGTTGCAGACAAGTGGAATTAAAATATCCGGCGGCACCACATTTAACAGTGTTATTGGCGCTGCCGTTAAAGACATAAACGGTTCATCTGCTGGAAATGTAAGCGGATACTTTAAACTCACAGTAAGCGGAACGAAACTCCACTTTACCGCTGTTAGCGGAGGATATGCGAAAGCTGTATATGGGATTACCTTCACCTTCCGTGATGCACAAGGGATCATGAAAACGCCAGCTACCGATGCCCTGTCATCCTTCCATGAAACTCGCCAAGCCTTGGTTAGTCGTCCACCCGGAGATGCAACGCTACAGATCGGTCCGAATACCAACCAGCATCTTGGTTTAGAAATTGGTGATGTGACCTCTGCTGCCCTTGGGTTAAAGAGTTACTCCGGCGCGGAGTTCAATATAAAAATAAACACGCAACAAGACGCCAACATCGCCATCAAAGTCTTCGATGAAGCCATCGCCAAAGTCTCCAAAGAACGCTCCAAACTGGGCGCCTTCCAGAACCGCCTCGAATACACCATCAACAACCTGAAAGTAGCCAACGAGAGCCTCACCGCCGCCGAATCACGCATCCGCGACACCGACATGGCGATGGAAATGACCCAGTTTACAAAGCAAAACATCATCAGCCAATCGGCGACGGCCATGCTGGCTCAAGCAAACCAGCTTCCTCAGGGCATCCTGCAACTGCTGAAATAAGGCCAGACAAGGCTATCATCCATAAGACAAACCAACAGCAGACCAAAAGCCCCCGGTGGCTCATAACGAGCCTGACCGAGGGCTTTTGCCGTTTTCTCCTTTTCGCTATTGTTTCCCTTGAATCCAGTCCGCCGTCCGGGCGATCCCCTCTTCCAGAGAAACCTGCGGTTCCCAACCTAGCAACCGCTTCGCTTCACCAAAGTCGCAGAGCAGTCGCCGGATCTCACTCTGCGGATGAGGGTGGGCAACATGACAAACAGAAAAACCGGGACCGGCCTGAACCACCTCGCCAACCAGTCGCGCCAACTCATTGATTGACACATCCCGGCCAGAACCTGCGTTAAGCGTCTTGCCGATCGCCTGCCTATCCATCCCAGCCTGAATGACAAAGCGAGCGCAATCCTCCACATAGAGCAGATCGCGCGTCTGCGTGCCGTCACCGAAGATATGCAAGGGCTCCTCACGCAAGGCCCGCTCCACAAAGATCGCCACCACACCGCCTTCCCCATTCGTCTTCTGATAGGGGCCATAGGTGTTGAAGGGCCGAATCACCGTCACCGGCAGGCCATAGGCATGGTAGTAAGACAGGGCCAAGTGCTCCCCAGAGAGCTTCGCCCCGGCATAAGGCGACGCCGGCAAGACAGGATGACGCTCATCGATCCCTGCCGGCGCCCCGCCATCGCCGTAGCCACAGCCATTCATGCCTTGGCCATCGGCCAGTTCCAGTCCTCTCCTGCTCGCCCTGTCGGCAGCCGCTTCCTCAAAGGGAGCATAGACCATACAGGTACTCATAAAGACAAAGCGCGTACCGAACTCCCGGCACAACTCCAACAAGCCAAAAGTGCCTTCCACATCACGGCGGAACGTATCAGCCGGAAAATCGATGCTTTTTTGCACATTAATCTCCGCAGCTAAATGATAACAAAGATCGAAGCGATGCTCTTCAAACCAGCGGCGCAACCGCTCCCTGTCACAGATATCGCCCACTTCAAAGATCAACGTTCCCGTCACAATCCCTGTGCAACAAGGGTCAGCCAGACTGTCCGACCCCACCAACGCCTCGTCGCCATAGGCCAGATTCTCGGCGCGGCCATTGCTCAGATCATCGACCACCCAGACATGATGACCAGCGCGCAGCAACTGCAACACCACCCAACGCCCGATAAAACCGGCGCCGCCAGTGACCAGTATGTTCATTCCCGTTTCCCTCCCTATCGTCTCGCCATCACCAGCCGCAAACGCCTCAAGCCAGCCGTTCCAACAGCGCCTCTATCTTCTCCCGGTGAGCAGCAAAATCACTGGCAAGCAGCCCCATCACCAAGACATCCTTGAAAACGCCATCATGCCAGACATGGCCGCGAAGCCGTCCCTCCAGCTCAAAGCCGTAATGACGATGCATCTTAGCCACCTTGTCGTTGCCTTGAATCACCTCCAGGCAGACCTTGTGCAGCCCCAACTGGTCGAAAGCAAAGGACAAAAGCATATACTCCGCCTCCAAAGCCACACCAGGCAGACGGTCCTCGGCATTGGCAATATAAAACCCGACATCTCCCCGTCGATGCCTTCCGTCCACATCGGTCAGCGAGATCAGCCCTACAGGGCGGTAATTGGACTCTCCCGGCACAAAGCGCTCCACCAAAAAATAATGATGGCGCTCCCGCTTCAACACCCGCGTCTCATACCAGTGACGTTGCATCTCCGCTGTGATGGGATCCCAATTGTACATCGGATAATACACCTCTGGACTGTTGCGCCAACAACGAACCCTCTCCAAGTCTTCCGCTTCCACCACGCGCAGCCGCACCCGCCGCCCATAAATCACATCCACAGTCACAGCCACATCGCTCATCCCGGCAAATCCTTGCGCATCTTCTTGAACCGTTCACTGAAAAAACGCCCCTCCACAACAGTCACCTTCACCGGCACCTTATACGGAGCAAGACGGGAACGGCAAAACTGGCGGAGGCGCTTTTTCACCACAGCGGCCTCCTCTGGCCGCTTCAACACCACATGGGCCACAACCATCTGGCCGGTCAGCGGACTCCTTTCGCCGGAGACGGCCACGTCGGCAATGTTATCCATCTCCATGATCACACTTTCCACCTCGGCAGGAAAGACCTTCTCACCACCCACATTGATAATCTCCGAACGGCGTCCAAGAATGCGCAGATACTCCCCATCGACAATAACCTCATCGTGGGTATTGAACCACCCCTCCTCATCGAAAGGACTAGGCGCATTCAGATAGCCCATCATGGCCGACTCCGCTCGGATCCACAAAACCCCATCAACGACCTTCGTCTCGAACCCCTCCCCGCCGATCTTCACAAACAGCGAATCGGACGCCTTCGACTTAGACCGCAGAATACCCAACTCCGACAAGCCATAGGTCTGTTGCAGCCGCACATGCGGCAATGCCTCCCGAAGCCGCACCAAAGTGCTCTCCGGCATCACCTCCGTGCCATAGGTGATCAACTCCAGTGACGATAGATCAGCCTGCTTATAGGCTTCCGAGAGGAGCAACAGATTCAGAAACGTGGGCGACGTGGGCAACACCTCAACACGATAGCGCGCAATATTGGCACAGACCGCCTCAGGCGAGCGGCCCGGCACCGTCACAATCGTCCCCGCGTTGGACAAGACATAAAGCAGCGTATTGATGCCGCCAATATGGTCAAGCAGCAAAAAGGTCAGCATCCGCTTGCCCTGTCGCCGTACCTGAAACTTCTTCAAGAGCAGCGTCATATCGTGCAAGACCGCCTTACTCTTGCCTGTCGAGCCCGATGAAAACAACACCAGCCCCGGATGGCCGCGGCGGATCAGTTCCAACAGCAACGGATTCGTCGGCGTCGCAAGGGCGCTATCATCTGAGGGCACAACAGCCTCGTTGCCAACCAGCGGCGCCCCCCCTTCGCCGACCCAGCGATCGCCCAGCTTCCAGGCGAAAACGGCCTCATCCGTATCTGAAAAAGAAATGACCAACTGTACCTCAGCAATGGCCAAAAATTCCTCTCGGAGATGCCGCACCGACCGAGTCAACGGAACAACGATCGCCCCGCGATCGACCAATGCCAACAGCAAAGCGCAGACATTGGGCGAATAATCGCCCTCAACAGCAACGACCATACCGGCCGTCACCGGCGCTTTAGCTTCCCGCTGCGGCGACGCCGCCCAATCGAGCCGCTCCTGCCATTGGCCGATGCGCGCAAGCAACCACCGATAAGTGTAGGAGCGCCCATTCCATACGAGCGCCTCCTGTTCCTCCCGGCTTGCCATCGTCTCCAACATCCAACCCAAGAACAAGGTCTACACGCCTCCCAAATAGAGCACCTGCCCCGTAATATAACTGCTCCGTTCACTGATGAAAAAGTCAACCCCATTGGCCACATCGTCAAAAGTCCCCAACCGCGGTATGGCCATCTGCCGCAGGATCTGGTCGATCTTCTCCTGCGGCACACCGCGGATCAGATCCGTATCCATCGGCGTCGGCCCCAGAGCGTTACAGGTGATGCCAAAGGCAGCGACCTCCTTAGCCAGCACACGGGTGAATGTCTCCACAGCGCTCTTCGACGCCGCATAAACCGCCTCGCCTTCCAAGCCCAGCGGCACCGCCACCGTCGACAGATTGACGATCCGCCCCCACCGCCTTTTCATCATCACCTTGGCCGCTTCGCGGCAACAAAAGAAGGTGCCCATCAGGTTGGTGGCGACGATCCGAGCCGCCGTTTTCCCCGGCATCAGCATCGAGTGATTCATGGAAGCCACGCCGGCATTATTGATCAACATATCCAAGCGGCCCCAGCGTTTGCGAATGGCGGCGATCATCTGGATCACCTGCGGCTCTGCCGTCACATCCACCTGCATATGGCTGTAGCGTTCATGGACCAGATCGCTTTCGCCACGGCTGCAGCCGATCACCTGCAACCCCTTGTCCAAATAATACTCGGCCAGATGGCGGCCAATCCCTTTGCGCGCCCCCGTAATCACCATCACCGGGGGCGCTGGCGTCGCAGGGGCCTTCACTGCCGCCGGTTCCGTTGCCGCCACTATTGCCTGTTCCATCACCATCGGCCTCCCACCACACCCCTTAAGCTAGAAGAGCGTCATCACATAATCTGCCAGCGTTCCGATGGTCTGAAAGGGGCTCTGTTTCTGTGACATGGCCCGTTCATCGGCGAGCACGATCGACCGGCCCGTCTGCTCTTCCACCTGCTGCTCCACATCAACGATCAGCGTGACAAGACCGACCGAATCGAGGAGGCCGTCACGGCCAAAAATCTTAATCTGCTCATTCCAATCCGTTTTGGGTGGAAACCCTTCCGGCAAAGCCTCGTCCTCAACCACATCAGCAAGAACATCCATAATCAACGCAACGATCCTATCCCGTTCCACCTGCAAGACCCCCTTCTATTCATCGCCAGAATTCTTCCGGGGAAGCAACACATCCCACGTCACCGGCGTTCCCTTCGCAACTGGCCGATTCACCGCTCGTCCCAGCAGCGTCTCATAATACTTTGGCGGCAACCCATGACCCGGTCGGACGACGCGCAGGTTTTGCGCTGTAAACAGCTCCCCCGCCGCCATATCTTCAGCCACATAGAGAGACCGGCGATGGGCCAGCGACGTACTTTCGCCAGGCAGCGGCCCAAAGTGAACCTGTCCCAGCGCTTGCCAGGCTCGTTCCGTCTCTGTCACCAGCATGGCCAACTCATGCGGCTCCAGCGAAAAAGCGGCGTCAACACCGCCATCAGCCCGGCTGAGGGTGACATGCTTTTCAATGACCGAAGCGCCCAGCGCCACGGCCGCCACAGCCACCCCAATCCCCAAGGTATGATCGGACAAACCCACCTGCACCGCCATCGCGCCGCCGGCCCCCTGTCCCTCGCTTCCGGCTCCCGGCCATCTCCCTGTCCTTGTCGCAGCCGATACCGGTTCACCATGCCACCCCCGCCCTCCGCCAAACAACTGAAGCAACTGGGGGATCGTCCGCAGATGACTTGCCGCCGGTGAAGCGGGATAACTGCTCGTGCACTTGAGCAAAACCAACTGGCGGCAGCCGGACGCGCGGGCCGTCCGAACCGCCTCATCGATCTCCGCCACCGTGGCCATCCCTGTCGACATCAGTATGGGCTTCCCCGTCGCCGCAACGCGGCGGATCAGCGGCAGGTCCGTCAGTTCAAAAGACGCGATCTTATAGATGGGCACATCGAGCGTCTCCAGAAAATCGACTGCCGTGGCGTCATAGGGAGTGCTGAATCCGATCATGCCCAGTTCCCGGCAGCGTTCCAATATGGGCCGGTGCCATTCCCAGGGGGTATAGGCCTCAGCGTATAGTTCGTACAACGTCTTTCCAGACCAGAGGCTCTCCTGATCGTCGATGCGGAAGTTTCCCTGATCCACATCTAGGGTCATCGTGTCGGCCCTGTAGGTCTGTATCTTAAAGGCATGGGCGCCTGCTTTCGCCGCCGCCTCCACAATCTGCAACGCCCGCTCCAGGGAACCGTTGTGGTTTCCCGACATCTCCGCCACAATCAGCGGAGGGGCCTCATCGCCAATCATCCGACCGGAGACAGAAAATGCCTGTGTCATTCTACTCCGCCCTTACTCTTTATCATCTGCCGCGTTCGATGGTTATCCCAGGCTTTTCATCGGCCTTGCGCTCGGATCCGCTGGAACAGATCCAGGGCCGCCCGCACCGCCTGGTCCATATTCAGATAGCGATACTGCCCGAGACGCCCCACAAAGTAGACATCCGTCAACCCTTCCGCCTCTGCGGCATACTTGCGATACAGTTCACTGTTGCGGCGGGCCGGAACAGGATAGAAGGGCTCTCCCTGGGCCTGCGGGTACTCGCGCACGATGGTGGTCGCCCGGCATTGCTGACCGGTGGCATGCTTCATCTCCAAGATACGGGTGTAGTCAAAGTGGTTGGGGTAATTGACGACACAGACCGGCTGGAAAAACTCCTGGTCTAATGTCTCAAACTCGAAGCGCAACGATCGGTAGGGAAGCGGGCCGTGTTTGTGATGAAAATACTCGTCGATCGGCCCTGTATAGATGAGAGATTTATAGGGGATGAGATGGCGGATCTCCTCGAAATCAGTGTTCAACAGCACCTTGATGTTGGGGTGGGCCAGCATCCGTTCGATCATCCGCGTATATCCCTGTTTGGGCATCCCCTGATACCGATCGGCAAAATAGTGGAGATCCCGGTTGAAACGCACCGGCACACGGGCGCAAACCTCCGGTTCCAGTTCGCTGGCGGGCATGCCCCATTGTTTCAAAGTGTAGTTGGCAAAGAATTTTTCGTACAGTTCCCGGCCCACCTGGCTGATGATCATGTCTTCCGAGTTATTGATTTCACGCGATTCCCGGCGCCGGGCCAGGAAAGCCTCCATCTCCTCCGTCGTCAGGGACAGGCCGTACAACTGATTCAGCGTCTCCAGACTGATGGGAAAGGGAAGCAACTGCCCATCGACCCAGGTCAGGACACGATGCATGTAAAAACGCCATTCGGTAAACTGCGAGAGATACCCATACACCTCCCAGTCATTGGTGTGAAAGAGGTGAGCGCCGTACTTGTGCACCAGCACCCCGTTGTCGTCATAAGCGTCATAAGCGTTGCCGCCCACATGGCTTCGCTTCTCCACCACCAGCACCCGGGCTTGCAACTCATTGGCCAGCCGTTCGGCCAGCGTGCATCCCGACAAGCCGGCGCCGACGATCAGGAAATCAAACATGGCCAGCCTCCTCGCTCTACTTCGTTCGCGTCGTCCGCCGCTCCTTATCCGCCCTCGCTCGACTCGCATCCGCCGCTCTTTTGGGGAATCAGGACCGATGCCAGGGAGAAGACCAGCCACCAGGGTAGCCAGAGGATCGCCGCTCCCACAGCGGCCAAAAGGGCGCGCATCCCGTTGACGCTCCCGCCCCAGATCAAGCCGCCGGGAGTGAAGGGCTTCAATTCGCCAGGAAGGTTGATCAGGAAACGCGAAAGCGCGGCGATGGCCGCTCCGAAGCGAAGGACATTATAAAAGCCGGAGCCGGACACATTGGCCACCGGCACGATCACCACATCCCAGACTCGCGCCTTGACGGCCTCCGGGATGTATTCCCTATCAAAACTGCCCGGTTGGGAATAGGGGATCACCTCATCCACCTCAGCATAGCTCGAAGCCATCTGGACCCCATGGGGATGGGTCAGGACCGCTAATCGATGACCGGGGAACTCCCTTGTCAGCGCCGGGATGATCTTATCCATCTGCTGAAACGGAACGGAGCGGATCACCAAGCACCATTTTTCCTTCTCCACCACGACCTACCCTTCCTCCCTATCGATGAGGGCCAGCAACTCCGCTGTCTTTTGCTGAAGCAGTTCTTCGTCACCGCGCGTTTCTACATTCAATCGCAAGAGAGGCTCTGTATTGGATGCCCGTAGGTTGAAACGCCATCGCCCAAAGTCCATGCTCAAACCGTCTGTCATATCCGATTTCCCCGCACCGGCGTAAAACCGCTCGACCCGTTCCAGGACACGCTCCAGCGATGGGACAGAGCGGTTGATTTCCCCACTGCAGGGGAACCGCCGCATCCGTTCCCCGACGAGCGCCGACAAGGGTCGGTTCTCCCGGCACATGGCCTCC
Source organism: Heliomicrobium modesticaldum Ice1 (assembly GCF_000019165.1). Taxonomy (GTDB): domain Bacteria; phylum Bacillota; class Desulfitobacteriia; order Heliobacteriales; family Heliobacteriaceae; genus Heliomicrobium; species Heliomicrobium modesticaldum. Next base: position 737,946 of record NC_010337.2, read on the forward strand.
AGCACGAGCAGCCAGGGAATCATTCCGCTGTCACAGTAGGCAAAGTCGCGAAAATAGTGGTGCGCCGACATCTCCCCGCCGTAGACGGCATCCTCCCGGCGCATCCTCTCCTTCATAAAGGCGTGTCCCGTCTTCGATTGGACCGGAACTCCCCCGTCCTCAGCCACCAGTTCTATGGTGTTCCAGATCAACCGAGGATCATGGATGATCTTTGCGCCGGGATAGCGCCGGGCAAAGGACTGGCCCAACAGCCCGACCAGGTAGTACCCCTCAATGAACTGCCCCTGTTCGTCAAAGAAAAAGCAGCGATCAAAATCGCCGTCCCAGGCGATGCCCACATCTGCACCGGCCCCTTGAACAGCCCGTGCCGTCGCCTCCCGGTTTTCCGGCAGTAGCGGATTCGGTATGCCATGGGGAAATGAACCATCCGGTTCGTGGTTCACCCTGGTCCATGCAAAGGGGAGATGGGGCGCCAAGGCGTCGATAACCGGCCCGGCGCAACCGTTGCCGGCATTGACGACGACCTTGAGCGGACGGAGTACGGTCGGATCCACATAGCTCAGCAGATGCGCCACATAAGGCGGCAAGCTGTTCTCTCGCCGCCTCCGCCCTTTTGCCCCCTCGCTTATAATCGATCCCGCGCCGCCGCCGAAACTTTGTCCGCCGGCCAGCACCCGCGCTTCCAGTTCGCGCAATCCCGTATCTCCGCTCACAGGGCGCGCCTGGGACAAGACGAACTTCATCCCGTTATAGTCGGCAGGGTTGTGACTGGCTGTCACCATGATGCCGCCATCGAGATTCATGTGCGCTGTAGCGAAATAGACCTGCTCGGTGCCGCACAGGCCGATGTCTGTCACATCACAACCGCTGTCAAGCAGACCCTGTGCCAATGCTTCAGCCAAAGCGGGACTGGATAGACGCGCATCATAACCGACGACGACATGCCTCACCTCGAACAGTTCCCGATAAGCGCAACCGATCCGGTATGCCACATCTTCATTTAATTCATCGGGAACTCTTCCGCGCACGTCATAGGCCTTAAACGGGCTCTTCGGTTTCCCTGCTTGCATCATCACGGGCACTCCTGCATTCATTTTTGCCGGTGTCTCCCATCGCCTTTTTAACGGTAAAAGGTGAAATTGACCCGGTAGGGCACCCGCAGTTTGCGGGCCACTTCCGGTTGCACAGGTTTGCGCAGGGACAAAATCATCCCAAGATTTTTGACAGCGTCCCAGGCTGCTTTCAGGTAAATCGTCGTCTTTTGCTCCATAGAAAAATACAGACAGTAATAGAAGAGCAATAGCGTCAGTGACCAGGCCCGTCCCATGGGCTGGTTTTTCCACACCAGCCAGAACAGGTTGCGACAGTAGAAAAAAGGTGCCCGCCATGACTGGCGGTTGGTCGGAGACGCCTTGTGGTAGGACACGATATCGGGGAAGTAGCGTATGGTGTAACCGGCGTCCCATATGCGAAAGGCCATGTCCATCTCGTTCATGTACAAGAAAAACTCACCCGGGTAATAGCCTACCTTTTTCATCACCGCTCGGCGCACCGCCGCGCCGGCGCCGTTAAAACTCATGTAGAGGCCGTCTAGAAAATAAGCAAATTCCCTAGCCAGCCCTTGCAAAAGCATGATTTTTTAATACAAACAGCAAAAAACTAGAGTCTTTTTATCGGTCTCACCGGCCCTTTTTGAGGATTTTCCTCAAAAAGGGCAGATCTCCCCCTTGCACCTTATGCGGCTTTTTTGAAAGCAACACCGCGTAAGGCACTCACCTCCAACACCATGGTTGCATTCTTATCATTTCGTAGACGGTTGAGTTTTTGAAAGTTCGCCGCTAACGCGCTGAGCCGGGCGGCATAAGCCAGATTTCGTTTTCCGATACGGCGAACCCGGCGCAGTCCGTAACGGTTGACCAGTTCATTTTGCTTGGCTTCGATGCGGCTGCGAAGACGCATCTGTTCCTTATAGATTTTCGTTTGGGAGTGCTTTGCCGCCTCGAGCATGACACCATAGGCGTTGTGAATAAAAATCGTGCGCCGATGTTTCTTTTCTTTAAAACAGGTCGTGTAACGAGGGCAGTGCTTGCAATCATGGTCCTTGGCGCGAAGCACGAAGTTCTTCCCATCTGCCACTTCCGAATAGGTGGTGATGACTTTTCCTCTCGGGCAGATCAGTTGTGTTTGGTCTTCGGAAACTTGAAATCCCTCGCCCGCGAGGATATCACATTTTGTCTTTGGTGAAAGTGGCGCCACTACGTCAATGCCTTTTTCCTTGAGGGTGACACGGTCATCGCCCGCACCATAGTGGGTATCTCCAATGATCGTCGGGTTTTCTACACAATCGGTGGGAAGCTGATCCGCTAACGGCACCAGACTGGAGCCGTCATAGTCGTTGGCTTTCATGGCCTCGGCGGCGGCGATAAATCCGGAATTTCCGACTTCGACGATGGCCATCTTATACCCGCGCCATTTCGTCTTGCCCTTACAACCGAAACGGGCTTCGCTGTCTACAGCCGAAACTATCATATCTTTGACAGAACCGCCGGGGGCTATCTCAAGAGTTCCATCATCTTTCCGAATGATTCGTTCACGGAGGATACGGCAAAGCAAAAGGGCGTAATGAATGACATCGGGCTTCTTCTTCCACGAAGCCTCCGATGACTCCACGTAGGCCAGCAGTTCGTCAGCCTCGCTGACCACTTCAACAAGCCGTTCCATTTTGGCCTTATCGTCCAGGTTATGCTCTTTCACTTCCGTCACTGTTTCCAGGTAACGTACCGCCCGAGGGGCATGGGGGATTGCATGCCATGGAACACTGTATTGCTTCGCCAAAAGACGCACCAACAGGCGCATGGCTTGGCGGATCAGTTCGATGGTCGTGGGGGCACTGATGGGAGCTATGACATGGGTCGTGTCCGTTATCCAAGGTTCTTTCCCTGTCAAAACGCCCAGGTAGTACATCAACCGGATAAAGCGATCGAGATAGACCTTATCAAGTTCCTTTTGGATGAGCCGTTGCCGGTGGACGCCAAAATTGGCGTGATCAATGCCCGGTTCATCGAGGGCCATTCCTAACGCAAACTTGACCTCGATGTTCACACGTGTCTGTGCTTCCATCCCCCGGTCTGTTTCGCCCAGCATTTCCTGTAACATGCAGGCCATCGTCATCTGCCGGGCCGCATGACTGGGACGTCCGTTGTCAAGGCAATAGAGACCTGTAAAATCCTCCGGTTGTATTAATAGGGGCGCCAATTCACGAAACAGGCGAAAGACGGAATCGGCAGGCACAAGTTGGTCCCAGAGGGCTGCAAAGTCGTAAAAGCTAACTTGGGGGTCCACATCGAATCGAAACAAGGTACATCGCCTCGCTATAAACAGTCTTTGTACCTATATCCTTCGACGCGAAGAGTCGAATTCCCTTTAAATTCCACCAATTTCCATATAAAAACGTCTTGCTTTTTGCCCTCTCTTGAGGGGGTTTTTAGACAGACTCATGTAATAATCCGGCTCTGCCAGCGCTTGCGCTTTCTCGCCGGACGTCTCGCTCCGCTCCGGCCGACCCTGTTGCTCCCACTGGACAAACTGGTCATAGCTTCGCACGTCGAAAGCGACGACACCCAGGCGCGGGTCGGCCTGAAAGCGGGAGACCATTCGTGTGATGGCGTCGTAAGCCGGAAAGGAGTCATCATCAAGGATCAGCACATACTCACCGCGGGCCTGCCGGAATCCGGCGTTGTACCCCTCGACGCCCAGGTTTTTTCCTGTCTCGATGAGGCGCACCTCGGGAAACTCTGCACGGACCATGGCGACGCTGTCGTCAGTGGAACCGTTGTCGACGACGATGATCTCCAGCGGGCGGTAGGGTTGCTCTCGAAGGCGAGTCAGCCCTTCTTTCAGATCATTTCGCCGGTTCCAGTTCAGGATGACGACAGACACCAGTTCCATCGGATAACCTCCCATATACATCATCAAACCGGACGATATCGTCTTCTCCCAGATAACTCCCGTTTTGCACCTCAATGATCTCCAGCGGAATTTTTCCGGGATTGCTCAGACGATGCCTTGCCGTTTTGGGCACAAACAAACTCTCATTCTCGTGAATCCACCTCGTCTGGTCGTCGACGGTGACGCAGGCCGTCCCTTGCAGGACGATCCAGTGTTCGCTGCGGTGGTAATGCATCTGCAGGCTCAACTGGCTGCCCGGCGTAACGACGATGTGTTTCACCTTATACCCCGGCGCCTCCGCCAGGACGGTGTATTTTCCCCAGGGCCGGAATTGGGTGGGATGTTCTGACGCCTCCCTTCGCCCGCGACCCCTCAGTTGTTCCACGAGGGACTTGATCTTTTGAGAGTGGCCCTTCTGCGCGACGACGATCACATCGGAGGTCTCCACCACGAGGGTGTCCGTCAGGCCGATCCCCGCCACCAGGCGCCCATTGCTCATCAGCAGCGACTCATGACAGTCGATGGCGTGGCAATCCCCTGCCAGCACGTTGCCCTCTTCATCTTTGGTCAGGGCGTCAAAAATGGCATCCCAAGAGCCGATATCACTCCAAAATAGCGACAACGGGATAACGATCCCCCGATCTGATTTCTCTGCCACGGCGTAGTCGATCGACACCGAAGGCATCTGTTCAAAACGGGCCAAGGACTGCTCGAAGGATTCGGCAACGCCATTGTAAATCTCAGGCGCATGGCTCTTCAGTTCCGCAAAAACCGTTTCGATCTGCATCGCGTACATCCCGGAATTCCAATAGTAATTCCCTTGCCGCAAAAAGGCCTCCGCCACACTCCGTTCCGGTTTTTCCGTAAAGCCTGTCACTGCAAACCCGCCGTGACAGGGTGCGCCTGCCTGAATATAGCCGTAACCGGTCTCCGGCTTTTCCGGCAGCACGCCGAGGGTGACGATCTTCCCTTGCCCGGCGCCTTCGACGGCCTGCTTGACGGCGTTGACAAAACCATCCACCGGTGAAATCAGGTGATCCGACGGCGAGACAAAGAGGACCTCCTCATCGCCGCATCCCAGGACATCAGCGCAATAGCGGGCAGCCAGGGCGATGGCCGGCGCCGTGTTGCGCGCCGCCGGTTCCAGGAGGATGTGGGCCGCTAAAGCGCCGCAGAGGCGGAGCTCCGTCTGCACATGGTGATAATAGACCTGATTGGTGACAACCACCATGTCGGCAGGGTTGGCAACCGCCAAGAACCGCTCGACCGTCTGCGCCAGCAGCGACTTTCCCCCTTGCAGGCGCAAAAACTGTTTGGGATAGTCCTGCCGGGAGAGGGGGAACAGCCGTGTCCCCCCGCCACCGGCCAAGATGACGACTTTCACATGGTCACCCCCTGCGGCGAATCGTTAGAGGGGAACTTGACATCCAAGCTTCCCATCGTAGAGCCGGATCAGTTGAACCCTTTCGGGAAGGACCGGTTGCAATTCCTCGTAAATCTCATGTTCAAAGGCTGCCGACGAGATGATGATATCGGAGCAATCCTCCTGGCGCTCGGCGAAAAACCGCTCTTTGGCGTACACGGGCAGACCGTGGAGCACCCTGCCGTCTTTATGGGGATTGGAATCGACGATCCCTTTGATCTTCTCCCTGGCAAAGCCTTTGTTGGTGAGCAGATCCAATAGCCGCATCGTATGAACCCCGCCCCCCAGATGTACGCCTGTTCGCCAGGCAACGCCTGTTCTAGGCGGGATACAAAGGCTGTCTCCTGCTCCCGCCAGTAGGCCTCCCCTTCCGGCGACATCTTCGAGAGTTCCACCTACCGGTCATAGAGGGTCATATCGCGGACATCCTGTTTCTGCCAGAATTCCTCCTGTTCCATCGTCGTTCCGCAAAAACAGGTGCGCATCGGGCAGCGCTACGGCTCCGCAAGCTTTTTGCCGGTAAAGGTAACCGGCGCTTCCGACAAGAAATTGAAGATCTCGCGGAAAGCCTGGTGTTCGCATGGATTCACCCGCCCGCTCTCCAGATAGATGTTGAAACGGCTGTATCCAGCCCGGCAGCAGCGCATCGTAGGCTGATGAAAGCCGTATTCCGATAAAAACCGCGTATGGACCGTCCGGTAGGCGCTTACAATATACTCCCGTTCCTCTGGGGAATAGGCCTCCGGGTATCGTTTGCCCTGGTGTTCTCCCACCAGGAAATTGGGGCACATGACGGCGCCCAGTGTGGTGAACCGCTCGGCCATCGCCGGATAACGGGCGATCCGTTCCGGTAGCATCACATAGATGACGGTGGTATAGACGTTCAAAGCGGTCAGGATCCGGACGTTATGTTCAAAAATGGCGTCATAGTGCGGATTTTGCTCATGTATGGGGTGGTAGGACAGCTTGATTTTGGCCAAACGGCGAATCGTATCGTCAGTGAAGAGATGATCGAGGGCGATAGAACCGTTGGTCGTCATGCAGATACGGTGCCGTGGCGCCAACTGGCTGTATAACGCAGCAAAGTCCAGGTTGATGAGCGGTTCTCCCCCTAAAAAGTTGATGTCCCATATCCCGGTCTCATCAAAAAACGTCCCTAAACGCGACAGCTTTTACCGATAGGAGGCCCAGTCCTGGGGCACGTTCGCTCTCGCTCCAAGACAAAAAGAACAATTGAAATTGCAGTGCTCCCATAAATTCACGGCCGCGCTTAACCGTTCCAGTTCCGCCATCGGTTCACCGCCTCATCGATTTCATATCACGTCGGCAGCCTTCCGTCCAGGTTGCGTTTCCTGCACCCGTTGACGGCGACTCTTGCCTAGATCGATCAGTTTCTGCCGCAACACCGGCAGGAACCGTGCAATATACCCCTGATAGACCTGGTCATACCGCTGGAGAGCGCGCCGATCTTCCTCCGAGTGGACGACATTCATATACGCGTCCACATACAACCCGACCTGTTCCGAGAGTTCATGGCGAACATCGGCGATCTGCCGGCAGGTTTGACACAACAGGAACGACCGGTCTGCGTCAGGAACGCCCTCCATCACCGGATGAGCAGGGAATTGGAGGGCCAGTTCGGCCGCAGGGAGTTCGCGCGACGCCAGCGACAGGCGGAGTCCCGGCTTGGCGGCAAGCATCCCGTTCACGATCTCCCGGAGAACCCGGATATCCCCGCAGTCCAGCAAGACCACCTGCTCCGTAGCCTGGAACACCTCGGCCAACCGGTTTTGCTCACTCTCCCGCTCGAAGATCCTTTCCGGTCCGGCTTGACCGCGAGTCCCTGTGAGGGCGTCTGCGACGGCCATGAAGAGCGTCTTCACCGTGTTGTGTTGTCCTTTATACTCGGAGAAAAATGCAGCCTGGGCCAGTTCAGCGCAGAGGGCCTCTGCGAAGCGTTCCAGCGTCCCTCCATCGAGAGCCCTGGCGAAGAAATGGATCCGGTTCCGCCAAAAGTAGTACGTCGCGAAGGTGTTCTTGCGGACAGCGGCGCCCATCTTGTGCCAGGCTTTGGATCCTGCAAATGCTACCACCCGGCGCCCCAACCTTCTCATCCGGTAAAACCATTCCACGTCGTCCCAGTAGATGAAACAGCCTTCGTCCATCAAACCGACCTTCCGCAGGACATCGGCGCGGAGCATGACAGAACAGGCGGGCACATAGTCACACTCCATGATGTCAGGCAGATCGCCCCTATCGATATGGTTCTTGAAATGGGGTTTGAGGTGAAAACGCTCCCAATCGATGTTGGCGCCCAACTCCTGGAGTTGGTTAGGGTGAGCGTGTTTATACAACCTCGACCCAGCCGCCGCTACGTCAGGATGTTCTTCCATGAAGACGTGCAGCGCGCCGATGGCGTCCGCTTCCACGAACACGTCGTTGTCGAGAAGATGGATGTACTCGTATGCTTGCGAGAGCGCCCACCGGATGCCCCTGTTAAAACCACCGGCACCGCCAAGATTTTGCTCGTTCCGCAACAGGATCACCTGATCCCCATAAGCGGCGGCGACGGCCTCGGCAGAGCCGTCGGTGGAAGCGTTGTCGACGACACAGAGATCGAATCCACGAAACCGGCTGGCCAGCACCGCATCGATGCACGCCAACAAGTCCTCTTTTTTATTCCAGTTGCAGATAACGACGGCTACGGGATGAGCCATGGATCAGACATCCCTTTCTTCGATCGTTCCGTAGATCTTCGCCGGCTCAATAGGCCGTATAGATCCTGGGCCGCCCCAGAGGGGCATACCTCCGCTCGATCTCCCCGCGGATCTCGTCGAGATAGGCGATGGAGCCGACGGCAAAGACAGCATTTCCTTTTGACGCAGCTTCCTCCAGGGAGACAACCTGCACACCCTCCAGAGACTTGCCCCATAGATGTTGTTTTTTATCGATAAAAAACAGCACACGCAAGCCCTGCATAGCGGCCAACTGGAACAGGACGCGGCCTGCCTCTCCGGCGCCGTAGATCATCAACTCCCGGACGCCATCGGCCACGATCCGCGCCACCAGAGCGTGAAAGGCGACGACATAGCTGCCCCGGCGCCTGCGCTTCAGGTGTTGTTGGAAAAAGTACAGCGGGTAGCGACGCGTGACGATCAATTGCGGCCAATAGACGTTGCCGTATCTCCAGCCGTACGAGGAAAGCTCCAAAAAGCGTTCCACGCCGTCCCGCTGCATCAGTTCGTCCGCAGCGGCATCCCACAAACGGCGGCAAGCTTTACTGCCAAAGTTATCGTCATGGAGCAGTCCGCCCAATTGTTCGGCCTCGTCAGGTGTGGGCATCTCAATCATCCGATTAAGTGAGGCCGTCTAGAAAATAAGCAAATTCCCTAGCCAGCCCTTGCAAAAGCATGATTTTTTAATACAAACAGCAAAAAACTAGAGTCTTTTTATCGGTCTCACCGGCCCTTTTTGAGGATTTTCCTCAAAAAGGGCAGATCTCCCCCTTGCACCTTATGCGGCTTTTTTGAAAGCAACACCGCGTAAGGCACTCACCTCCAACACCATGGTTGCATTCTTATCATTTCGTAGACGGTTGAGTTTTTGAAAGTTCGCCGCTAACGCGCTGAGCCGGGCGGCATAAGCCAGATTTCGTTTTCCGATACGGCGAACCCGGCGCAGTCCGTAACGGTTGACCAGTTCATTTTGCTTGGCTTCGATGCGGCTGCGAAGACGCATCTGTTCCTTATAGATTTTCGTTTGGGAGTGCTTTGCCGCCTCGAGCATGACACCATAGGCGTTGTGAATAAAAATCGTGCGCCGATGTTTCTTTTCTTTAAAACAGGTCGTGTAACGAGGGCAGTGCTTGCAATCATGGTCCTTGGCGCGAAGCACGAAGTTCTTCCCATCTGCCACTTCCGAATAGGTGGTGATGACTTTTCCTCTCGGGCAGATCAGTTGTGTTTGGTCTTCGGAAACTTGAAATCCCTCGCCCGCGAGGATATCACATTTTGTCTTTGGTGAAAGTGGCGCCACTACGTCAATGCCTTTTTCCTTGAGGGTGACACGGTCATCGCCCGCACCATAGTGGGTATCTCCAATGATCGTCGGGTTTTCTACACAATCGGTGGGAAGCTGATCCGCTAACGGCACCAGACTGGAGCCGTCATAGTCGTTGGCTTTCATGGCCTCGGCGGCGGCGATAAATCCGGAATTTCCGACTTCGACGATGGCCATCTTATACCCGCGCCATTTCGTCTTGCCCTTACAACCGAAACGGGCTTCGCTGTCTACAGCCGAAACTATCATATCTTTGACAGAACCGCCGGGGGCTATCTCAAGAGTTCCATCATCTTTCCGAATGATTCGTTCACGGAGGATACGGCAAAGCAAAAGGGCGTAATGAATGACATCGGGCTTCTTCTTCCACGAAGCCTCCGATGACTCCACGTAGGCCAGCAGTTCGTCAGCCTCGCTGACCACTTCAACAAGCCGTTCCATTTTGGCCTTATCGTCCAGGTTATGCTCTTTCACTTCCGTCACTGTTTCCAGGTAACGTACCGCCCGAGGGGCATGGGGGATTGCATGCCATGGAACACTGTATTGCTTCGCCAAAAGACGCACCAACAGGCGCATGGCTTGGCGGATCAGTTCGATGGTCGTGGGGGCACTGATGGGAGCTATGACATGGGTCGTGTCCGTTATCCAAGGTTCTTTCCCTGTCAAAACGCCCAGGTAGTACATCAACCGGATAAAGCGATCGAGATAGACCTTATCAAGTTCCTTTTGGATGAGCCGTTGCCGGTGGACGCCAAAATTGGCGTGATCAATGCCCGGTTCATCGAGGGCCATTCCTAACGCAAACTTGACCTCGATGTTCACACGTGTCTGTGCTTCCATCCCCCGGTCTGTTTCGCCCAGCATTTCCTGTAACATGCAGGCCATCGTCATCTGCCGGGCCGCATGACTGGGACGTCCGTTGTCAAGGCAATAGAGACCTGTAAAATCCTCCGGTTGTATTAATAGGGGCGCCAATTCACGAAACAGGCGAAAGACGGAATCGGCAGGCACAAGTTGGTCCCAGAGGGCTGCAAAGTCGTAAAAGCTAACTTGGGGGTCCACATCGAATCGAAACAAGGTACATCGCCTCGCTATAAACAGTCTTTGTACCTATATCCTTCGACGCGAAGAGTCGAATTCCCTTTAAATTCCACCAATTTCCATATAAAAACGTCTTGCTTTTTGCCCTCTCTTGAGGGGGTTTTTAGACAGACTCTAAGTATCGCCAAAATATCCCGCTTTTTTGTGAGTGCCTTATTCCTAATATCGGGCTTTTGGGCGCATAACTTGAACCACATTTGTTGAAAAGCAAGCATTCCGCGCTGGCAGGCGTCTTTTTGCAACTGTTCTTCCGCGGAACAGCGATATTCCGAAAGCACCGGATAGACTTGCCCTTGTGGACTTTCCTCATAACCCAAGGTCGAGCCGACACCTTCCATGAGCAACTCTTCGATCGTTTGCGGGCTGCGCGCGATGGGCGTCATCAGATCGGCATTTTCCCCGGCATTGCCGGCAAAACCGCGGATATCCATCCCTTTCAGCAGATGCGGGGTGACCGCTTCCGTTCCCATAGCGAGGAGATGGCACAGGTCGGCTGGACAGTTTTCCAGCGCCAGGGCAGATTCCAGGGAGGACTGAATGGAACCGCGAAACCCCAGATCCACCGTGGCAACCTTGCCTTCGGCAGGCAACAGTCCACTTACATACCTCGCCAGGAGCTGTCGCTGTCGCGCGATAAAAGACCGGATTTTGGTTAGAACCGGCGGTCGGGTCAGTAAGTCGCTCAACGCCTGTTCCACGTTGACGCCGTCAGCCATCACGGTCTGCCGGCAACAGGAAGCCTCTAGATCCAAGTAACTGGCAAACCCCTCGACCTCCGCCGGTTCCAGCGGGAACATGGACAGGATGTCGCCGACCGTCACGTTCCGCCGTTCGAACAACTTTTGGATCTCGGTCTCATCAAAGGCCTGCAAACCGGGGAAGTAGGTCGATTGCCGTGACACATACAAGGGGATCACGGGGATCGACAGCCCGTGATAGGCGAAGGTCTCCCGGAGCAACCTGCTCAGGAAACTCCCTTCCCGCATCAAGGGAAGCACACCGGCGATCTGCTCCTCCCGGCACAGGTCGACGATCCATTCGGTAAAGAGCGTAAAAAAGGGCCCCATGACGCCGGCGCCTAACCGGAACCAGAAGGCCTCCTCCTCGCGACAAGGGGCTGTAAGAGCGTCGGTCAGCTTCCGCAGCGAGAGCAGTTCCGGCAATATGTCGCCATGCAGGATCGACTCCCATTCGTAGATACTGTTCAGTTCCGGTGTGATCGCTCGGTAGTGTACTGCGTCGATCCCTGCCTTGGCGGCGCCATGCACATCGGCCGCCAGGTTGTCCCCCATGTGCAGGATCTCTCTCCGGTCGATGGAGGGGTAGAGCGCGCAAAGCCGCTCAAAGAGTTCTCCCGAACCTTTGCCAACCCCCTCTTCACTGGAGACAAAAAGCTTCGCGATCCACCGGCTCTCCAACCCATTCGCTTCCAGCAACGCCATGATCTGTTCAGCCGAGAGATACATATCGGACAGCAGGGCCACGGGGACGCCCGCTTCCCCGCAATGCCGGATCAACGAGAAGACACTTAGGTTAAGATAGCAACTCGATTTTTCTGCAGCCAGTTCAATCGCCGCGATCGCCTTCCGGTCACCGATGTCTTCCGGAAGGGTGGCGTAAATCTGATCGAGCGAGATTTCCCTGGCGCCTGATCGTCGCTGTTGCCCATCGCGGGCCTCCTGTTCGGCCAGCTTGCGCAGTTGCCGGTACATCTCAGGGGTGATTCGTCGGCACAAACACCCGGCGGCGTGAGCCGCTTCCGCCGTTCTGACAAAGACATCATCGGGGTTCCGGCAGGTCCGCAACAACAAGGTGTCAAAGACATCCAAACTGATCAGGCGGGCTTTCTCAATCTTTCCTGCGTAAGCGGCCAGAAACCGGTCGTCCCGCCAAAGTTCCCTGCCCTGCTGATTCATCGCCATCCCTCCTACCCTGCACCCTGTTTCAGGGCTGCCCCTCTCCTGCGATCGGTTGCTTGACAAAGCCGAATAAACCGTACCAAGGGACCGAAAGACCCAGCGCTTCCAACTGCGCGAGGATTTCCGCTTCCCACTCGGAAGCGACCAGGATAAAATCAATGTCCTTTTTGTCGATCAACTCATGGGGGGCAATAATCGGGAACTGCTCGCATTGCTTCCCCCATTTTGAGCCGTCATTATCAACAAAACAAGCTACCGGCATACCCCTGCGACGAAAAAAAAGGGCTGCCGCCTGACCGAGGGTACCGGCGCCAAAGATCGCCGGCCTGGTTAAACCTTTTTCCCTGCAGTAGGCATAGAGTCGCTCCAACTGGAGAGGCAACGCTTGACGCCGCAAAAAGCCGCGGTCCTGGGCGGACAACAAGGCCTTGTGCTTTTCATGGATCACCGGCGGATAACGGCGTCTTTTTGCAACGTTTTTGTAGACCGCCGCGATTTCTGTGGATACCTTCAGGACAGATGGCACAACGGGAAGGCGGCTCGCCCACCGGTCGACAATCGCCCGGTCAGAGAGGAGTTTTTTGATGACATCCCCAAGCTGTTCATAATCGCCAGGTTCGAACAACATCCCGCATGCTTCATGAATCAATTCCGGTATCCCGCCAATCCTGGCGCCGATGACAGGAACGCCGAGACTGTACGCCTCCTGGATCACCAGCGGGGCCGAATCAGGACAGACCGACGGGACGACGAGCACATCCAACGTCGCCATGATTTCCGGCAGGTCTTCATGACGAAAAGCTCCTTCAAAGCGGATGTTGGTTTTCTCACCTGTCAGCCGCCGGAGGGTGGGCACGTATAAACGATCCCACTCACCGTACAGGTGCAGTGTCGCTTCGCTTTCCGGTATGTCTCGGAATGCCTCTATCAGCACATGGACGCCTTTATGGGGAGAGAGCGCCCCGATAAAACCAAAGCGGAGCCGCCCCTGCCGATCGCTCCTTTTGGGCAAAGGCGCCCCCGCTTCCACCATCGGATAGACGGTTTGGACGCGCTCTGGGGCGATCCCTTCCTGAACCAGACGGCGCCGGTTGGCCTGAGAGACTGCTATGATCACATCCGCCTTTTGCAGCATCGCTTGGATAAACCGGTGCCGCTCGATAAAGACGCTGATCTCCGGCAGTCCGCCAGGCGCTTCCTTCGGGAGAAAACAACGGGCGCAATTGACCCCGCCGTTGGGTCCGTAGCAATAGTCCAGTTCATGATTGATCAAAAAGATTCGCGGGCAGATCACCCAATAGTCATGAAGGGTTACGACGACCGGAATCCCCCTGTCATAGGCTATGCCGATGAGAGAGGCGCCCAGGTTTTGGAGTTCTTGAAAATTAACCACATCCGGTTTTTCCGCTTCCAGGAACGCGGCGAAGCGCCTTTCTTCTTCTGGGATGACACAATCTTCCCAGAGTTTGCCATCGAGGGAACGAATCGCCCCCGCCTTCCCTTCGCCGACGAAGTGACAGAGTTCAAATCCGCCGATCGAACAGAGCCCCTTCGCCAAGGTATCGATATACCGCTTCACCCCTCCCGCCGGTTGCGGATAGACAAATGCCACTTTCAACCTTCTCGTTGCTCCCTTCACGCGAATCGGGTGGGCGCTTCCGTAACCCCTATGCCCGATCGAAACTCATCTCAGCCAGTTCGCGCCACGACAAGACCAAGAGCTCCCGCTCACCGATCAACGAGCGGATCTGGGCTTTCACTTCCTCATCATAGCGGCCTTCAAAGGATAAGATCACGGCATCGATCTGTTCCGCCTGCTCCCGCAACCAGTCCGGCCCGTAGATGGGAACGCTCCTCATCGTGTGGTTTTGCCGGCGCCCATCGTTGTCGAGGAAGCATACCGTCTCAATGCCCGCTTGCCGCATGTCCTCCAGCAGGAATAAGGCCAGCTTCATAGAGCCGAAGATGGCCGCCCGTCGCACGCCCCGCAAGACGCTGGACAGACTGCGCTTTTGCAGAAGCAGCGCCTCGAACCAGGCGCGGTAATAATGAAAATTGTACTCGCCCGTCGAGAGGGGCTTGCTCTCGGTAGCAAAGAGCTTCTTCGTGATCAACTCGCCCTCGGCGCGGGTTTTCCAATAATTCTTCAAACTGCTGGAGGTTCCCCCGATCCGGAAGTTGGCGATGGTGCGGTCGAAGTAGTAGGCCTTGTCGCCGTCACTGAGGAAGCACTTAATCACAAACTCAAAATCACCGGCGATGGGATAATCGAGACTAAAACCGCCCTGTCGTTCAAAGAGGGACCTGCGGGCAAAAAAACCGGGATGCGGCGTCATATAGCCCTGCTTGAAATCCTCTATCGTCACGGGTTTTCCGTAATAATAGAAAAAACCCGAACCCTCTTCATGCATCCGCACATTTCCATAGACGATGCTTAGACCGGGGTGAGCGTGAAAAATGGACGCTACCTCTTCGATCACATTGTCATCCTCAAGGTAGTCGTCAGAATTCAGGAAGTAAACAATATCCCCTGTTGACGCCCGGTACCCTTTGTTAAAGGCGTCATAGATTCCTCGATCCGGCTCTGATATCACCTTGGCGATGCGAGAGCGGTATCGGTCGACGATGTCCAGCGTGCCGTCCGTCGACCCTCCGTCGACGATGATGTATTCAATGTGGCGATAGGTTTGTCCGAGGATACTGGCGATCGTCTGCTCCAGATGCTTTTCGCTGTTGTAGGTGGCCGTAACGATTGAGATCAGGGGCCCGACCATATGGAGTTGCCTCCCCACTTGCGTCTTTTGGCGGAGGGCAGATTTTCCACCTCTGCCTTAACGAGACAACCGTCTCAGCTCTTTATGGCTTGGTGATGTACGGAATGGTGTCGAAGTCTATAATGCTCTTCAACCCCATCTCGATCAACCGATTGCCGATTTCCTGGTGATAGGC
This sequence comes from Heliomicrobium modesticaldum Ice1, assembly GCF_000019165.1. Lineage (GTDB taxonomy): Bacteria > Bacillota > Desulfitobacteriia > Heliobacteriales > Heliobacteriaceae > Heliomicrobium > Heliomicrobium modesticaldum. The sequence goes on from NC_010337.2 coordinate 753,345, forward strand.
GATGGAACCAATGACCACAAAAATATCCTCGACAAGGCCAATCGCCTCATCCGGAGCGGCGATGTTCAAATCCATCAGCTTTTGGCCGGCCTTCCGGACATCGCTGTCGATGAAGCCGGCTGCCTGGATGCCCAGTTCCTGCAACAAGTAGTACACGGCGCTCCCGACTTTTCCTGTTCCCCAGATGTAAACAGGCCGTCCCTGGGCAGCTATGGTGATTCTGCCGATCCATTCGCCCATGCCGGCTTGGTGCACCACCTGCTTGTTCTCCACGCCTTTGTAATGCTCCGCGATCTTTCTGACCCGGCGCGACTCATCGCCAAAAAACAGGTTCTTCCACCGCTGATTCGGCTGGTCAAACTTGCTCCCTTGGGGGGTGAAGACCGATATGCAATCATTTAAGAGCAAGCCGTTCCAATTGATCAATTCTTGACGGATACAGCACAGGCCCACGGAAGCGCAGATCGCCTCAAACCCTTCGGCGGTGACGGTGCCCGCCCGCCATGCGGCGTTTTCCACAAGGACCTCCCCGTTTTGATCACAGTAGCGGCCCAGATTGGAATGATGGATAAAGCCCACGCCGTCGGGCTTTAATTTCTTCGCGAGTTGCTTCAGATAGGCTTCGAGCACGTCGATCTCGACATGCACCAAGGAGTCCCAACTGAAGACAAAGTCCAGCGAATTGTCTTCAATCATATCGAGCGATTTCCCGTCATTGGTGAAGTAACGGAGATTCTTTGCGCCGGCGAACCGCGCTTTGCAAGCGTCGATGCAACGTTCCGTTAAATCGACCAGTATCAGTTCTTGCGAGACATCTTTTAGAAACTGCGTCCACCGCCCGAAGCCTGGCGCCAGTTCCAGCGTTCGCCCCAACGGGAGGTAGGGCAGGATTCGCGGCAATATGGTGCAAGTCCATAGATACTCCGTTCCACCCCAACCGGCTGACCACTCATCGCCCGATTGACTCCAATCGTAATTCGACCAGGTTTGCAAGTTATCGTTGATCGTCGCCAATATAGTTCCTCCCTCAATAAATTAACCTGAATCAGTGACAGGATAAAAAGTAAATAGTCGAAATTCAGCGCATTTCCCCGTATAATAGAGATAAACGAGTTTAATCGGAGTGATTTAAACTCACCGACGGGGTGAATGCATGACCATGAAGAAGTTCATTATCGAGCAATCGAATGAGGAGCTTACACCGGTAACTGGATTGGCGCTCGTGGGCGCCTTGTTAAGAAAGACTTCATTGAAATTGCGATTGGATAAGTCCACTGTGCCCACTTGTTTGACACCAGATATAAGCCACGGAACTGTTGCTCTGAGCTACCTGGGCCTTCTCTGTCAGGGAAAGAATGACTTCGATGCGATTGAGCTGGCTCGTGGAGATGACTTTTTTCGATACGCCATGGGCGTCGACATCGTACCCTCCAGTCCCACGTTACGACAACGATTTGAAAAGGTTGTTGAGACGGATTTGAAATGGAACGACATCATTATGGAAGAATCTGCTCGTCTCATCAAAAAAGCAAAAGTTCCCTTGACACCTGTTCGGGTCGGCGCTACGGACTATCTGACGGTAGACGTAGATGTGACGCCATTGGATAATTCCGGTTCCAAAAAAGAGGGGGTGACGCGCACCTACAAAGGTCATGATGGCTTTGCGCCCATACTGGCCTACCTCGGTCAGGAAGGCTACTGCATAAACGTTGAGCTGCGTCCGGGCAAAGATCATAGCCAGAAAGGAACGCCCCAGTTCTTAACAAAGAGCATCAATTACGCACGCCAGTGCGGAGCTGAGAAGCTTCTGGTACGCATGGATTCCGGCTTTGACAGCGTCGATAACATACGCGTCCTCCGCGCAGAGAATGTTGACTACATAATCAAAGGCAACCTTCGCCAAGAAACTCCCGAAATGTGGAGGGACATCGCCCTTAAAAATGGGCAGGCCCGAATTGTTCGGGAAGGAAAAGTGGAGTATACGGGCAGCGTAATGTGGAAGGTCGGCGATATGGAACAACGTGAACGGGTGGTTTTCCATGTCGTGGAACGAACCATCTTGTCCAATGGGCAGCAATTGCTGCTTCCAGAGTTAGAAGTGGCCACGTACTGGACGTCGTTACCCGTCTCGCCGGAAGAATTGATTCATTTGCAAAGAGATCACGGAACCAGCGAGCAATTCCATAGCGAGTTAAAAACGGACCTTGATTTGGAACGACTGCCTAGTGGAAAATTTAAGGTCAATGATCTGGTCTTTCATTTCGGTGCGCTTGCCTATAACCTGCTTCGCATCGTTGGTCAAATGAGCTTACACCATCTGGATTCCCCTCTAAAGAGAAAGGCCCATACGCAGCGCCGCCGGATACGCACGGTACTTCAAAATGTGATCACCATTGCGTCTCGATTGGTGAGACATGCCAGACAAGTGAAGCTCCGGCTCGGGGCGCATAGTCCCTGGTACGCAACGTTTAAGGATCTCTATCTTGCTTTTTCGTAAACGGCAAGAATTTCCTAAAAAATCAAATTCATTCGATGGGATAGACCTTTGGATGTAAAATGTGTCAAAGGTTAGCTTTGCTATACGCTTTTATGGATCTCGTTTCTTGACGGCATCACCTTCTTTGATAAGACGACGTGTTCAAATGGCTATCTAAGGAAATTGGATTAAATTCTTGTAATACGAATTACTTTTTGTGGAAAATCATTGGGGTACTGCTAAGTCGACTCACGGATTCAGGATATCTTTTTGGCGTTCTCTATGGCGCGTGGGTCGAAAGCACGAATCACTGCACCTTCGACTAAAAGCTGATTAATGATTGAGATGGCGGCTGACTCACGCATATCGTCAGTTCCTGATTTGAAAGCCAGGCTTAGAATGCCGATGCGCCTACCCGCTAAAGGCGGTTCAACCCCCTAATTCTAGAGCGTAGACCCCTTATTCGCTGTTTTTCGTAGAGTCTCACAAAATTGACGATTGCGCTGATTCGGGGGGCTGCCGTCACCGCCTCTTACAGGTTCCTATACAGACCAACGTCTATCAAGGGCAAGGGCTTCGCCACGCCTTCGGCGTCCCTTGACAGACGTCGGCCTGTATAGGGAACGTCAATTAGGCGGTCGACGTCGGGCTTTGCGCTTTAGCCTGCCTGGTCTATAGTCCGGTACCTATGCTACAGTGTGACAATAAAAGCGGGTACGTTCCCATCCGCCATCTGTCGACAAAACTCCGCAGGGGACATATTGTAGAGGCTGCCGTGGATTCGCCTCTGGTTATAAAAGTCAATGTATTCTCCGACCACTTGGTAGGCGTCTTGGTAGGATTCAAAGGTATGCTTGATGTAGCACTCGCGTTCCAGATTTGCATAAAACGATTCGATATGGGCGTTTTTGTTCGGCGTCTTCGGGGGAATTCGTTCGTGTTCAACCTGGTATTGTTCGCACGTTTCCTCAAACACACGGCTGATAAACTGCGGTCCATTGTCGGTTCGCACAATTGGCTTCTTTTCTTTTTGGTTCCTCGCTATTTTGTGTGGGTTGGCAATTACAGAAATGATAAAATGGAGCTATGAACAACAAAGATTTATTCCAATTAGCCCTCGGCTTAACCCCACCATGGTTTGTCTCTGAAGCCCGGTTTAACGCCGAGGCACAAGAACTTCATATTACGATCGACTTCGTACCCGGAAGCTCATTTGCTTGCCCGGCTTGTGCTGAAGCTGGCTGCAAAGCCCACGATACAAAGGAGAGATCTTGGAGACACCTGAACTTCTTTCAGCACAAGACCTTTATCCATGCATCTGTTCCTCGAACGAAATGCGACCGATGCGGGGCAGTCCGTCAGGTAACGGTGCCGTGGAGTCGGCCGGGCAGTGGATTCACCCTGCTCTTTGAGGCCTATGTGATGACACTCATGAAAGAAATGCCTGTTAAATCAGTCGCGCGAATTGTTCACGAACATGACTCGCTACTGTGGCGAATCCTCCACCACTATGTTCATAAAGCTCGCCGAAAAGAAAACCTGTCGACCGTCGAGAAAATTAGCATCGACGAGACGGCTCGGGCGAAAGGGCATAAGTACATCTCGATGGTTATTGATGCCGACACCCGGCGAGTGATATTCGCAACAGAGGGAAAAGGCGCTGATGTTCTTCCGAAGTTTAAAGAAGATTTTCAATCCCACGGGGGTAGTGCCGAGAATATTACTGATGTTTGCATGGACATGTCCCCGGCCTTTATTTCAGGTGTAGAACGACATCTTCCAGAAGCAACGATAACCTTTGACAAGTTCCATGTGATCAAGCTAATCAACGAAGCGGTGGACCAAGTTCGACGGGAAGAGCAAAAGACAATGCCGGAATTAAAAGGAACTCGTTATATTTGGCTTAAAAACAAAAAGAATTTAACGATGAAGCAAAAAGCGATCATGGAAGATGTGCTGACCCAACGTAACTCAAAGACCGCCAAGGCATATCAGCTTCGACTTACCTTCCAAGAAATGTACGAAAAAGATCCTATGGACGCACCGATGTTCTTTAAGAAATGATACTTCTGGGCCACCCATAGTCGGCTAGCGCCTATGAAAGAAGTCGCAAAGACCATGAAACGCAATGAGAAGGGCATCCTGCGCCGGTTTGTCTCTAACATCACAAACGGATTACAAGAAGGAATCAATAGCTTGATTCAAGCAGCCAAGCGTAAAGCGCGCGGGTACCGCTCAGTACGCAACTTCATCTCCATTATATACCTGGTTGCGGGTGGGCTCGATATTTCCGTAGCACCGGCGAACACTTGATACAATTTCAGCAAACAAATGTTCACCCACACAAAACAGCGAAGAACCTTCAGAAGAATATTTTATCAAAGATGCGTGGGTTCTGACGTCGACCAAACATCGAACGTTGTTTGGTCGACGTTGAGGCCGGTGCTTCCGTAAACAGGCGTAATGACTACGCCTTTGTCGCCGGTTTGCAGTATAAGTTCACCGCGAAGGGTCCTTCCATATTGCAGCGAACATACATGTCATAATCAGCCAGTTTGCTGATCATTAAGGGAAGGTTCGTCAGATCGATCGTATTATGGTACAAGGTGATCACCATTTTCGGTTTATGGGACCGAATCGTTTCGCTCAATCCCTGGATGACTCGTTCTTCAAATCCTTCTACATCCATCTTGATATAGCTGACCTTCTCCAGTTGCTGGTCGGTCACGAACTCATCCAGTTCGACGACTTCAATATTCTGCTCACCCATCTCGTCGGACAGGAACGACCAGGGTGCGCCAGACTTGACCGTCACCCCTTTGACCAGACCGGAGCGACCATCACAACCCTTGTTCACCGGAACGATGATGTGATCCAACCGGTTATCCCGGATGTTGTCCACGAGCCAGTCAAAGTTCGCCTTGATCGGCTCAAAGGCAAAGACCTTGCCCGTAGAACCGACTTTGTCGGCGAAAAATATGGCCGTATCCCCCCGGTAAGCGCCCACATCGAGCACCACGTCCCCACAATCAGGGTAGACATACTTCATTCTGTACAGATCAGCGATAAACTCTTTTTTGATGTAGGGATCGTTGATGCCCTTGATCAGGTAATCTTTGTAGCGGATTACATTATCATCCGAAATCGTTTCACGGGTTTCATTTTCAAACAGGGTCGCGATGGTTTCATCATTGGCTAACCGGGAGATCCAGGTCAGCAGGTAGGTCATCCGTGATTTTTGATCCGAAAGCAGTTCTAGGACCGCCTGGATATCCTCCATGACCTGGGCGTTCTCGTAAGATTCGGGCAGGGAAAGGTCAAAGTTCGAAAGGGTGATGACCTTCCCCGTATAGTTCGTTGATTGCCGCAAAGCGGTCATTTCACGGGAATAGTAGTTCCCGCAGGCGACGACCAGACAGCCGAGCTTGTCGTTCACTTCATCTAGATGTTGGACCGGAAAGACAGAGATGTGGATTCGCCTCTGGTTATAAAAGTCAATGTATTCTCCAACCACTTGGTAGGCGTCTTGGTAGGATTCAAAGGTATGCTTGATGTAGCACTCGCGTTCCAGATTTGCATGAAACGATTCGATATGGGCGTTTTTGTTCGGCGTCTTTTGGGGAATTCGTTCGTGTTCAACCTGGTATTGTTCGCACGTTTCCAGAACCTACGCAATCGAAATAGCACCAAGCAAATGAGCGACCTCTTACGGTTAACCGATTTAAGGGCGATACCAATTCTCTCTTTAAATGTTTAAATTATCCAGTCGACAGTTGCATTTATCCTACGCAATTTTATGGAAAAAAACACCTTGTTTATACCAGTGCTTCGATAGGCAATCCCACCCTTTCACCCTTGGTCAGCTAGGCAGTAGATAAGCCCCACTCCCAGACCCAACGATATAGATGTAAAGATAACCACCTCGTCGCTTCGCGCATCTCATCAATGAGATATCGAAGCGGCACATCTCGATTACGAGAAGAGGCAGGGAGGTGGTGAAAGAAAAACAATCGCTTAAGATTAAAAGCCAGCACTTGAAATCCGATCATTGCTTTGATCGCCACCGAATCGTGCACGAAGCAGTGGTCCAAGGCGTTGAACGTCTTAAGGTTGCGAAATCCAATATTCTCAATATCCCAACGAGCGGCGGCAATTTGTGCGATCGTCTGGGTATCCGCTTTTTCGGATGAGCATGTGGTTGCTATCCAGCGCTCCACCACATCAGTGACAAAGACTTCTTTGTTTGCTTCGATGACTGTCTTGTTGGTATGACGAATGATTTTTACGATTCGCATGGGCACGCGAACTTGCGGCCATTGTGCCAATCCCTCTTCGTCCCAAGCTTGAACGTAAACGGTATTCCCCTTTCCATCTCTTTCTTCCCAAGTGGAGTCCGGAAGCCGGTTCGCAAAGCAGGCATTTGCCTCTTTCATTATCCGTCGACGTTCTTCTTTCATGCGAACAACTACATGAGCGCCTGCATCCAGAGCGGCATGAATGACGGGTGCTTTGGCAAACAGCGCGTCTAACGTGTATACATCCGTTATTTTTCCATAGGTCTCGGCCATACGTCGGATCAATCGTTGGGCGACGGTGGTTTCACCTTCATCCTTGTCCACCCCATCCTGAACAGTCATAAATCAGGTTCGCGTTGCCGCCAACCTGTTGGGCGACTACGACCGCATGATAATAGTCGGTGGTTTTGTCGCGGTGTTCGCGCGTAAGGCATTCGGGACAACGATAGGCCTTGGTGTGGAATAACTCCACGCCATCGATGGCAGTCACTCGCCAACCATTGATGCTTTCCTTCTGCGGGCCGCGTTGCTCCTTATATCGCTGGATCACACAGTTATGCTGCTTTCGTTGCTCTTTTAGATCCCATTTCATCAAGGCTTGTCGCACCGTATCATGTGATGGCAATCGAATGTTTTTGGGAACCAATTGACGGAATACCCCGGTTTTTTACCAACGGTCCATCTGCTCCATACTTTCCATACAGAAAAAGGCGCCAAAAAAAGCGACGGTAAAAATGGCTGGGGCTTTGATACGGGGTTGTTTGCGACCATCCTTTGCTTGACGGACCATCTGCGAAAAGCCATATACCTTTGAGGCGTACTGCGTAAAATGTTGAATTAGTCGGCCCGCTTTTTTTCCACCAGGTGTTCTACAAAAAATTTTCTGGACTTCTTCGAGTGGCTGTGCTACGCTTTGCACTGAGGATTCCCCCTTTGTTCAGTGTTTTGCTTTGCAACAACTCACTTCGACAAAGGTAACGGGAATCCTTTAAAATTTTCTGGAAATTAATCTAATTATATCCATTTCCCCGTGGGAATTGTCGCGTTTTCATGACAATTCTCCAACAGCGCCTCAGACAGGGGATTAGCAGACTTTTTTATTAAAGATGCGTGGGTTCTGACTTATCACAGGTAACATTAGATTCGCAACTGCGAAAGTTGAGTTACAAAAGGATATTAGCATTGCATAGTTGTTATTGGTCAAACCGCGCTTGTGGAAATTAGTGGTTAACCGATCACTCATGCATCAGGCTGTAACGCACCATAATATTACGACCTCTCTTCGCCAATCGTATGTGGGGCGATTCGACAAATTCTGTTTTCATCCTCTTGAGCACCCCGTGGCGGGACATGTTTGTCTAATCTTGAAAAACACCTTCCATCAGCAGCAGTTGGCGCAGTTCCTCCTTTGGAATAGGAGCGATTTCAGCCGAACTGACCGTCTTGGGTCTATCATCATCGACTGCCCTCTGTTCGTCCAACATGGGCAAGACGTACATATCAGGCAACTCTAACGCCATGGCGCTTTCGTCAGGCGTCATCAATTCCTCAAAACGCTTTTCGCCGGGCCGCAAGCCGATCGTCTCTATCTCAAGATCAGCCGATCGTTTACCAACGATAGGGGCATATTCCTCGACGACAACCTCAACCAGATCCTGCAGACGGATAACAGGCATCTTCAAGACAAAGACCTCGCCGCCTTCGGCCAGTTCCCCGGCGCGTATCGTCAAATTGGAGGCCTGAGACAAGGTCATCATGAACCGGGTCATCTCCGGGTCGGTCACGGTAATCGGCCCGCCCCGGCGGATCTGCCGCTTAAAAACTTCAATGACACTCCCCCGGCTATTGAGTACATTGCCGAAACGGACGGCTGAAAAGACAGTTCGGCGCGTTCCCCGAGACTGTTGAGCCGCAGAAATAAGCCGTTCTGCCAAGAGTTTCGTAGCGCCCATCGTGTTGGTGGGGCTAACCGCTTTGTCGGAGCTGGTGTAAACAACGCGCTCCACATAGTTAACCAAGGCGGCGTCAATGACGTTTTGCGTGCCCACCACATTGGTCTGCACCGCTTCGTACGGGTTGTATTCACAGAGCGGGACATGCTTCAGGCTGGCCAGGTGGAAGACCACCTGTACACCTTCCATGGCGCGCTTCAACCGCTCCTTGTCACGGACGTCACCCAGCAGGTAGCGAAGCCCTGCCTGTTGGGCATACTCCTGCTGGAGTTCATACTGCTTCGCTTCATCACGGCTGAAGAGGCGCACCGTTTTCGGCTGGCAGGCAAGGATCTTCGGCAGAAGGGTCCTGCCCAGCGAACCGGTGGCACCGGTAATCAGCACCACTTTTCCGCGCAGGTATTCTCCGTACCCCATCCGTAATGCCGGTTGATGAGGTTCTTCCTCATCTAACGATTGTAGCGATGAATAGACATCAGACATTCTCGTCATCTCGCTTCAATTTTGAAGGTATTTTTCTTGTTGTCGTTAATTTTCGATAAAGCTCTTCTGAATCCCTTCCAGCCAGGGGGTCAATTCATATTTTAACAAGTCACCGATAAAGACCGTGTCCCGCGCTAACATGGCTTGTTCCAATTCGCTTAACAAGTCGACAAATCGGCCTTGGTCGTAACTGTCAACCGCCAATAGGATGGCTGAAGTATCGAGAAAACTTAACCCTTCCGCGAGAGCTTCCATCTCTTCCCAAGCACCGGCGTCCTCGCCACGGTAGAATCGATCGGCCAGGTCAGGCAAGCCACGAACAAGTCGCTGTACATATTCCTTTACCGACTCCGCCAGTTCTAACAGCGCCGTATCCCTCGATTGAGTGATGAGGCGCGCCTCCTTGTCAGGCGTAACATTGCTCTCTTCTCGAATCAACAGGTCCCACGCTTCCCCATAGTCAAAGCTCTGTTCAGCATACTGAAAGCGGGCAATCACCCGTTCCGGATGCCTTTTGAGCCATTCGTTCAGCAAGGCCTCAATCTGATGCGCTTCTGACGCTTCTCCGATATATTCCTCATCTAGCCATAGCTTCATGTCATTGTTTCTCCTTCGGCTCATTGTTTCTCCTTCGGCGACATGTGCGAAAAGAGAGACAAAATGCCCCTGTCTCTTCTTTTATCTGTTGCCCATCATTTATACCTTCTTGTCAAGCAGGATCCCGACATATTCTCTGAGCTTTGCCATCGTATCCAAAAACTCTTGTGGCGGGAACTCTCGAAGAACGCGGTTATTGCGCTGGTCATAGACTTGAACTGAAAACTGTTCCATCTCTTCATGCCACTGCAGGCGAATGTCTGTGTTGATCGCCAATAAAAAGGCATTCGTTTCTTGCATCATGCGGATGACCGCATCTTTTGAAAAGCGAAAAAAAGATTCTCGGGCCACAAGATCGATCAGCGTTTCTTTTTCATTGCCCGCTGCGGTCTTGGGAGAACTTAGAGCAGGCTCCGACTCCGATTCCGGTATAACCGCTGCCGGTGAAGTCCGGGACAGCCCCACCTCTGCTTGGGAGACCCGTTCACGGCTTGGCGCTATATAGTTGCCATCCATAGCTTTTATGCCTGCCAATTCCATGGCCTTCACTCCTCCATATCAAGAAAGCATTATACCTATCTACCTTAATTATCGTAAAAAAAAGCAGCCTGCTTAATAACCGATCTTCCCTTGCGCTGGTTTTTCAATTCCAATCGGCCAACCCGTAGCGCAGCTGGTGCAAAGCTGCTTCCACACCGCGCAAAAACAAGGGAACTTCCCGAAAAGCAAAGCGTTTTTTCTCTTCCAGATCAAAATCCAACGCATCAGGCAGGTATTTCTTTATGATGTGCGTCTCGTTGCGGATCAGGTATACGACCAGCCCGTTAAAACCACGCTGATTGAAGAGAAGCCACAAGCCCTGGATCAGCTTTTGGTAACTCGCCTGAGCACGCTCCTGTTCATTATTCTGGCAACGCTCCGAAAACTGTTGTAGCTGCTCAAAGATCTTCCGGATCTCCAACGCCGTATCATCGAGAATCTTTTCCACCCGTTTGGCCAGCGGTTTGAGGCTCCTGGTGCGGATGCGCGGGAATGCGAAAGGCGGCTTACCGACAGAGTCTCCTTCCAGAAGGCTCGGCATTAGCACTTCCCAGTCTACATAGTCAACACCGGCGATTTTCGCCCCTCGCCGCGCTGTATTCACAAATGTGACCGCACCAGAAATCTGGCGAATAAAAAGCTCCATATTCTGACGCATGATTTGAAAACTGTCATTCGTGTACACCGTACCGCCGTCATTGGCTTCAATCGGCTGATACTTCTTCCGGTCTTCTTCGCTCGCTTGAGCGATCGCCTCATTGACACCGGTTGCGTACCGGCGATCATCAATAAATGCCAGGTCTTGCCCTGCCAAGATGATCCGAGAGATGCCCAACTTGGAAAGAAGCTGTATCGTCACCACGGCAATGGACGGGGCATCGATGATAACCTCGTCGGGGTTGACTCCACCGACGATCTCCGCATAGACATTGTCCTGGTTGAGAATGAAATGAGCTTGCGGCCCTACATGTTCACTGACAATATCGCTGTAAATAGTGCTGCCGAAGACCAGCGGAATGCCCTTGTCCAGATTTGGCCGCAAGATATTAAAGTTGTTTACAAAGGGATCATAAGAAACAAACATGTGCGGCGCGATTCCATGATGAACCAAAGCATTGACACTTGTCCCGGCGGCGACGATGATCGTCTTCTTTTCTTTTTTCAACCTTCTCAGATAAGGGATGGCTTCGGCTAGGGACGGTCCCGATGCCGTCATCACCGCCGTCTGTCCCGCAAAAAAATCTTTGTGCTTGAACACTGAATCTGTCCGCAAGATATGCGGCAGGTTTTTTAGCGCATTGGTAGCCCATTCCTTTTGAAAAGGAATATTCATCTCCAAACTGTCCACATAGCTCGTTCGCAACGCTTTCATCCGTTCTTGAAAGGAACGGTAGGCATCAGGAAAGCAGCGTTGTACCGACGGGATGGTGAGTATCGTCCAGTCCGCCTTCATCTGTTGGATAATCTCTTGGAGAAACCATTCCTGCTTCGGACGATGCCCGTCAAAAGCCAAGTGTTTCACTTGCTGCCAAGGGAAATTCGTCCAGTCTCTTTCGTGCAAAGACGCTAAGAAAACAGTCCCGTCGGGTTCGTATATATGCAATTGCACTCTGGGATTGATTCTTACCAAGGCTTCCAGGTGATATCCTAAAGCTAACCCAAAAACAACGATATGACGGATACCCTTCAGGTCCTGCTGGCTCGCCCATGTCTCCGCTTCTTGGATTGGGTTGTAGCGACTATGCAAATACACCCCACCTTGAGGCGTGCAAAACTGGGCAGTTGGCACGCCGGGAACCCGCGAGGCTACAACCTCCACCTGATTATGGGGCGCCCATCCCTGGAGTTGTTCAAGGATCACCGGACAGTATTCCTGAAAGAATCGAATATTGCGATCGATAAGTGCCATGATTTCAGCCGCCTGTTCCTGTACTCGTCGGACCTCGCCGGTTGACAGCAGGCATCTTATGGTGATGTCTCTGCTGTCTCATGCGTTGACGGGAGCCGGGGATGTCTTTTGAATCCGCGATTGCTTAATCGCCTCCACCCAGGTATCTCTCATGTCTTGCAAAAGTTCTTGAGCATGATTCAGGTGGGTCTTATCTTTTTTTACGTTTCCTTCCACCAGACAGTATAATACAAAGTCATACAAGGCCATCAGCTGGGAGGAGATCTCCTGGGACATGTTCAGTGTTTCCATGAGTTCAATCACAATATCTTGAGCACGGATGATCCGTTGATGGGCTTCCAGCATATTTTTTTCGTCAATGGCCACGATGCCTTTCTTGATGAACCGCAGCGCGCCATCGTAGAGCAACGTTGTCAATTCTTCCGGCGGGCTGGTCATGATCTTTTGCGTCATATAGGCATCGGCATTGCTTAACTGATTCCCACCCATTTGGCGATTGAGCGTCCCTGTTGTCGTCAACGCTGCCGTTTGCGGCGCAACAAAGGGATGGCCGACACCGTTGGGAATCTGGTTATTTGCAGAACCGTCTGGCAGCCTCGGCGACACCGTTTGCGACGGTGCCGATGCTATCGTCCCTGCCGTTGGCGCCTTTCCGCCATTTTTCGCTGCGCTGTAGGCTTTTTGCGCCGCATAGGCTTGTGCTGAATTCCACGGATTCATGCAAGCGTCTCCTTTTTCCTCTTCATTTATCTTCGCTGATCGAATCGATTTTCCAGATGATTCGTCTCCATCCTATCATAAGCGCCAACAGTATCCATCTGCCGCTTTACCTCTTGCATTTGTCGGAGCAGTTCCTCTTTGATATCACGATTGAGACGAACTATCTCCATCCACTGCGCTTCTTGCTCCGATTGAACAGATTCTTGCGATGCCGCTTGCTGCCGGACGCAGGCGTCGATGCGTATTTGCAGTTGTTGCCGCTGCTCCAGCATCTCGTTGAACATCTCCCCGTCGTTCCTTCGCAGCACCGTCAACATTTGTGTGGTAAGAAAAAGATAATCCCCCCAGAGGCGACTTGCATCACAGCGTTCCTCATCGTCTCGGCATCCCCTCGGCTTCTGTTTATCATTCGCTGCGAAAAAATCCTTATCCATCCCTTAGCCTTTCGCGCCAAACTGCTGCGACAGCCAGGCGCTTTGGGCATTCGCCCGCTGCAACGCTGTCTCCAGCGCCGAGAACTGTCGATAGTATTGGTTTTCGAGGCGATGCATACGCTCTTCCATATCATCTAACTGCTTGTTATACCGGCGCAACTGTTTCCCCAGATCGCTCATATCGTCAGCGCCAGGCAGTGTCCCGGCTCGGACTCTCATTTTATCCATCGCTTCTTTTAGACGGTCGTAGAGACGGACAGCCACACCGCTTCGACTCAAATCATTGATCTTATTCTCCGGATTAGAAGGGTCTGCCTTAGTCACTGTCGTGCCAAAGAGCTCACTAACCACGTCAGGATTCTCCGTAAGCGCTTTGAGAAGAACGTCTTCGTTGAGATACAATTTGCCACCTTCGCTGTACAGGCCTGTTGTGATGCCGATGGACGACAAGGACTTATATTTTCCCTTTAATTCACCGATCGCATCCGATACAGCAAATCGCATCTGCGATACCAGATTGCGCAGGGACGACTCATTGCGCAACAGGCCGCTTTTGGCCTTTTCCTCCCAAAGCTTGATCTCATTCTCCTTCATAGCCCGCTTTTGCTCATCTGTCAACGGAAGAAAGTCTCGATAGGTCTTTTCTTTCAATTCTCCGTTGAGTTTATTCAGCATCTCATTGTATTTATCGACAAAATCTTTCACCGTCTTTACTGTCCCTTCCAGATCGGGACTCACTTGAAGGGTCACTATCGGCTCTGCCGTGCCTTCTGTCTTCTGCAAAAAAGAATAGACGACACCTGCCACTGTCAAAGTGTTCTTAGAAAGATTGCTATAGGTGATGCCGTCGATCTCCACTTCCGCCGCCGTCCCTACCCATTTGTAACCTACATTATCCGGCGTTCCATCGCCGTTAACATCCAACGACCAGTTGTCTGTCGGCGAGGCGCCGAGCTTGAGTTTCCCTATCATTTCTTGGGCCTGTGCGTCTGTGGTTCCGGTAAAATCAATCTTTGTCGTCGGCCCCTGTTCTGTCGTATATAAAAAGACTCGATCAAGATTGACGTCATAATTGGCTTTGACGCCGGCCCCGGCTTTATTTATATTGTTCACCCATTCGTAGATGCTTTTGTTCGGATCAACGCTGATCTCCTTGCCATTCAGCTTCATCGTGAAGACATCGGTCGACGTCAGCCCCAAATGGGTTTTTAATGCGTTCTTGTTCGCATTCGCTGTGGCGCTGATCGCCGCTTCACTCCCCTTAGTGACGCCTTGGGCCAGCGACTTCACTTTGACCATATGGGACGTGTTAGCCGCATCGGCCGTAGCTGTCGCCGTCACCGCGATGCTATTTCCGGAGGTAACGCTCTTGGGGCTTGTCGAATTCGACAGCTTCAGTTTGAATATAGCATCGCGAAAGTCGCGCAGCTGACTGTTGAGGTCAATGATCTCGGTCTGTCTCCATTCCGTTTGCACCTTCTTTTGGTAAATCTGATCCCTACGGACAACATGGCCTTTCATCATCTCTTTCACCATCGCATCGATATCCATCCCGCTGGCCAATCCGCCGATCCGCATGGTCATGGGCAATACCCTCCTCACTCGAAGAAATCGACTATCGCAACATCCCATCTTCTTCTTGATGCGCTAATCGCTCTTTCTCTTATTATCGAACACTTAAGGGAAAACTTAAGGGCAGCCAGTTGTCAAGGGCGTGAGAAGGAAACAAAAAAGACCCAGCATCAGCTGGGCCTTTCTCTCTTTGCGGTTCCCTACGTATAAAATTAACGGAGCAGGCTGAGCACGTTTTGGGGCGCTTGGTTGGCTTGCGCCAGCATGGAGTTGGAGGCCTGTTGGAGGATGTTGAGACGGGTGAAGTTCATCATTTCCTTCGCCATGTCGACGTCGCGGATCCGGGACTCGGAAGCCTGGATGTTTTCTGCCGCCGTGTCAACGTTGCGGATGGTGTATTCCAATCGGTTCTGGAGGGCGCCGAGCAAGCTCCGCTGGGCAGAAACTTTTTCGATGGCCTGTTGAATCCGCTCGATCGCGACAGCTGCACCCCACTTGCTGCTGATGTCGACACCGCTTAAATCGAGTGCTTTGACACGCATGTCATTAATAGCAGCAAACGTAGTCTGACCCGCGTTAGCTCCGATCTGGAACATCATGGAGCCTGAAAGTACGTTCTTGGCGTCTTCGTTTTTCCCGAAGACAAAGGTAATCGTCTCCCCAACCTTCATCCCACTCAATGCAGCAGAGATCTGCAATGCCTGAGCAGCACTATTCGCCGTAATTTGACTACCAAGCCTGATACCAGATGCTGAAATATTAAGGAACGTGGTATCACTTCCAGCCAAACGACCGCCGCTATTAGTATAAATCGCAAAGTCACCAGTGCTCATTGAGGCGCCAGAAGTATCTTTCTCCCGAACCAGGATGACAGCGCCATTGATTTTTACACCACTTGCAGCCGCTTGTCCTTCACCGATATTCTTGAACATATCCTGAAGAGCTTTCAATCCGCTAAGTTTGAGGGAACTATTATTATTGATCTGAACGACACCGTCTACTTTCTCCCGCGGACCCGCCGCGCTGCCTTCCAGGAGCTTCTTGGTGTTAAACTCGGTGGTGTTGCCGATGCGGTCAATTTCCAGCTTGAGCTGCTTCACCTCGTTCTGCAGTTCGCGACGATCCGAGTCAGTGTTCGTGTCGTTCGTCGCTTGGACAGCCAGTTCGCGCATCCGCTGGAGGATGTTGTGCGTTTCCGTCAGGGCGCCTTCCGCCGTCTGGATGAGCGAGATGCCGTCTTGGGCGTTCCGGCTGGCTTGGTTCAAGCCGCGGATCTGACCGCGCATCTTTTCCGAAATGGCCAGACCGGCTGCGTCGTCGCCGGCACGGTTGATGCGAAGGCCAGAGGAGAGCTTCTCAATCGACTTAGCTTGGAAGCTTGTGGTCACGCTCATGGAACGATGGGTGTTGATGGCCTGCATGTTGTGGTTGATAATCATGGCTGATTCCTCCTTGAATAGTTAATGGGTGCATCCTTGCCCCATCACTCTGTTTCCGTTCCCGGGAACGGAGGCTTGGCCGGCGTATCGAAGATACCACCCGCCTTACACTCATTATATCGTATTGGCGGCTCATTTCTTTAGTCCTATTTTGCACTTTTTTCTTTTTTATGATCTGACCCTTTGTCTTTCTGCAAGAATGCCGTGAGGCCACTCTTGTCGGCCACAGACTGTACGGCGTCGCGGTTGGCCCGTTGAATCGCTTCAAAAACCTCCCCGCGATGCACTGTCACATGCCGTGGCGCTTCGATGCCGATGCGGATCTGGTCGCCCCGCACTTCCAAAATGGAGATGGTGATGTTCTCCCCGATGACGATGCTTTCGCCGTTGCGCCGTGTCAAGACGAGCACTTACCCGCCCCCTTTTCCGTTGGCTTCTGTGCTTGCTGAGGCGGGATAGAGCCGGTGTTTTGTTGTGTAATTCGTTTTTTCCAAGACAACCTGCGCCGCCTCACCCTTTTTCCGATTGATCACCAAGGGAGCCAGGAGATTCGTCGTCATGTCGTGGTAGTTATCGGGCACCGTGACGATCGTCCAGATCTCGCCAAGGTTGTTTTCATCAATGCCGATATGGCGCACCTGCTCAATATGAATGGGCGCATTATAATCCGGAAAAAAGGCAAAGGGGGTAACGAGCAAAAAGGCCAAGGGCGGTGTCATGATGGACTGTAAAAAGGCGAAAGCATCCGCTTCGGCGCAAGGCAACAGGACAAAGGCCTTCTCCTGAGGAAAGCCGGGTATACCCTGGGGAAAGCGAATCACTGCTTCATCGGGCACATCCAAGACGCCAAAGCGCTCCGTCTGAATGCGCATTCTACTCCTCCTCGCAAGTCACAGATTGAGCCTGGCTAGAAGTCATACCAATTGATTGACAATCCGTCCTGTCAAGGAACCGGCCGAGGTCATCACCCAGTCGATAGCAGGCGCCTGCTTCTCATAACGGACGATGGGCGGATCGAGGCGGGTCAAGCGGATCTCAACGTTGTCTCGGAAATCGAAGGCGCTCAATCCCGCCTCAACAGCGGGATCGCCCTTGTTCTCGATCCGGGCCATGCGATCACCTTCTGCGGCGATGCGGCCGGTGAAGGCGAGCATGGCTTGACGGCCCTGGTCTGCCTGCTCGCGGGCGACGACAGAGGGGTCTTTCAAACCGATGGAGGCTCTCACGGGGGTGTTATCGATGGTGAGGACGCCTCGCGGCTGGCGGATGCGCGGTTCAAAGCCACCAGGAAAACCGGACATGCCGCTGGGAATCATGACTGCCATAGGTTCAAGCCTCCCTTCCTCGCGCCGAAGGGCGCTGCTGCTCAAAACCAGAAGCTCAGATCGGGCTGCTCAACCCAGAAGCTCAAACCGGGCTGCTCAACCCAGAAGCTCAGACCGGGCTGCTCAAGCTCAGGCAGACCGGTCTGTCCGGTCAGATCGCTCCGGGCCGATTCAACATAACCTGAGAGCAGCTCTCTATGTTGCGCCGGATCGACTCATCGTACAAAGAACAATCAGCGCAAGAAGTCCACCAGCGACGGCTGGATGATGCGGGCGCCTGCCGAAAGGGCAGCCCGGAAGACGTTCTCCTGCATGCGCATGTTCGTGTATACCTGAGCCATGTCGGCGTCTTCCCGGTCGGACAGGGCTTCGGTGATGTGCAATTGGAACTCTTCCAAGCGGGACTTGGTGAAGTCGATGCGGTTGGCCCGGGCGCCGACGGAGGCCCGCTCTTCATTGACGCCGTCGAGAAACTTGTCGGTAATGGCCAGGTACGTATCCAGGTCTTCTGTCGTATTGGCATCCTTCAGCGTTTTCGTCAAAGAATCCAAGAAGTTGAAGAGGTTTTTCTCCGGTTCCGGCACGGGCGAGCCTGGCCAGTTAAAGTCGTTGCGGACGAAGACATTCGTTCCTTTTGAGTTCATCGCCACGACAGCCTTGGCATCGATCTCCACGTTGATGTCGCCGTTGTTCCCGTTCCACTTCCAGTAGCCGTTGGTGTCTTTGGCGCAGGGCGGCCTATCGGTATTCGTCCCGGCAAAGATGTAGCGGCCGGCAATGGTGGTATTGGAGACGTTCTTCAGATGGTCATTCAATTCGCTGATCTCGTCGGCGGTGGCCTTCTTGGCCTCAGTTGTCGTCGTGCCGTTATCCGCTTGCAGGATCAGTTCGCGCACCCGCTGCAGCACGTTGTTCACTTCCGATAAGGCCGAGTCGGAGTTCTCCAGCCACGTCTGGATCTCGCTGGTGTTTTTCATGTATTTGTTCACCTGTACCAGGGTGGAGCGGTGAGTCATGATCTGCACGTTTTCCATGGGGGCATCTTCCGGTAGCCGGTATTGCCGGCCCGTGGACAGTTGGAATTGGGTTTTGTCCATCTTCCCGGCAACATCATAGAGGCCTGTCAAAAAGCTTTTTGACATCATCGCTTGGGTTACTCGCATCGCGCTCACCTCATCACAGATAGGGTTGCCCAATCGTCAAGGCTTACCGCCCGACGATCCCCAGGCGGTGAATGATCGTGTCCAGCATCTCGTCCATGACGTTGACCATGCGGGCCGATGCGTTATAGGCCTGCTGGTAGCGGATCATGTTGGTCATCTCTTCGTCAAGAGAAACGGACGATATAGATTGCCGCTGCTTATCGATCGTGTCGGTCAAGACCGTCTGATTATCATGCATGCGCTTCGCTTCTTGCCCTGCCACGCCAAGGTCGCCGACAACATTGCGGTAGAAGTCGTCATAGGTCATGGGATTCAAAAAGTCGCGGATTTTCTCATACTTCAGGTTGGCCAGGGCCAAGGCGTTGCGGTTATCGCCGACAACGGTGGTGCCTTTATCGGAGGAGGTGCGCGACGGCTGTGAGCAGGCCAAGGTGGAGGCTGTCAGTTCCGGGTTGATCTCGATGGAATCAATGCGCTTGGGATTAGAGATTTTGTCGGCATTGTCGACGAAGAATTTCCGGTCGCTGCGTGCCATCGTCGGATCTTTGCGCAGATCTGCTTCGGAGACGCCGGCCATGTGGACCTCATTGACAGAACGCACGACGACCAAGGCCAGTTCATTCAGTCGGCGGCGGGCATCCTGAATCAGCCCTTCCCGCTTGGTGATCTGGAATTCATAGGCGCCTGCCGGCGCGCCTTCCCAGATGGGCGAGAAAGGCGCCATGGCCGCCGCATCGAAGACCATCCGTTCTTTGCCCTCTTGCATCACCGTCACCCGCGAGCCGACGACTGTCGTCGTCATGGTTCCCAAGACCGAACTGGATGCCACGGAGATGACGGCGTTCTGCCCGTTCGACACAGTGATGTTTGCCATCGGCGTCCAGGCAGCCGATACAACAGGCGGCGAGGGGAAGGTCCCGAGGGTGAATACTCCCGATGCGCTCACATCCTTCACCGTGTTGAAGATAACCTGCAGGCCGCCCGCCGAGGCGGTCTTGGCCAGCCTGGCCTGAATGCCGCTCTCTCTTGTGAAGGCATTGACTTTGTTGATAAACGAGCCTACGTCATCATTCTTGTTCAGGAAGATGTTGAAGGATTTGCCGCCGTAGCCCATGGTGATGGTGCTGGCCGTGGCAAGGGGAAGGCCTTTCGCGGGCAGGAACAAGGTGGCCGACACAGGCTTCCATTCGCTGCCGATGGTGAAGCGGTAATTCCCTGCCGGGGCAGCGCTGGTAAGATGCAGCGATGACAGCTTTTCAATATTCAGCGAGCCCGCATTGGCGCTGATCTGCCAGTCGAATTTGTCGCTCCCGAAAAGGGTTGTCTCTTTTCCGGGAGGCACCAGGGAGCCTCGCGACTCCAAGATTCCTTGCAATTCGCCGGCATTGAAATAGGCGCTCTGACCGGTGTCCCACTTGATCTCATAGAGGGCCTTGTTGTTCGCATCAGGTGCATCATAATAGGTAAGCGTGCGGAAGCTGACGCCGTCGACAAGGGTTCCATTGCCTGCCGATACACTGACCATGCCGCTGGCATCTTCCGAGACAGTGATGTCAACCAGTTTGGCCAATTTGTCCAGGAGGATGTCCCGCTGATCGCGCAGGTCATTGGCGTTCTGCCGGTGTCCGCCAAGGATGCTCTTGTCCGGGTTTCCACTCTCGATCCGCTGAATCTGACTGTTGATGGACGCGATTTGGCGGCCATAGCTGTTGATGTCGTATACCATCTGGGCCAGCCGGTCGTTGAGAGACGATTCTATCTGGTCAAGTTGCCGGCTGATGTGTTTGAGCGTCTCAACGAGGGCTTTGCCGCGCTCAATGACGACGGCGCGCGCCGCCGGCGGGCTGTCCGTGTTGGGGGTGACGTCCTCCCAAGCCTCCCAGAACTGATCCAGCACACTGGCTAAGCCTTTGTTGTCACTTTCGGCGAGGAGAGACTGCAGCCGTTGCAGCGTATCGGACTTGACCGACCACGCACCGAGGGTGCGGATCTCTTTGCGGTAATTGAGGTCGAGAAACGCGTCGCGGTAGCGGCGGATCTCACTGACATCGACGCCCGTCCCAATCTGACCGGCGCCATAGACGCCGTGCATGGACGGTTCAAACAGGGACGCTGTTGTTACCGAGACGATGGTCTGCCGGGAGTAGCCTTCTGTGTTGACGTTGGTGATGTTGTGTCCGGTCACGTCTAATCCGATGCGGTTGGCATTAATGCCACGCTTGGCGATTTCCAAACCGAAGAAGGTCGAAACCATGCTATGCCTGGTTTCCAAAACCGTAACAAATTGACTTTGCTTTGGTTTTGACACGCTGGCGACTACCCCAGCGCGGGAGATCTCACAGGATTCGATCCCCTCGGATACAAGCCATCACTTGTACATCACGGGATGTTTCTATCGCCTCGAATGCCGTGGGCATCCGAGTCCGCCGCAATGAGGGGTGTTACCCCATCCGTAAAGAAACACCGTCGTCTTCGCCTTTCACCGCGTGTACGAAGACGATTATGTACGTTACGCTACAAGTTCTAGGTTAGTCCGAGGATCTCTTTCCGGTGTGACCGCCAAAACTCAGGCGTTACACTTCCTTTCGTGATGATTTTCGCTTCTTTTTCGATCCGCTGATGGATCATGGCCCATCGTTTCCATTCGGTAGACGGACTTTTCGTCGGAAGGAGTTTTTCCCGCAAGAGCCTCGGGACTTTTTCTTTCATCCCATAGGCCCTTCGGGCAATGACCAGGGCCGCGCCGTGGTGAACGTCCAGACCATACTGGTGGGTATACTTGTACAAGCCGATCTTCGACGTAAAGGCGGGCTTCACTTTCGTATACTCGATCCCGTTTCGGATACAGGCCCTTTCCAGCATCGTGAGCATCTTTCGATAGATGAACTGGTGCCGGATACGCGAGAATTTACGCCGGGTATCTTGGTCGTGTTCGAACTTCAAGTCCTCAAAGGCCACGCCGCATTGGCGATCCTTCGCGTATTGAATGACTTCCTTGACCATCTCGCCAATCAGATTTTCTCGTCGATTGGATCGGGCATAGGTCAGTTCATGCCGGGCGATAGCGGTGTGATGGCGGTAGTTTCCGGTGCGGTCGATATGGGTGAGGGCAAAACCGTCCGGGTTCGTATCGATGCCGACGAGGCCCGCATGCCCGGTGTATTCGACCTTGTAGGCCCGAACCGCCGCTTCGTCAAAGGTCACATGCACATAGTAACGACCGCGCCGCCGGAGGATTTCAACCTGGTAGGCGTCGCCCGTGTGGAGGTAGTCGATCAGCATCTGGCGGTAGTTGCGCCCGTTGACCCTTCCGGTCTTCTTCGACTTCTTTTGGGCGATGTAAAGGGGAACGGTGACTTTCACCGAAAGACCGGATTGGGTTTTGGCGAGGGTGCTGATCTCCAAGAAAAGTTTCTCGTCGTGATAAAGGATGCGAAGGTTCGGATTGCCCTTCTTGGTTTTATCGCCGCGAGCGTAGACGCGATTGGAGCGTTTGTCCCGCCACTTTTCGATGGAAATGGTTCCGGCACAACGCTGATGGAAGGTTTTCTTGCCGTCAAAGATGACCGGAGGAATGGTATTCGCGGTGAGAAACTGTTGATAGTAGTCGCGTTTTCGTTGGCGCTTATCGAGCTTGGAAAGAAGGGCCTTGCGTTTTTTTTCGGACTTCACATGCTTGAGTTTTTTCTCGACGGCTTCGGCTTTTTTAGCATAATTCTTCACGTACTCGGGGAGAAGTTTTCGTTGGGAAATAAGTGTTTGGCGGGCGTCTTCCACGGCGTCCTTGGCTTGGCGGATGTTCAGGCCGTAGCGAGAAGCCACATCCTTTTCGATGTCGCCGACGCTCATCGAGCCTTCGATCATCCGTTGAAAGCTGTAGCGAATGGCCGATGAAAAAATCCGCATCAAATCGTCTACGGCGGTTTTTGCTTCATCGGAGAGGGCCGGAATCTCGCCGCGAGCGGTGATTTTCATTCCCGCACACCCTCTTTTTGCAATTGATCGAGGGTTTGTTTGATCTTTCGCCCGCCTCGTGCGCCATAGATCCGGGCGCTAAAGCTCGTAATGATGGAGACAAAGTCTTCTACCATTTCTTCATTCAGTTCAGTGGGGGGTAACGCCGAGCATTAGACTGGCTTTGGAAATAGAAACCGATGGATTCATGGATAAAGACCTCCGTGCTATCCTCTTTATCGAGTTGGACGAATAGTCTGAGCAAAAAGTTCCGCTTTTTTCCTTTTTGTTACGATTTTAGGAGAGCTGTTTAACCTCCCTCATCAAGCCCGCCTGTTGAACAGAGGTTGCCGTTCCGCTTCTCTCTCCCCGTCCGGGCCGTAGCTCGGTGTAACATCCTGGACAGCTTGGGTGAGCATGTCGTAGAACTGATCGATGAAGCCAAGGGAAAGGCGGAGCATCTCTTCATTGCGGGCATTTTGTTGTCTCAAACGCTCTACCGCCCCCTGCATTTCCGTCAGAGCGGCTTGCAGTTTGGTCCGCCATTCTCCCGGCAGATGGGGAAGCAGCTCGGTCATCGTCATCGAAGCTGACGGCGTCGGTTTTTGTACGGCCTGTCGAGCCGCTTGACCCGGCACTGTTTCACTGGTGCTCGCGTCTGCGATGCCGAGATGAGCGATGATTTCCGCACAGAGCTTCAGCCTCTGTTGTTCCAACTGTCCCGACTGAAGGATGAGCACTTGCTGCATCTCCGTGTTTTTCTGGATCTCTTGGATGTCTGACTTTTTAATGGCTTCTTCCTGTCTCTTAGCCAAGCGGAGCAGCCCCTGCATCATCCTCTGCTGCGCAGAAAGCAGCTCATCGAGGCGCTGAAAAAGGCCCCCCCGGGGGTTTCCATCGGCGGGATAACCCGAGGGGACCTGTTCGCTCGTCTTCATCCCAGATCACCCGTTTTCTTACGTAATATCTGGCAGGGCTCAGCCCATCAGGGCCGGCGGAGCATCTGCTCAGCGATCTGCAAGCCGGTCACATGGTAAGTCCCGGTTTGCACCGCTACCTGCAAGGCCCCGATCTTGTCTGTGCGCAGATCCGGCGCTTCTTGGATCGCCTTGACAAAGCCTTGCAATTGCCGAGCTTCCTCTGAGATGGACAGCGAGTCACGGCTTGGCTCAGGCCGCTGCGATCCTTTGACTTCGCTGTTGCCGTCGCTTTTCTTCACAATCGGCTCAATGCCATAGGCCTTGTGTATATGATGAATCGGTTTCGACGAATGGATCATTGTGATCCCCTCCTGTTGTGCCAGCGTTTACCCCGACGAAGCGTTGTTACTGTTCTCTTTATCGTCAGCAGGAAAGAAATCTTTAGTGTCTCCAAGAAAAAAGCACAGGAGCTCCTTGCTCCCATGCTCTGTATCATGCTCTCGACCATAGTGCTCTCCTATCTGGCAACAATGCTCCCGTTACTCCTTCAGATCAGCCGTAAACATCTTGTCCTTCGGCCGGTTTTTGATTTCCCGCGCAGGCGTCTTCTCCTTGGCGCCGCCGGTGAGCCGCTGCAGGTCCCGAGCGAGGTCTTCCTGGCATTTGTTGCAGTAGCGGCCGCTGGTGATGGGGGCGCCGCAGCTGTCGCATTGAAGGGAGGCGCCGCTCATCTGGCTCGCTTCGATGCGGCCTTCCTTGATGAAGTGCAGGATCGTGTCTTCATCGACGCCCGTCTCTTGGATCACCATCAACAGGGGCGCGCCGGGGTTGTCGCGCAGATATTCGCGCACTTTGTCAAATTGCTTTTCTTCTTCTTTGACACAGACGGGGCAGATTCTGCGGCCGCCTTGGGGGATGAAGATCCGGTTGCAGCGAGGGCAGTTTTTTACATCCATGCTTGTCTGTTCCTTTCTTCACGGCCTTAGCGGAAATTCCGCTTTAAACGACTACAGCTCGGCAGACCTTGACCCGCCCCCGGCGGGAGGGATTCACCCCTCTTGCTTCTCGCAATCATTCCCTTTACGGTGTCCACCGTCTGTTGTGTTCTTTTTATCTTGCTTTTCATTATACGAATCGTGCGGCGAAGGGACAATAGGTTTATTTGCCCACGCCTGCCGCGACGGTAAGCGCATAGATGCGGCTGATGCCTGCCGCCATCAATGTCCGCGCCGCTTCGGTCACGGTGGCGCCGGTGGTGTAGACGTCATCGATGATGATGGCACAGGGGCAGGGCTTGCCTTTTTGTATCGGCAGGTCGGACAAGGGTGACGCCGCCGGCGCGAGGGATGACGCCGATGCGGGAATAGCCGCCGGCGCGGGGGATGACGCCGATGCGGGAATAGCCGTCAGCGCGAGGGATGACGCCGGTGCGGCAGTGGCCGCCGGCGCGGGGGATGACGCCGATGCGGGAATAGCCGTCAGCGCGAGGGATGACGCCGATGCGGAAGTGGTCGCCGACGCAAGGGATGACGCCAGGTAAAACTGTCCCCGCAGGTTGGCGAAGCGTTCCTGGCGCCCCAACTGGGCTTGAGTCGTCCGATCGGCCCGCCGAGCCAGCAAGGGGACAAGGGGAAAGCCGGTTTCGCCGGCGATCACCTCGGCGAGGCACTCGGCCTGGTTGAAGTTGCGCCGATAGAGCTTGTCCGGGTGCAGGGGGATGGGCACGAGCCAGGCGCCGCGCAGGCTGCCCCAACTGTTCCACCAGCTGCTGCCGGGGACATCCGTCCAGAGTCGGCGGGCCATCATTCTGCCGAGAGCGGTGGCGATCGACCGTCGACCGCCGTACTTCAGGTCATGGATGCTCTGGCGGAGGATGCCTTCATAGGGGCCGATGTTCCAGGCCCGAAGAAAGAGGGGCGCTTCACGGCGACAGTTATGGCAGAGGCGGCTGTCCCTGCCATTCTTGCTGTCCTTGCCGTTCTCGCTGTCTTTGTCGATCTTGCTGTCTTTGTCGCTCTTGCTGTCATTACCGACCTTGCTGTCATTACCGACCTTGTTGTCTTTGCCGTCCTCTTGCCGGCTGTCGGTATGCGCTTCCATATATTTGCCGCAGCGCGGGCACTGGCGCTTGTCGCCAGTCAGCGCTGCGATCGCTTCGTAACAGCGGCGGCAGAGGCCGGAACGCCCCGGCGCGCGCCCATACAAATCCTGCGGTTGCTGGCACAAGAGGCATTCGGGTGCCTGCGGAAAGAGCGAATGCTGAAAAAAAACCTTCATGGCCTGTCGGGTCGCATGCAATGATGAAAAGGGTTTTTCATAAAAAATCGCTTTGATACCCATCCTGTCGTCACCTCCATCGCTCAGTTCGCCTCCCGGGCTCCGCCGTCAGAACGCAAAAAGCCCTCTCGCCGCGCCTGCTCATTCAACCAGCGGATCGTTTCGACGGCTTCTTGCATCGCCGCCGTGACCTGCGTCGCCATGAACCAGACCTCCCCATAGGGCCGCTCTGATGAACGGCCTGCCCGCCCCGCCATCTGCACCAGCGTCCGCTCGTCGTAGATCCGCTCGTTTTCAGCGAACAAGACGACCACATTGGCCCGAGGAACGGTGATGCCGCGCTCCATGATCGAGGTGGTGACGAAGAGGGGAAAGAGCTGTCGGCTGAAGCGCTGCCGCTTCGCTTCCCGTTCCGGGTCGCGGGAATGGCTGTATTCCACCCAAGTCCCCTTAAAGTCATTGAAGGGCGGCAGGCGCGTCGCCGCCTTCAGCGATTCGCCGACCCGCTGGGCCAGGAAGACAGAAGGCACGAAGAGAAAGACCTGGGCGAAGTCCCCTTCGACTGAGCGGTGCAAAAAACGCAAGAGCCCCTCAGGGAAAATCATCCGCTCCCGCTCCCAGCGCCACGCCTTCTCCAGGACGATCGTGGGCGTCGGCAAGGGATAGCCGTGATGACGGGCAGGAATCGTCACCAGGAAGAGTTTTTTCTTCCGGACAGCCTGCTTCATCTCCTGATCCGGCGTGGCCGTCATCAAGACGATCCGGCCGTCGCGCTTGCGCGAACGGCTGACAGCATGATAGAGCATGGCGCTGCCCTGATAGGGAAAGGCATCGGCTTCATCGAGCACAACGAGGTCGAAGGCGCGGTAAAAGCGGATCGCCTGATGGGTGGTCGCCACCACCAGGCGGCTGCGCTCCGCCTTGTCGCCGAATTTGCTCGCACTGCCGCCATAGAGACAGTGCACCGGCGTGCCGGGAAAAGCCTGTTCGATCCTCGGCGCCAGTTCAAGGACCACATCCCTGCGCGGAACGGCGAAAAGGACCCGTCCTCCCTGCCGCAGCACCTGGCCGATGGCGGCAAAAGCGACCTCCGTCTTCCCGGCCCCGCAGGCGGCCCAGACGAGGGCGCCCCCTTCGGGTGTCGAGGAAAGGCCGGGGGACGCTGCTCGGCCCGGCGCAAAGGACCCGCCCGGCGCGGAGAAGCCGCCCGGCGCGGGGAAGCCGCCCGGCGCAAAGGACCCGCCCGGCGCGGAGAAGCCGCCCGGCGCAAAGGACCCGCCCGGCGCGGGGAAGCCGCTCGGCGCGGAGAAGCCGCCCGGCGCGGAGGACCCGCCCGACGCGGAGAAGCCGCCCGGCGCGGGGAAGCCGTCCAACCATTCCACCAGACGCCGGCTCGCCTGCTCTTGCATCCGGTTCAAGGGAAATTGCAAAAAGGGACCTGGGTTAGAAACCCCTTCGCCTTCATCGTCATGCTTCGACTGAATCGGCTTCTTGGCCTCATCGTCTTGCTTCGACCAAATCGGCCTCTTGACCTCATCGTCTTGCTTCGACTGAATCGGCCTCTTGGCCTCATCGTCTTGCTTCGACCAAATCGGCCTCTTGGCCCCCTTTTCTGCCCGGCGAAGGAGACCTTCTGCATCCCGCTCCCAGTCATGGCCAACGGCGCCGGTCAGCCAAGGCAACAGGTCGTGATCCCAGCGCCGTAGCCAACCTTCGTCTCCCGACAGCCCATAGAGGGGGCGGCAGAGCCTCGCTTCCCCCATGGACAGGCATTCCTCACAGAAATAGCATCGTTCCCTGCCGCAACGAACACAGGGGCTCGCCGAAATGCGCCTGCTCTGGCCGCAGCGGACACAGCAGGCCTCATCCGGTCCGTGCAGAAAGACCGACGGGTAGATCTCCACGGCGCCGGCCAGCGCCAAGATCTGGAGGATATCCTCCAGCTGCTCGAGAGGGAAGGTGCGGTTGGGCCCGCTAAACCTTTCCAAAATCGCTTTTTCCAGTTCAGCGGTAAACAACAATCGCCCTTCCAGACATTCGGCCACATGGCGGATATCATCCAAGCGGTAACGGAGCCCTTCCCCCGCAGCCGGGCGAAAGACGTGAAGAGGGAATCCGGAAGCCGTCAAGGGCGAGTAGCCGAAAGGCTTCAACAAATCGATGACTCGACCCGAAAGCCGGGAAAGCTCCCGATCGGCCGCCATCGACGGCTGCAGATCTTTCCGATCGATCTGGCGGCGCCAAGGCCACCAACGCCCCCAAAAGGTCTCGCCTGCAACGGCAACCGCTCGCCCTTCCTTTGCCTCCCCCGCTTCGGCCGCCCTTTTTTCCCACTCTGCCTCCGGCGCAGGCAGCAGTCCCCAGCCGAGCCGGTGGCCGAACCTGCTGAACAGACCGGCGAAGGTCTGGGAAAAAAGCGATCGTCCGGCAGAGGCATCGGCGGCGAGGGTCTCGCCCAATTCCTGAAGGATGAAGAGGGCAACACCGATGGGCAGGCTCGGCGTGAGGGAGATGAGCGCCTCCAGGCCTTCCGGTGCCAACATGGTCAAATCGAGGGCCGGATCATGGGTAAAACCGAGCCAGCTTTGCTCTCGTCCCCTGGCCAGATAGACATACCCTTTCAAGCAAACCATCGCAAATCCCCCGAGTAATCCAATAATTTCTAAAAATTCAATTCGTTATCAATGTTGAGATCCCTCCTTTTTTCGCGAAAAGAAAACCTCCCGGCGCAAACGGCGACGGAAGGCAAAAAGGGACGCCACCGCGTCCCGAAGAGTGGTAGATCTTTTTGCAGCGTGAACAGGAAGGACACCCTGTGCAATGACACATAGGACTTTCTGCAAAGCGCCATCCCCTGCAATGGCGCAAAGGACTTTCTGCAGAGCGCCATCCCCTGCAATGGCGCAAAGGACTTTCTGCAGAGCGCCATCCCCTGCAATGGCGCATGGGACCTTCTGCAGAGCGCCATTCCCTGCAATGGCGCAAAGGACCTTCTGCAGAGCGCCATCCCCTGCAATGGCGCAAAGGACTTTCTGCAGAGCGCCATCCCCTGCAATGGCGCAAAGGACCTTCTGCAGAGCGCCATCCCCTGCAATGGCGCAAAGGACTTTCTGCAGAGCGCCATCCCCTGCAATGGCGCAAAGGACCTTCTGTAGAATGAAGGCGGACGAAAGATGCTGGCGAAAAAAAAAAACAGCTACAGTTTGACCAGCCGGTTCTTGATGGCATACAGGGCTGCCTGTGTGCGATCCTTCACCTGGAGCTTGCGGAAGATATTCGTAATGTGGTTCTTGACCGTCTTCTCGCTGATAAAGAGCGCGCTGGCGATGTCCGCATTGGTCGACCCCTGCGCGATCAGCCCCAGTACCTCTTTTTCTCTTTCCGTCAACTCGTCCCCCGAATGGGCGACTGTCCTGTTGAAACGCCTCTTGGCCAGCACCTTCTGGACGATGGCCGGGTTGAGAACGGATCCGCCGCGAGCCACGGTGACGATGGCGCCGTAGAGCGTTTCCGGGCTGACGTCCTTAAGCAAGTAGCCGTCGACGCCGGCTTCGATCAGCCTGATGATCTGGTCTTCTTCTTCATGGGCCGTCAGGACGAGGATCGCCGTCTGCGGCTGTTCCCGCTTCAATACCCTTGTGGCCTCCACGCCATCGACACCAGGCATGTGAATATCCATGAGTATCACATCCGGTTTCAAGCGCCGGGCGAGATTGATCGCCCCTTGCCCGTCGCCGGCTTCCTCCAACACCTGAAATCGCGGATCCAGTTCCAGTATTTTGCGCACACCTTGCCGAAGCAAGGTGTGATCATCGGCCAAGATCAACCGGATCGGCTCCATATCAGGACTCACTCCCCGTCATTTTCCGACTTGAGCGGTATCCGAAACTTGATCTGTGTCCCCTGTCCGGGGCGGCTGAGGACCTCCCACTCACCGTCCAATAACTCGGCCCTTTCCCGCATGCCGCAGAGGCCGAAGCGATCGCCGGGACGGGCGAAGATGTCCGCTACGTCAAAACCGACGCCATCATCGCGGACGATGACCGACACCGCCTGCGGTGCGATCTCAAAGGCCACCTGGACCCTCTTCGCACCGGCATGTTTCCAAACGTTCTGCAGCGCCTCCTGGATCATACGGAAGATCGCCACCTCGTAAGCCCGCTCAAGCCGGCACGCTTGGCCGAAGAAACGCGTCTCCACAGCCAGTCCTGTCCGCTCGGAAAAATCTGCGGTGTACCGCCGAATCGCTTCGATCAGCCCCTGGTCATCCAACCCATGGGGGCGCAGGTCATAGAGGATTTTGCGCAGTTCTTTCAGGCTGTCGCGCAGCCTCCCCTTCAGTTCCTGCAACTCCCGCCGCACCCGCCCCGGATCGGTTTGCAGCAACCGTTCACAGAGTTCGACCTGGAGGACGAGACTGTTCATCCCCTGGGCCGGACCGTCATGGATCTCCCGGGCCAGGCGGAATCGTTCCCGGTCCTGCGCCATGATGATGCGCAACGCCGCCTGCTGGCGGACCTGGGCCTCGTCCATCTTCACATGGAGATCCTTCAGGTTCCCGCCCATAAAATCCAACACGACGCCCACCTGATTCATCAACTGCTCGGCCCGCTGCACCATCCCTTCCAGGTGCCGCAACCGTCGCTCCAGTTCGTCGCGCTTGGCCCGCAGCTGACCTTCCCTTTCCCGCAACACAGCCAGGTTGACCTGAATATCGCGGGCCTGTTCATAAGCCAGCCGGATGTCTTCTTCCGTGTACCGTTTCAGTTCACGGCTTACCTCGACGAGGCGAAGACGCGCCTGCCGCTCCTTCAAGGTCAACAGGTCCACCTGGGCGATGACTGCTTGCGCCTTTTCCCGGACTTCCTGCAGGTCTTTTTGCAAACGACTGCACTCTGTCCGGGCATCCTCGGCGATGGCGAATATCTGTTCTTTCGCGTTTTCTATCGACTCGATCGTCTGGCGGACGATTTTATCTAAAGTGCTGGCGTCAGGCACGGCCGCCCCCCTCCCATCCTGCTCTCAAACCCAGCGAAAACGGTCGTGGGACGCCGTCGAGGGCCGACCGCCTCTAGGCGTCATCAGAATGATCCGCCTGGTTGGGTTCGACAGTTTCCACCTTTTCTCCTGCCTGCACCTTCGACCAAAGCCAGGAAGGAGCCGGCTTCACCTGCCCGCCCTTCGACCAAAGACAGGAAGAAGCCTGCTTCGCCTGCCCGCCCTTCGACCAAAGACAATAAGGAGCCTGCTTCGCCTGCCCGCCCTTCGACCAAAGACAGGAAGAAGCCTGCTTCGCCTGCCCGCCCTTCGACCAAAGACAGGAAGGGGCCTGCTTCTCCTGCCTACACCTTCGACTAAAAACAGGAAGGAGCCTGCATACACAGACTCCTTCCTCCAAAAAGCCTCTTGTCCTCGTCACCGGCATGAGGGGGCTGTCGTCGACATCTTGGCGCAGGCGTTGTCGATGATAGCGATTTTGACTCCGAATTGGCGCTGTCGTCCGACGCGGTGATATCCTTTTTCTACCCAATCGATCCCTTTCATGGATTACAGCGAGAGGTCTTTCTTCACCTGTTCTTGAATTTCCCTCAGCTGGGTTTCACTGTTCGCCTCTACATACAGGCGGAACAGCGGTTCTGTTCCGGAGGCCCGCACCAGCGCATAGGCACCGTCAGCCAACTGAAGCTTCACCCCATCGATGGTCACCCGTTTGACCACATTCACGCCCGCCAAAGCGGCCGGGGCATACTCATGCAAACGCGCCAGTATCCCGGCTTTAGCCTCCGGGTGGGTATGCAGATCGAGCCGCTGCGAGACGAGCCTGCCATATTCACGGTCGATCTCCGCCAGCACCTCCACCAGCGGGCGGCCGGCGACGGCGCGAACCTCCGCCATCAAGGCGCAGGCCAGGACACCGTCTTTTTCGGGCATATGTCCGCGCAGCGACAAGCCTCCCGACTCCTCGCCGCCGAGCAGGGTTTCCCGTTCCCGCAACGACTGGCCGATGTACTTGAACCCGACCGGCGTCTCCTCGACGGTAAAACCATGGCGGGCGGCGATGCGATCGAGCATATGTGTGGTGGCCACCGTCCGGGCCACGGAACCGGCCAGTTTGCGGTGTGTCAGGAGGTGATGGTAGAGGAGCACGAGCACCTGATTGGCCGAGATGAAGGTCCCGTCGGCGTCGATAACGCCGAAGCGGTCGGCGTCGCCGTCTAAGGCCAAACCCAGGTGGGCGCCTGACTCGACGACACTGCGCCGCAGTTCCGTCAGCACCGCCGCCGAAGGCTCCGGCAGGCTGCCGCCGAACAGGGGATCCCGTGTGTTATGGATCACCGCATAGGATAGGCCGCACCGCTCCAAGACCGCTTCCAGATAGCCGATCCCCGCTCCCCACATGGGATCGACGACGATCCGCAAACCGGCCGCCGTGATCGCCGGCAGATCGACGATCGCCGCCAGTTGATCCAGGTAGGGCGTCATCGGCGCAATCTCCCGGACGAGCCCTTGTCCTCTCGCATTGTCCAGGCGGATTTTCTTGATCACTTCCGGTCTCGCCGCTGCCACCAGCTCGCGCACCCGGCCCTCGATGCGGTCGGTGATATCGGGCAGCGCCGGTCCGGCATAGTCGGGGATGAACTTGATGCCGTTGTACTCAGGCGGATTGTGGCTGGCCGTCAGCATGATCGCGCCGGCAGCCTGGTGATGGGTGATGGCAAAGGCGGTGACCGGCGTCGGCAGGGAGACCGGCGGAAGCAGGACAGGGATCCTGTTGCCGGTGAGCACCTCGGCGGCCCGCAAGGCAAACTTATCGGAGAGGAAGCGATTGTCATAGCCGATGACGACGCCGCGGTCGGCCATACCCGTGCCTTGAACATAATCGGCGATCGCCTGGACGACGATCTCCACATTGCCAAAAGTGAACTCTTCTGCCATGATGGCTCGCCAGCCATCGGTACCGAACTTTATCGCCATTCAACGACATCCTTTCATCCAGTGTTCATCCGGCTTTCCCGTCCAGTTTACATCCGGCTTTGACCCGGTTTTCATCCAACTTTCATCCAACTTTCATCCGGCTTTCATTTAGCTTTCATCTGGCTTTTATCCAGTGTTCATCCAGTGTTCAGCCAGTGTTCGTCCAGTATTCAGCCAGTGTTCAGCCAGTATTCGTCCAGTATTCAGCCAGTATTCAGCCAGTATTCAGCCAGTATTCAGCCAGTATTCAGCCAGTGTCCAGCCAGTGTTCGTCCAGTGTTCGTCCAGTGTTCAGCCAGTATTCGTCCAGTATTCAGCCAGTGTTCGTCCAGTATTCAGCCAGTATTCAGCCAGTGTTCAGCCAGTATTCAGCCAGTATTCGTCCAGTATTCAGCCAGTGTCCAGCCAGTGTTCAGCCAGTGTTCGTCCAGTGTTCAGCCAGTGTTCAGCCAGTATTCGTCCAGTATTCAGCCAGTGTTCTTATCCAGTGTTCTTATCCAGTGTTCACAGTGTTCATCCGGCTTCGTCAGCAGACAGCACCGCTCTTATCCGGCTTTTTCCGTCGAAAGGCCCTCCTCCGGTTCGATACAATACAGATGTGTGATCGGTTGAATCACCAGGCGCCCCTCCTGGTCGATATGGAAACGGACCAAGCCCCCTTGGGGAAAGGCTTCCCGAACAGCTCGCGGAATAGACAGCTCACCTTGTTTGGTCAGGAAGGTCAATTCCATTCCAAAGCCCCTCCGATCGATGTTTCGTGATTCGCCGATTGCGCTACCGGCTGGCGAAGTAAGCATAGCATGACCGGAAAAGCCTGTCCCAAATAATCAGTCGAAAACTACTGCTGTTTCTGCCACCTTTTTGTCTAACCATGTCGACGGGGCGGGACTTATGAATCGGGCTGCGCCCAAAATCCAAAACCGAAAATAAAACCGGCGACTTCTGGAACAGGCCTATTTTGCCACAGTCCATGATGTCACCGGCGGTTGCGCCGAAAGCTATTGCCATGATCGGGACCAGCGGGCGACCGTCTGGTCCAGCCCTTGCGGCAGCGCCGTTTTCGGCGTCCAACCTACCGCATCCTTGAGTCGCCTGTTGTCCAGATAGCTATGCAGAATGTCACCGGGACGGGCAGGCGCCATTTGAGCAGCCAAGTCAACGCCGACCCGTTCGCGGATCAGCGCAAACAGCGCCTTGACGCTGGTCCCGCGCCCTGTGCTGACGTTGTACACGGAATGTCTCAGCTGTTCTGTTTCCGCTTCCAACACCAGCAGCATGGCGTCGACCACATCGTCTACATACACGAAATCGCGCGTTTGCTCCCCGTCACCGTAGATCACAGGAGCGATGCCCCGCAGGAGCCGCTCCGTGAAGATCGCCACCACCCCGCCTTCTCCTGCGGCATCCTGGCGGGGGCCGTAGACATTGGCAAAGCGCAGCGCCACGCCAGTGATCCCGTATAATTCCCGGTAGAGTTGCAGATAATGTTCAGGCGTATGCTTGCTGATCCCGTAGGGATTGGCCGGCGCCAGCCGGTGCTCTTCGTCAACAGGGAGCCGCAGCGGATCGCCGTAAACAGCCGCTGACGAAGCGACGATCATCCGCTTGACGCCGCTCTGTCGGCAGGCTTCCAGCAGGTTGAGCGTTCCTAGGATATTTGTTCTCGCGTCATGCAGGGGATCCCGCAGGGAAACCTGCACATCTACCTGAGCGGCCAGATGGATGATCGCCTCAGGGGCCTCCCTGGCGATGACCCCTTTGATCTCATCATCGGCCACATCGAGATGGAAAAAGGCCGCTTTCTCCGGAATGTTTTCTCGCTTTCCCGTCGAGAGGTCATCGACCACCAGAACCTCGTCACCCCGGGCGATACACCGTTCGACCACATGGGATCCGATGAACCCGGCGCCACCGGTGACTAGCAACTTCAACGGCGATACCGCCCTTTCGGTGAAAAATACTGCCATGCTTTTTTCATCAGCCGCTGCTTGACTGAAGCAGGAGCAACTGCTTGACCGATACCGAAGCCGCCGCTCGACCGATACCAGTGCCGCCGCTTGACCGGTACCAGTGCCGCCGCTTGACCGATACCGAAGCAGCTACTCAACCGATACCGAAACCGCTGCTTGACCGGTACCGAAACCGCCGCTTAACCGGTACCGAAACCGCCGCTTGACCGATACCAGTGCCGCTACTTGACTGAAACCAGGTCCTGACGGACAAAACCTTCACGACCGTCAGGTATCTTTACTTTGTACCATTTTTCCGCTTGCGAAACCCCGTCGATCGACGCCAGGATGGTGACCCGAGCGCCGCTCGGGAGGATGGTGACGACAGTGTAATCCGTCCCCGGCCCAAAGCGAACATTGACACCTGTGGTGGAAGCGATTGTGCCTTCCCGTAACCCCGCAGTGGATACCGCCGCAAGCGCGGCCGTTGTCTCGGCAATCGCCGGCGCGCCTTTTGAACCGCTTTGATTGCCGCCGGCAACGGGGATAGAGGCGGAAGCGCCGGTCACATCGTCGACATTCCAGGGGGTGTTTTGGAATCCTTGAGGCATCGGCGGAAGTTCCACCTTTTGTCCCGATTGCTCCAGCGCCCGCTGCAGCGCCTCGACCCGTCGATTCAGGGCAACGATCTGGTTATGTAGTTCAGCCCTGTTTCCCCAGAGCAGCTTCTCCAGGTAGCTTTTCGACACAAGGGGATCTTCGGCCGTCCCGGGCGAAGCGGCGCCGGCCAAAACAACCTGGCCAAGGACGAATCCTGACAGCAGGAAGGCCAGCCCTCCACCGGCGAGTCGAAGCCAAAGACGAAAGCGGGGTGCCCTTGCCGGTCGACTCAACAGAGCCATCCGTTCCTCCTGAGTGACACCCGAATATCCCGCCTCCGAAAGCGGGTCTATCGCCGGCGCGACATCGCTGACCGGCGACGTTCCACCCGAATGGCCCCTCTTCGAAAGCCCTTTTTCATCTACCACTTTTTCATCTACCACTTTTTCATCCACCACTTTTTCATCCACCACTTTTTCATCCACCACTTTTTCATCCACCATAAGTGTCCTGGTTTCCAAAACCGTAACAAAGTGACTTTATTACGGTTTTGGCACGCTGGCGACTACCTCAGCGTGGGAAATCTCACAGGATTCGATTTCCTCGGATACAAGCCATCACTTGTACGCCATAGGCTGTTATCACCGCCTCCCCTAGCAAAGATAGGGAAGTCCACCACAGCGAGGGGTGTTACCCCTTCCGTAAGGTTCACCGTCGTCTTCGCCTTTCACCGCCTGTACGAAGACGATTATGTACATTACGCTACAAGTTCGAGGTTAGTCCGAGGATCTCTTTCCGGTGTGACCGCCAAAACTCAGGTGTTACACTTCCTTTCGTGATGATTTTCGCTTCTTTTTCGCTCCGCTGATGGATCATGGCCCATCGTTTCCATTCGGTAGACGGACTTTTCGTCGGAAGGAGTTTTTCCCGCAAGAGCCTCGGGACTTTTTCTTTCATCCCATAGGCCCTTCGGGCAATGACCAGGGCCGCGCCGTGGTGAACGTCCAGACCATACTGGTGGGTATACTTGTACAAGCCGATCTTCGACGTAAAGGCGGGCTTCACTTTCGTATACTCAATCCCGTTTCGGATACAGGCCCTTTCCAGCATCGTGAGCATTTGGCGATAGATGAAGTTGTGCCGGATGCGCGAGAATTTACGCCAGGTATCTTGGTCGTGTTAGAACTTCAAGTCCTCAAAGGCCACGCCGCATTGGCGATCCTTCGCGTATTGAATGACTTCCTTGACCATCTCGCCAATCAGATTTTCTCGTCGATTGGCATTAAGAAGAGCCGGCGGCTTCCGCCAGGGCCCCGCCAACGGATCAGTTCGATTCATCGTCCCCATCGAGCCCGACACGGCTGGCGGCGATCTCCGGCGCACTCGGCGAGCGGCCCAGGATGCCGACGCGATCGGCCGCCATCAGGATCAGGCTGGAAAGCAGGATCAGGATGAAGACGCTCTGTGCCGTCGACACCGTCGTCAAAACGACAGCCGTCACGCCGAGCACCGTGTTGATGGCGTAGATGATCATCACCGTCTGGGGATGGCTGAAGCCTAAAGCCAGCAAACGGTGATGGAGATGATCCTTGTCGGCCTGAAAGATCGGTTGTCCCTTTTGCATACGACGAAAAATGGCAAATCCCGTGTCCAGGATCGGAATGCCTACGATCAGAATGGGAATAAATACGGAAATGACCGTGGCCACCTTGGCCAAGCCCAGGATCGACAGGCAAGCCAGGGTGAAGCCGAGAAACATGGCCCCCGTATCGCCCATAAAGATGCGGGCCGGATGGAAGTTATGCTTGAGAAATCCCGCCGACGATGCGGCCAGGATGAGGGCCAGCGAGGCCACCAGGATCTGCCCCTGTGTCCAAGCGACGACCGCCATGGTCACTGAGGCGATCGCGGCGATACCGGCCGCCAATCCGTCGAGGCCGTCGATCAGGTTCACCGCATTCGTCACGCCGATGATCCAGATCACCGTGATCGGGCCGCGCAGCCAACCGAGTTCCACCACGTCGGGGCCGAAAAAAGGGGGGAAAAAGGGGTTGGTCAGGAAGTCGACAGAGAGCCCGAAAGGCAGTACAGCCAATGCGGCCAACACCTGCCCGAGCAGCTTGACCTTGGGCGGCAGATCGCGCGTGTCGTCAAGGATGCCGACGATGACGATGATGGCGCCGCCGACGAGCATGCCGATGATCTCGGAACGGTGATAGTCGCTGTCAACGAACCCCATCGCCACCACGGTCAGCAAATAACCGGCGAAGATCGCCAATCCGCCGAGACGGGGCATGACCCGATGGTGCACCTTGCGGCCGCCGGGGGCATCTACGGCGCCGATGAGGAAGGCCAGCCGACGCACGACAGGCGTCAACAGGAGGGCAAACAGAAAGGCAGCGCAAGCCGCCAGGGCCATCGACACCCAGGTCGCCTCCTTACCAGGCTTTTCGTGTTCCGGCAGACTTGGCCGCCTGCCAGAGACATCCATTGCTATTTTACTTCAAGGGGAGGGGGAATACAATGGGACGTCCTATGGGGCTTCCTTCTTTTACAGTAACGTAAAGAAAGGCCATCTACTGCTCAATGGCGAAGGTCATTTCCGCTTCGCAGACGAGCTGGTCCTCCACGTAGGCCCGTCCCATCGCTTTGCCGATCGACTTGCGCAGCGCCGTCATCTCCGCCTCTAATCGCAGCGTGTCGCCGGGGACGACGGGACGGCGGAAACGGACACCGTCGATCTTGGCGAACAAGGCGATCTTCCCGACATATTCAGGCATCTTCAACAGGGCCACGGCACCCGTCTGGGCCAGCGCCTCGACGATCAGCACGCCGGGCATGACCGGGTGGCCGGGAAAATGACCTTGAAAAAAGGGCTCGTTCATCGTCACGTTTTTCAAGCCGACGGCCGACTTGCCCACCTCAAGCTCGATGATCCGGTCGACCAGTAAAAAAGGCGGCCTATGGGGTAGAATCCCCTGAATGTCCCGGACTGACAGATTCACTTTTTCCCTCATTGTCACAAATCTTCCTTTCTTCTTTCGATACCCGGTTCTGATGTTCAGTTCTGATACTCAGTTCTGATGCCCGTTCCGATGCCCGTTCCGATGCCCCGTTCCGATGCCCCGTTCCGACGCCCCGTTCTGATGCCCCGTTCCGATGCCCCGTTCCGACGCCCCGTTCCGATGCCCGTTCCGATGCCCCGTTCCGATGCCCGTTCCGATGCCCCGTTCCGATGCCCCGTTCCGACGCCCCGTTCCGATGCCCCGTTCCGATGCCCCGTTCCGATGCCCCGTTCCGATGCCCCGTTCCGATGCCCGTTCCGATGATCGGTTGTCCCGTGCAGAGGACGCCTGGGAGCACGGCCGATCGAAAAGCGCATTTATCCCTTCCCGAAAGAGGATCGATGCTTATCGTGTCGAAAGAGTGTATGTTTTTGCGACCATACCATAAAAGCGTTCAGAGGCAAAAGACACCCACAACGACGGAGGAGGCACCAACCCTGATGAAACTGGTCAACGAAAAAGGTCGGCTCTTTGGATTGATCAATCCGCTGGATCTGCTGATCCTGCTGGCCGTCATCGCCCTTGTCGCCGGTCTGGCGACAAAGACCAACACCATCGTCCAGACGACAGAAACACCCGTCCAGTTCGAGGTTGTCCTGAAGCGGGTGCTGCCCGAGGTGGCCGCCAACTTGGACCCGAAAGAAGCGCTCGTAGGCGGCGGGTCGATTCTCGATCCCCAAGATGTACGAGTCGAATCCCTCCAGGTGGTCCCCTGCCGCCAATCACAGCCCAATGACCAGGGGCAACTGATCCTCACCGATGATCCCTATTTAAAAGACGTCCACCTCGTCATCCGCGGCGTCTCCCGCTCGGCCACAGCAGATCTGCGCGTCGGCAATCAAGAGATCAAGGCAGGGAAAGAATACTACTACAAGACCCAGAAGACGCAACTGATCGGCACCGTCACCAAGGTCAGCGTGCTGAAATAAGTGCTGAAGTAAGTGCGAGATAAGCGCCGGAGTAAGTGCGAGATAAGTGCCGAATTCCTTGCCGATCCGTTCGCCCGATAATTCCGACACTCAGCCAACGCCCAGCCGACACCCAGCCGACGCCCGACCGACGCTCAACCGACGCCCGACCGACGCCCGACCGACGCTCAGCCGACACTCAGCCCATGCCCAGCCGACGCCCAACCGACGCTCAGCCGACGCCCGACCGACGCCCGACCGACGCCCAACCGACGCTCAGCCCACGCCCGGCCGACGCCCAACCGACGCCCGACAGTTGTTTAAGGGATGCTCCATTTCGAGCGTTTCTATCACAGGATTCAAAGGCTCAGACACATCCCCATCCTTCCCCGATCTTGTCCAGCATAGCCGTCAGCCGAGCATCCCAAGAGTGCTGCCGGGCCAAGGCCATCCGCTCTGCCTGTTTTTCCGGACTGTCTTCTGCGAAGGCGGTCTCGATGGAAGCGACGAAAGCCTCCGCCCCTTCACAGACCGTGACGATCGGAGAAAAGGGCAACACCTCCGGCAGCGCCGTCGAGATGACCGGCTTCCCGGCGGCCAGATACTCATAGACCTTGACGGGATTGACGCTCATCGTCAATTCATTCAACCGAAAGGGCGACAGGCAGACGTCAAAGCAGCGCACATAATCGGGCAAGACGGCATAAGGCTTGCGTCCCAGGAAAAAGACGTTCGGCAGCGCCTGCAACGCCGTCACATCCGTCTCTACCGGTCCGATGAGCGCCAGCGCCCAGTCCTTGTGGGCGCGTGCCGCCGCAGCGAGCAGCGCCGTATCGATCCAGTCGCCGATGCCGCCGATGAATCCGATGATATGGCGGTAGCCGGACGGGAGATCGGCTGGTTTTTGCTCTCGGTGATAATCGGCATTCTTAAGGTCTCCGGCGCCATTCTTAAGGTCTTTGACGCCGCCAATATCTTCAGAATCTTTGCGGCCTTCGGTAGTTTCAAGACCTGCCGCGTCACCAGCCGTCCCGGCTGCCTGAGCGAAGTGCTCCACATCGGCGGCATTGGGCACCAGCAACACATCCGGACGAAAGCGCCGCATCTTCTCTTGTAAAGCCCGCGCCGAGGCAAATACGGCGTCGGCGCGGCGGGCCAGATCGCTCTCCATGTCGGCCATGACCGCCGGATCGATCAGCCCGGTGAAGGCGGCATGATCGTCGACACAATCATAGACGACATAGCGCCAATCGATGCCGGCCGACAAGAGATCGCAGGAACCGGGGAGATAGGTCCACAAGAGCGGCTGTTCCCAGCCGAGCTGTCCCAATCGGCGGCGCAGCGATCGGCCGAGCCGTCGCTGGTTCATGCTGTTGAGAGACCGCCGCATCCCATGAAAGGGCAGAAAAATCGGCGGTTCCAACCGCCAGATCCGGCCCGGTTCAACCTCCTCCAGACGTCCGGCGCTTTGCCAGCGCCTCTGCAACAAGTCCCGATTCTTCAACGGCGCCAGATAGGTGATGGGAGGATCGACATAGAGGATCCGGTGCCCCCGTTGGGCCAAGCGGACCATCAACTGCTGGGCCCGCGCCCAGATCCCGCGCCACTCGGCGGCGCCGATACAGACAATGTCCACGACGGTCATCCTTTGCTCCAATGATAACAGGTGAGGTGAATCTCCTGAATACCATTCAAACGGTTCAACGGATAATTGTCAACAGTCTGGCCCGTCGAGGGGCCTTGTTTCTGTTCGCAACAGCGCGAAAAGGGGAAGCCTTCTGGCAGGCGAGCCGCTTTCACGGCCTGTTGGAAGGCTTCGTCGACACAGCGGCGAAAAGCCTTGCAGCCCGCTTTTTAGGCGGCGATCCCACGGCACGGCTGGCTTCGCGCCTCGCTTCGTCAGACATCATAACATCGCTCAGAGAGCCCGGCCGAAAAATCGAGCAATCCCGTCAAGCCTTAATCGACGGCACCCGGGCCTTCGCCGAAGGCAGCATCGCCGCCGCTATCCTGCGCCACCTCGCCTGCCCCGAAGGCTGGCAACTGGCAGGACTGAGCCGAGCCGGCCTGGCTTTTTTGGCAGGGCTCTTTCTCGTCTTCGCGTCCCTCGGCGCCCTCTCCCTGAAGACGGGCCTGCTGTTGACCCTGTCGATCGTGCTGCTCTTTTTCCTGTCCCGTTCCCCTGTCACCATCGCCGAGATCTGGGCCGACTCCCTCCCGGGGCGCCTGTTCCGCTCTATTTTGCCGGAAGAACTGGTTCCGAGAGATGACCACTACCCGGTGGCGCCGCCGTTAAAAGGCGCCGGCGCTGCCGCGATGTACCTGTTGCTCTTCGCCCTCGGCGCTGTTCTGGCCCTTCTCTCGATAAAATGGCAAAACCTGCTGGTCCTGGCGCTGCCGGCTGTCCTGCTGGCGCCGGCCTTGCTCTTCCTGCGGCCGGAGTTAGGGCTGTTGGGGCTGATCGGCTATTCGGTCGTCGATTGGTGGATGCGGATGAAGCCGAATTTGCTGACCAGCGTCTGGGATGACCTCCTGCTGGCGTCGCTCGCTGCCGCCCTGATCGGCCAGTGGGTGACGAAACGGGAC
This sequence comes from Heliomicrobium modesticaldum Ice1, assembly GCF_000019165.1. GTDB lineage: Bacteria > Bacillota > Desulfitobacteriia > Heliobacteriales > Heliobacteriaceae > Heliomicrobium > Heliomicrobium modesticaldum. Next base: position 795,484 of record NC_010337.2, read on the forward strand.
TTCCGCTGGCGCATCCACCCCACCTTCTTCGCCCTCACCGCTTTCATCTCACTGCTGCTTTTTCTCTTCCTCATCGATTCCACCTACCCGCGGCTCTCGGTGCCCCTCGACGGCCTGCGCGTCATCGTCCAGCACATGCTCTGGTTCTATATAGCCGTCCAACTGGTCAAAACCCCAAGGCAAGCCGCCCTCCTGCTGATCCTGTTTACCTTGGTCGGTACAGCCATTGCCGCCTTCGGCGTCTACCAGTTCATCGTCAAAGCGCCCATGCCGGAGAACTGGGTCGACCAGGCGGAGTTGGGCAGCATCACCACCCGCGCCTTCTCCATCGTCGGCAGTCCCAACATCCTGGGCAGCCTCCTCGTCTTGACGACACCGATCGCGCTCGGTCTGGCCTATCGCGGCAAGACGATTCAGCGCCTCTTCTATCTCGCCTGCGCCGCCTTGATGGGCGCCTCCATGCTCTTTAGCTTCTCCCGCGGCGCCTGGCTGGCCATCGCAGCGGCCATCATCCTCTTCGGCATCTTACAAGACCGCCGGCTGATCGCCCTGCTGATCATCGGCGCCATCCTCCTCCCCATCGCCTCGCCTGCTGCGGCCGACCGCGTCAGTTACCTGCTGAGTCCCGAGTATTTCAAAAAATCCGCCCAAGACGGCCGTCTGGAGCGTTGGGACCTGGCCTTGGAGAAGGTGGCGCAGCGCCCCCTCACCGGCATCGGCCTAGGGCGCTACGGCGGCGCCGCCGCCGAGAACAATAAGGAGTATCTTCCCCACCGGACGCTCTATACAGACAACTACTACATGAAAACGGCCGCCGAGACCGGGCTGCTCGGCCTCTTCGCCTTCATCGCCCTCATGGTCTCCGTCCTGCGCACCGCCTTCGGAACAGCCATCCATTCCCCGCCGCCCCGCCGCGCCCTGGCCATCGGCGTCGCCTGCGGGCTCTTCGGCGTCGTGCTGCACAACGCCGTAGAAAACGTCTTTGAAGTACCGCTGATGGTGACGTCATTTTGGTTGTGCGCCGCCCTGTTGTGGGAGTTGCGCTCCAACACGCAAGCCCTCACGACAAAATCATTGGACACCTAAAAAAGCCACCCCTGTGGCGGGGTGGCTTCCCTCTATCCTTCATGAACTGATAAGGAAAGATTCGGTGATTTTTCAACTTGGGAGGGACGTCCTGTGCCAAAACCATTCCTCGCCTGGGACTCGCTGCTGCTGATCGCAATCAACATCACCCTGCTCTTAGCCGGTCAGACCTTATGGAAAATCGGGCTGCAAAAGATCGGCGGCTTCAGCCTCGCCCACCTTCCGGCGGCAGCCTTCTCCCCCTGGATCGTGGCCGGGCTTGTCCTGTATGTCATCGCCACCGGCGTCTGGTTTCTCATCCTCTCCCGGATAGACTTCAGCCTGGCCTATCCGCTCCAGAGCCTCGCCTTCGTCTTCGGCGTCTTCCTGGGTTGGCTGGTTTTTCAAGAAACCATCCCCTGGACGCGCTGGGTCGGCGTCGCCGTCATCATCTTCGGCGTCTATCTGGTAGCGCTGCCGGTGAGGCAGTGATATGAAGCAGTGATATGAGGCAGTGATATGAGGCAGTGATATGAGGCAGTGATACCAGACAAAGGCGTCAAGAACATGAGCCTAAGTCACGCCTGTAAATCCTTTTGCCAACAAACTGGACAAACTCAAACCGCTTCACTTGCAGGATGATCCTAAGTCACGCCTGTAAATCCTTTTGCCAACCCTGCCGATATGCTCAAGCAAGTCGGGGTTTTGAATCTTTCAAACTTGCCTTTGTTTTGAACCTCTTGCATACAGATGTTGTCAGTATGGCCACTGGTTGCTCCATTTTATCCCTGCGCTTTTGGGTTCATTGTACTACAGCCGTTCCTTCTCATCAAGCAGCCGCCCTTGACGGAAAATGATTTTTATCACCAAAAAGACCGAAAGGTTCACCCCTCCGGTCTTTTAATCTATAGGATATTAACAAAGTCACAGCCACCAGCTACCGGCGTGAGATTGCCTGCGGTCTTTCATTCTATAGGGGCCAAAAGTCCTACTCATGAGCTGCTGTGGCCTCATGGTTTGATGTGGCCAAGTCCCGTCTTTCATTCCATAGGGGCCAAAAGACCTACTCAGGACCGTCCACCAATTCCCGATAGAGATTCTGCGTCTTCTCGGCCATCCGTTTGGCCGTAAATCGCTCTTCGATCGTCTTGCGGGCCGCTTCGCCAAACCGTCGCGCTTCCTCCCGGTTCTCAATCAGCCGGAGCAAGGCGGCGGCCAACGCGAGGGCATCTCCGGGGGGAATGACCAGACCATTTTTTTCGTTGGCCACGATCTCCGGATTGCCTCCGACAGCCGTCACCACCGCCGGGCACTCACAGAGCATGCCCTCCATCAAAGTCAGGCTGAGTCCCTCCGAGAGGGAGGGCAGCGCCAACACATCAAGGGCGCGATAGATATCGGCAATGTCTTCGCGAAAGCCGGTGAATAAAAAAAAGGATTCCAGTCCCTCTTCCCGGATGACGGTTTCAATCACGTTGCGATAAAAACCGTCCCCTACCAACAGGAACCGGATATGGCTGTTGATTTTCAGGATCTCCTTGGCGGCTTCAACAAGATACTTGTGCCCCTTCACGGGATGAAACCGACCGACCATCCCGATCAAAGGCGCATCTGCAGCAATCCCGAACTCGACCCGTACGTCCCTGTTCCTTTCTGCATTGACAAATTTTTCATCATCGACACCATTGTGGATGACAGATACTTTCGCCGCTGCCATCCCTTGCGCACAAAGCCTCTTCTTCAGAAAATCGGCCACAACGATGGTTCTTTCCGTCAAAGGCGCTGTTATCTTCTCAGACCAATAATTGATCCAGCGGGCCACCCTGTCAGGATAGTCATTCTCCAAAACACTATGCACCGTCGTCACAATGCAACGCACACCGGCAAGCTTCGCCGCCAATCGTCCGACTAAGTTTGCCCGTACGCCATGCGTATGAACGATGGCCGGCTGAAGCTGACGGATCAGCCGGAAAACCTTCCAAAAGCCGGCCAGATCGGCCTTGCTTCGCATTGGCACCGCCGTCGCCTGCACCCCTTGCTTCAAAGCGCGCTGCAAAAGCGGCGCCGGAAAAAGGCAACAGAGGTGCAGCTCTACTTCTTGCGGTGAAAAGAATCTGGCTAAGTCCAGGATGTGGATCTCGGCGCCGCCGATTTCCCCGCCGCCTATGATGTGTAAAACCCGGATTGGCCTGGACATGGACTCTCCCCCATCGCCAGAAGTCACTATTCATTATAGCGAGGCCACAAAAGTAAAACAAGCATACCGCCCAGGTGACTGCCGCCAGAATACACAGGAAACAGCACTGCTATCATCATCTTCCACAACAGCCAACGCCTTTTACCCGTTTGTCACTTCAGCCCATCAAAGGTGGCCTTGATGTTCTTAAGCAGATCTGCCACACCTTTTACCCGGTCGTCACTTCAGCCCGCCGCGCGAAGGCGCCCCTTCCCCGCACGAAGGCGCCCCTTCCCCGCACGAAGGCGCTGCTTCTCCGCATAAGGGCGCCGCTTCCCCGCACGAAGGCGCCGCTTCTCCGCACGAAGGCGCCCCTTCCCCGCAAAGAGGCGCCGCTTGCCCGCAGAAAGGCGCCGCCGTCTTGTAGACGCCTTGTAGCCGGCGCACCTCTTCGTCAAGGATCGCCACCACCTGGGCCAATTCCTTATTCGACTCCTTTAATTGCGAGATATGGCTGGCTTGCCGGTACAAGATGACGAGAATGAAAAGGATACCCAGAAAAAAGAGCAGCGCCGGCTGATAAGCCACCCCCAGATAATCTGCCATCCCGTCGACCAGCCCCGGCCGAATTGCTAAAAATAAAATCGCCAGCGTTCCTGCCAGCCAGTACATGGACTCTTTCTCGCTCAGGCGGTTGTTTTTTACCTTATGGATCACATAGAGGGCAAAGGCGGCGGCGACAATGCGGACAAACCAGATCAGCTTCCAGCTCACCGAGAACGACTCCCTTCCGGCGCGAGAGCCAAGACCTTCCGATAGGCCCGCCCTTTCATGATGGCGATAAAGATGCTGTAGATCATCGTCGCCAAATACTTGACCACCTTAAAGCCCCTGTGCATGCTCTCGCCGTGAAGACGTTCCCGAATCGAAGCAGGCCGCTCGGTCACCCGAAAACCGGCCAAGATCATCAGCACCAGCACATTAGCATCGGGAAAATCGACAGGGAACTGATTGGGACGCGAATAAAAATAGAAGACACGCCGGTTCAACAGTTGCAACCCCGACGTGGGATCGGCCACATTCTGGCCCGTCAGCAGCTTGATCAAGAAGGAAAACCCAGCGATACCCAAGCCGCGCATCCAGTTGGTGTGCTTCTTCTTATCGACAAAGCGGGAACCGATGACAATATCGGCGCCGGTCTCCTTCATGGCCCGCGCCATATCTATGATGTTGGCCGGATCGTGCTGACCGTCGCCATCGAACTGAATCACATAGTCATAGCCATATCGCACGGCATACTTAAAACCTGTTTGCAACGCCGCCCCATAGCGCAGGTTGAAGGGGTGACGGAGCACCGTCGCCCCCCGTTCCATGGCAATCTCTGCTGTCCGATCGCGGGAACCGTCATCGATCACCACCACATCCACCTGAGGAAGTACCCTGTTCAACTCATCAAGGACACCGCCAATATTTTCCGCCTCGTTGTAGGCCGGGATGATCACCAGATACTTACCAGGCAAAGCGTCTTTCAAGCCTTTTTCCTCCGTTATTCCCACTCGGTCGCCATGACCTGTCATGCGCCTCTAACGTTCTCATTCTAGCATATGATGTTGTCCCATTCTAGATCATGGGAATTACCGATAGGCGTGTGAGGAAAGAGAAAGACCGAAGGGATGGCCCCCCCGGTCGACTAGCCTTCGACCCCGTTCCGGAAAACGACGCCTTGCCTTATTTTACGCGACGTAAAGTCTCTTCCTGTTCAATCGACCGACGGCAAAGCGCATCCAGAACGATCTGGTGCCTCTGTCGGCCTTCATCAAGTTTTGTAACGATGCCTCTAATATAGTGGACATCTTCCGCCAAAGCGTTTAACTGAGCTGTTGTTTCTTCTTGGCGATGTTCCAGCGATTTGCTAAGGTCGTACAATTCTTTCTGACCGGCCTTCAGAACCGCTATCTCGCCGACCATCTTCTCCTGACCGGCCTTCAGAACCGCTATCTCGCCGGTCATCTTCTCCTGACCGGCCTTCAGAACCGCTATCTCGCCGACCATCTTCTCCTGACCGGCCTTCAGATTCTCCATCTCGCCGGTCATCTTCTCCTGACCGGCCTTCAGAACCGCTATCTCGCCGACCATCTTCTCCTGACCGGCCTTCAGAACCGCTATCTCGCCGACCATCTTCTCCTGACCGGCCTTCAGAACCGCTATCTCGCCGGTCATCTTCTCCTGACCGGCCTTCAGATTCGCTATCTCGCCGACCATCTTCTCCTGACCGGCCTTCAGATTCGCTATCTCGCCGACCATCTTCTCCTGACCGGCCTTCAGATTTTCCATCTCACCGGTCATCTTCTCCTGACCAGCTTCTAAATTTTTCTGACCCGCTTTTAACGATTGAATCTCCGTCAATATTTGCCTAAGCAGTTCCTCTTCCATTCCAAACGCCCCCCTTGATAACATTCTACCGTAAAAACTGCAAGACGACCATGACTGATCAGCAACAAGGCCCAGGACAATTTCCTGAGCCTTGTTTTTTGTGCGCCCGGCATGGGTGATAACATCTAGGGAGAAGGTCCTTAACGGGGGTTATCTGTACCAACCGTTAGCCAGGATAGGGGTGGCAACGCCAAAAAATCCCGTCGTTTTCGCAATATTCTCGGCCAAGCGCAGCTGATTGAAGCCATTGTCATCGCCGCCTCAGAGGGCCACAACATGCTGACGATCAGCGCACCTGGTTGCGGCAAATCGATGATCGCCAAGCGGATCCCGACGATCCTGCCTCTGCTATCTGCTATCTGCTTCCATGGGTCGACACTGCTACCCGTTAGCTGCTGAATAAGAAAGCAAGCATATTCTGATTCTAAACCCTACCCGGCAACAAGGTGGGACTTACTCTATGCATACCTTTTGCAGAACTCTCCCAACATCTTTCGCAGATGCTCCCGCCAGTGCACGGGCTGAATCGAAAAAATCCTCCAGGTGTCCGTCTTGTCCAACACCGAATAAGCGGGGCGCTGAGCCGGCGTAGGATAATCGACTGTCCGGATCGGCAATACCTTGGCCCGAACCGGATAACCCATCGCAGCCGCTTCTTCCGCGATGGCAACTGCAAAGTCATACCAGGAAACAGCGCCGGCATCGGTAAAATGATAGGTTCCGGCTAGGGACTGGCATTTCTGCCGATCGACAACCTGCCGGATGATCGACAAAATCACATCAGCCAAGGCTCCTGACCATGTCGGTGTCCCCACCTGGTCTGCCACGACCCTTACCTCTTCCCGCTCAGACATCAGACGCAAAATGGTCTTCACAAAGTTATGCCCATGCACGCCATAGACCCAGGCGGTCCGAAGGATGATATGGGCTTCCGGAAGCCATTCTCTTACCAATGCTTCTCCTTTGGCTTTTGAATCTCCGTAGACGCTCTTTGGAGAAATGGGATGTTCCGGATGATACGGCGAACTGTGGCATCCGTCGAAGACGAAGTCTGTCGACACATGCAGCAACCACCCCTTCCCGGTCGCAGCTCTCTGTGCCGCCAATGCGCGGGCTAGATGTTCCACTCCACGCATATTGACAGCATAGGCTGTTTCTGCTTCCTTCTCTGCCAAGTCGACTTTTGTATAGGCAGCCAGATTCACAACCCAGTCCGGCCAGATCTGACGTATACGCTGATGGACCTGCTGGCTGTCGCGAATGTCCAATTCATTGCTTCCGAGGGCAACCCAGTGATAATGAGACGGCAAACGGCGCAACAGGTCATAGGCGACTTGACCGTTGGCGCCGGTGATCAGGAGAGTCAATTTCTTTTCAACAGTTTGATTCAGCATAAAGGATTCAATCCCTCACTTGCCTTTCCGATTCCATCACCGAGTCCTTTGAATATCACGGATAGTCTGCTAGAGATATCCGACTTCCATTACATCGTTTTACCGATTATCACTCAATAACAGGAAACCACTTGCCACCCTTTACCCCTACAATAACCCTCTCGCCTGTGCATAAGCTCTGTCCACTCTCCTTCGGAAGCAGCGCCGTAACGCGCAGCCCCTCGTCGAGCAACAAATCCAGGCGCATGTCTTGTCCCAGGAAAACACTTGAAACCACCCGCCCCCGGTTGAAAGCGCCCCGCTCACGGACATCCGTCTCTGGGTGAACAAGCACGTCTTCCGGCCGGATCAGCATGTCCACCTGCTCACCATCAGCGAATGAAGGAACGGAAAAGCGCCATCTCCCAACGGATGCAAAATCGTCTCGCACCACCAGACGAAACCAGTTGCCATCGCCGATAAAGCAGCCGACAAAAGGCGTGGCCGGATGCTCATAAATCTCTTGGGGCGTTCCCAGTTGTTCCAGCTTTCCTCGCTGTATCACGGCCACACGGTCCGCCAATTCGAGCGCTTCTTGCTGATCATGGGTGACAAAGATGCTGGTCACAGGGATTTCATCATGCAATTGCCGCAACCATAGACGCAGTTCCTTGCGGATCTGCGCATCGACGGCAGCAAAAGGCTCATCCAAAAGCAATAAGCGCGGCTTCGGCGCCAAAGCGCGCGCAAAGGCCACACGCTGCTGCTGGCCACCAGACAACTGGGATGGATAGCGGCGTTCCAATCCGGTGATACCTGTTACAGCAACCAGTTCGTGTACACGCTCTTCGATGGCTCTTTTTGTCCATCCTTTCATCTTGAGACCAAACGCGATATTCTCAAAGACATTCATGTGTTGAAACAGGGCGTAGCTCTGAAAGACAAAACCGATTTCCCGCTGCTGCGGCGGCAAGTGATTGACCGGTCGCTCATCGATAATAACCTCGCCTGACGTGGGCGCCTCCAGTCCGGCGATCATTCGAAGCAGGGTGGTCTTCCCGCCGCCGCTCGGTCCGAGCAACGCCGTCACCCCGCCAGCAGGCAATTGGAAACTGATATCATCCACAACCGGCGCTTGCCCTGATCCAAAGCACTTTCGCAACCGACGCACTTCTACCGCTACCGCCACCGTTCTCCCTCCTTGCCGATGCTCCGCCCTAAAGACCCATTCTCTCCGACGGTTTCCTTTGCTTGCGCTCATTTTGATAACTTTCCGGCGGCCCCGGCAACATGGGCGCGCCCTCAATGATCGATCGGAGCGTTGTGGAGTCCATCTGCTTGGCCACGAAATCCCGAATATCCGCCATCAAAGGGCGAAACTTACAGCTCTTCTCTTCTGCACAGCATTGATACTGAGTCACAGAGACGCAACCGATGGGTGCCAGGATGCCGTCAAAGTGCCGGACAACTTCCCCTAAGGTGATCTCTTCCGGAGGGCAGGCCAGCACATAACCGCCATATTTACCGGGCACACTGGCCACCCACTTTTTCTCCTTCATGTAAAGCATAATGTGTTCCAGAAAACGCTTAGGGATGCCCCTTTTCTCGGCCAATTCCCGTAATGGAATCGGATCCTTGCCGTAGCATTCAGCCAAGTCGCATAACGCCCGCAAGGCATAATCCGTTTTTTTGGATATTTTCATTTCCTGCCCCCCACTTGCCTATCTAATCGTCAGCCCGATCCGCCCTTTCAGCCATTCCATCACAACCAACAGAGCAATAGCCATCGCAGCAAGCACGACCGCCACCGCATAAGCGCCTTGCAAATTGAAATCAGCCGCCGCTTGGTAGATGTACAGCGTAGCGGATTGGGTTTCATGGATCAGATTGCCGGAAACGACAAGGACCGCGCCAAACTCGCCCAAGGCCCGCGCCGCCGTCATGACAGCCCCATAGAACAAACCCCAGCGAATGGAAGGAAGGGTGATCCGCCAAAACGTTTGCCACCGGTTAGCCCCTAATGTATAGGCAGCCTCTTCTTGTTGGGTTCCCAGCGTCTCCAACAAAGGCGCCAGTTGTCGCGTCATTAACGGCAACGTGACAAAAAGGGTGGCGGCGATCATGCCGGGGATGGCAAAGATCACTTTTACCCCCCACAAGCCAAAAAAAGTGCCCAGCAACTGATTCGGGCCATAGACCAAAACGAGCATCAACCCGGCGATAACAGGTGAAACGGCAAAAGGCAGATCCACCATGTTGTTGATCAGTTTCCTCCCCGGAAAATGGTGGCGTGTCAGCACAAAGGCAAGCATGACACCGAAGATGCCATTGATCAGCACCACAGCCATGGTTATCCCTGCACTGACCTGCAGGGCATGAAACGCTTCTGGTCGAAGAATCTCGCGTAAAAATGGCGCAGCGCCTCCGGCAAAGGCTTCGGACAACAAGGCGCCTACCGGCGCAATCAGCAAAATACCGATCCATCCGTAGATAAAAGCCACGATTATCCATCGGCTCAAAGGCGCCTTCCCCCTTCTTGACCCCACCGATTCTGCAACCAAAGCATCGTCAGGGCTATCGTTAACAGACAGACCGACATGACGGACGCGCCTGTTATGTCAGAACTTTCGACAAGCCCAAAGATATATACGGAAGCTACCTGTGTTTTCAAGGGTATGTTGCCGGATACGAGCACAATCGCGCCAAACTCGGCGATCGCGCGCAAAAAGGTGAGCGTAAAGCCGGAGAGCAATCCCGGACGAATGGTCGGAAGCAAGATATGCCAGAAAATTTGCCAACGGTTGGCGCCCAGCGTTTTCGCCGCTTCCTCCATCTGACCGCAACCGGCTTCCAAAAGGGTTTGCACTGACCGGATGGAAAAAGGCAGGGTGACAAGGAGCATAGCCAGGATCATTCCCGGGTAGGCAAAGAGGAGCGAGATCTCTCGCTTGGCCAGCCAACTGCCAAACAAACCTTGTGGGGCATACAATCCCAACAGCATCATCGCGATGACGGCTGTCGGTATGGCCATTGGCAGATCAACCAGCCCATTGAGCATTCTTTTGCCTGGGAAGGAGTAGCGGACAAAACCGTAAGCGACGATGAAGCCGGCTACACCATTGATGATCGCTGTGATCAGCCCCAGCGCTACTGTCAGTTTCAAGGCAAACAGCGCCGCTGGTGATTGAAGTGTATCAAAAAACCCGGTAACTCCGCCGGAAAAAGCTTGCGTAAATACTTCTCCCAGGGGAATGACCACCATGAGCAACAGATAGCCGATTGATCCGCTCCGTAGGGCAATCGGCCACAGGTCGCGCTTCGTTTTTGTTGTGGAACTCATGAGCCTTTTTTCCCTTCGACGATCCCCGTCCACACCCCTTGAGGGCCATAAATCTGTTCAGATGCAGTCGCCCAGCCACCAAGGTAATCGATGTCAAAAAGCCATTCCGGCTCTGGGAACTTATCCTTCGTCTCGGCCATCACGGTCGGGTCAACCGGGCGAAAGCCGTACTTGGCAAAAGCGCGTTGCGCTTCTGTCGATTGCAGGTAGGCGACGAAGGCTTCTACGACAGCGCGGTTTCCGTGCTTGTCCACATTTTTATCCACCAAGGCGACCGGATTTTCGATCAAAATGGTCGCTTTCGGATAGATAACATCATAGAGTGGCTGCTCCATGTTCCGAAGAAGCAACTCGTTTTCATAGGTGACGACCACATCGCCGAGGCCTTTTTCGAAGGTCGTCATCGACTCGCGCCCGCTGTTGTCCATGACTTTCACATTCTTCTGGATCGCCGACAACAGTTCTCTCCCACGGTCAGGATCTTTCTTTCCCGTCTCCATTTCCGCCATCTTGAGACCGGCGCCGTAGATGGCGTTGATATCCCACATGGCGCCGCCGGATGTGCGCGGGCTGGGGTATAGGACGGCAATGCCCGGCTTGGTCAGGTCTTGCCATTCACGAATCGTCAGGGGATTACCCTTCTTGACGCCGAAGGCGACGACTGAGCGGGTGATCATCCCGTTATGGGGACGCTGCTTCCAGTCATGGGTGATCAATCCGGCCTTGTGGATTGTCTCAATGTCTCCTTCCAGCGACAAGGCCGCCACATCCGCTTCCAAGCCGTTGACGATGGCTCGGGCCTGCGCGCCGGAGCCCACGTAGGACTCTTTAAAAGTGACCGTCTGGCCTGTTTTTTCTTTCCACTGTTTTTGGAAAGCCGGGATGATCTCTTTCTGATAGGCTTCTTTGGGCACGGTATAAGCGGCCAACATGATTTGCGTATTGGAACTGCCTGTGTCGACAGGTTGATTGCACGCTGTCAGCAAGAAGAGCAATACGAATGTGGCAACTGTTAGCTTCCTTCCTTTCGTCGACATTGCTATTCCCTCCTAAACTGGAAAGTTTCGTCCTGCAGGCCATCATTAAATAATCACGACCTAATAGAGGCCGTCTAGAAAATAAGCAAATTCCCTAGCCAGCCCTTGCAAAAGCATGATTTTTTAATACAAACAGCAAAAAACTAGAGTCTTTTTATCGGTCTCACCGGCCCTTTTTGAGGATTTTCCTCAAAAAGGGCAGATCTCCCCCTTGCACCTTATGCGGCTTTTTTGAAAGCAACACCGCGTAAGGCACTCACCTCCAACACCATGGTTGCATTCTTATCATTTCGTAGACGGTTGAGTTTTTGAAAGTTCGCCGCTAACGCGCTGAGCCGGGCGGCATAAGCCAGATTTCGTTTTCCGATACGGCGAACCCGGCGCAGTCCGTAACGGTTGACCAGTTCATTTTGCTTGGCTTCGATGCGGCTGCGAAGACGCATCTGTTCCTTATAGATTTTCGTTTGGGAGTGCTTTGCCGCCTCGAGCATGACACCATAGGCGTTGTGAATAAAAATCGTGCGCCGATGTTTCTTTTCTTTAAAACAGGTCGTGTAACGAGGGCAGTGCTTGCAATCATGGTCCTTGGCGCGAAGCACGAAGTTCTTCCCATCTGCCACTTCCGAATAGGTGGTGATGACTTTTCCTCTCGGGCAGATCAGTTGTGTTTGGTCTTCGGAAACTTGAAATCCCTCGCCCGCGAGGATATCACATTTTGTCTTTGGTGAAAGTGGCGCCACTACGTCAATGCCTTTTTCCTTGAGGGTGACACGGTCATCGCCCGCACCATAGTGGGTATCTCCAATGATCGTCGGGTTTTCTACACAATCGGTGGGAAGCTGATCCGCTAACGGCACCAGACTGGAGCCGTCATAGTCGTTGGCTTTCATGGCCTCGGCGGCGGCGATAAATCCGGAATTTCCGACTTCGACGATGGCCATCTTATACCCGCGCCATTTCGTCTTGCCCTTACAACCGAAACGGGCTTCGCTGTCTACAGCCGAAACTATCATATCTTTGACAGAACCGCCGGGGGCTATCTCAAGAGTTCCATCATCTTTCCGAATGATTCGTTCACGGAGGATACGGCAAAGCAAAAGGGCGTAATGAATGACATCGGGCTTCTTCTTCCACGAAGCCTCCGATGACTCCACGTAGGCCAGCAGTTCGTCAGCCTCGCTGACCACTTCAACAAGCCGTTCCATTTTGGCCTTATCGTCCAGGTTATGCTCTTTCACTTCCGTCACTGTTTCCAGGTAACGTACCGCCCGAGGGGCATGGGGGATTGCATGCCATGGAACACTGTATTGCTTCGCCAAAAGACGCACCAACAGGCGCATGGCTTGGCGGATCAGTTCGATGGTCGTGGGGGCACTGATGGGAGCTATGACATGGGTCGTGTCCGTTATCCAAGGTTCTTTCCCTGTCAAAACGCCCAGGTAGTACATCAACCGGATAAAGCGATCGAGATAGACCTTATCAAGTTCCTTTTGGATGAGCCGTTGCCGGTGGACGCCAAAATTGGCGTGATCAATGCCCGGTTCATCGAGGGCCATTCCTAACGCAAACTTGACCTCGATGTTCACACGTGTCTGTGCTTCCATCCCCCGGTCTGTTTCGCCCAGCATTTCCTGTAACATGCAGGCCATCGTCATCTGCCGGGCCGCATGACTGGGACGTCCGTTGTCAAGGCAATAGAGACCTGTAAAATCCTCCGGTTGTATTAATAGGGGCGCCAATTCACGAAACAGGCGAAAGACGGAATCGGCAGGCACAAGTTGGTCCCAGAGGGCTGCAAAGTCGTAAAAGCTAACTTGGGGGTCCACATCGAATCGAAACAAGGTACATCGCCTCGCTATAAACAGTCTTTGTACCTATATCCTTCGACGCGAAGAGTCGAATTCCCTTTAAATTCCACCAATTTCCATATAAAAACGTCTTGCTTTTTGCCCTCTCTTGAGGGGGTTTTTAGACAGACTCTAATAGGTAGTAATTTATCTAACTATAGATTAGGAGGCTTTTGCTTGTCCGTCAAGACTTTTCCATCTTTCAACGGACAGATGCGGCATCGTTCTTTCATATGCGTTTGTTTGAAGTTATCTGCCAAGGGATAAGTCGCGATAGATAGCTTCTGTTTATCCTAGCCATCGCATCAGCATATCTACGGAAGCCTCTGGCTCCCATTCCATTGTTTTAATGTGCACCTCCGGAGATTCCGGCGGTTCATAGACACTGTCGATGCCAGTAAAGTTCTTGAGCATTCCTCGTCTCGCCTTGGCGTACAAACCTTTGGGGTCCCGTTTTTCGCACTCTTCCAGCGGGGTATCCACGAAGATCTCTATAAATTCACCTTCGGCAAAGAGTTGTCTCGCCATACGCCGTTCTGCTCGAAAAGGCGAAATAAAGGAAACAAGCACGATCAAGCCGGCATCGACCATCAACTTGGCCACCTCGGCCACACGGCGGATATTCTCCACACGATCGGCTTCCGTAAAGCCCAGGTCGCGGTTCAATCCGTGACGGACATTATCGCCATCGAGGATATAGGTGTGCTTGCCTTCGGCAAAAAGGCGCTTTTCTAACAGGTTGGCAAGAGTGGATTTGCCGGAACCGGACAAACCGGTAAACCATAAACAGCGCGGTCGTTGATGCTTCAGTTCGGCACGGGCTTGCTTGTCGATCTCCATGGCATGCCAGTGAATATTGGAAGAGCGTCGTAAGGCGAAAGTGATCATACCGGCGGCAACGGTCTCGAAAGTGAGCTTGTCGATCAGGATGAAGCCACCCAAGGTTCGGTTGACATCGTAGGGCTCGAAGACGATGGGCTGGCTGGTCGACAGATGCACCACCGCAATTTCATTCAAAGCAATCTGATTCGCTGCGAGTTGCGCCCCTGTGTTGATTTCCTCACGGTATTTAATCCGGGTGACGGTGGCCGTGACTTCCTTATGATGGATTTTCAGCAGATAAGGCCGTCCCGGGACCATCGGGTGCTCGGCCATCCAAATGAGTCTCGCCTGGAATTGGTCGGCCACTTCCGGGGGATGCTCCGCTGATGCGATCACATCGCCCCGGCTGACATCCACCTCATCGGTCAGGGTCAATGTGACGGCGTCTCCCCGTTGCGCCAGGTCCAGTCCGCCCGGGCAGACGATGATTTCCTTCACCCGGCTGGTGACGCCGGAAGGCAACAGGCGAACAGCGTCCCCAGGCCGAACTTCGCCCTCGGCGATACGACCGCAAAAACCCCGGAAATCGAGATGGGGACGATTGACCCACTGCACCGGCATTCGAAAGGCTTGACGTTCCGAGGCCGGATCGAAAGACAGCGTATCTAGATAATGCATTAACGTGGGTCCGGTGTACCAGGGCGTGTGTTCACTCGGACGAACGACGTTGTCGCCTTCCAGCGCTGACAACGGAATGGCCTGAATGGTTTTGAAAGTAAAAGCAGCCGAAAATGCGCGGTAATCCTCCTCGACGGAACGGAACACCTTCTCGTTGAATCCCACCAGATCCATCTTGTTGATCGCCAGCACCACATGGCGAATGCCCATCATCGCCGCAATGCGGCTATGGCGACGGGTTTGCGTAAGGACACCTTTGCGAGCGTCGATCAGGATAACGGCCAATTGGGCCGTGGAGGCGCCAGTAGCCATGTTGCGGGTATACTGCTCATGCCCGGGCGTATCGGCCACGATGTACCGCCGCCGGTCAGTGGCAAAAAAGCGATAGGCGACATCGATGGTGATTCCCTGCTCACGCTCGGCCTGCAAGCCATCGACCAGCAGGGCGAAGTCGATCTTTTCGCCCTGAGTGCCGTACTGTTTGGAATCACCCTCTAACGCCTTGAGTTGATCATCAAATATACCTTTGGATTCATAGAGCAACCGGCCGATCAGTGTCGATTTTCCATCATCCACACTGCCGCAGGTAATGAAGCGCAAGGTATCTTTGCGGCTCTGCTCCTCCAGAAAAGCGGTGATCTCTTTTGCTTGTTTGGCCGCCATCAGAAATAGCCCTCCTGCTTCTTTTTCTCCATCGAGCCGGGCTGGTCAGAATCGATCAAGCGCCCTTGACGCTCCGAAGAACGGGCATTAAATGTCTCCGCAATGATCTCCTCCAAATTAGCCGCTGTACTCTCAATGGCGCCCGTCAACGGGTAGCACCCTAATGTGCGGAAGCGCACCATCCGCATCTCTGGCTTTTCATCCGGTCTCAACGGGAACCGATGATCATCAACCATGATCCAAATGCCACCACGCTCGACAACAGGACGTTCTTTGGCAAAGTAGAGCGGAACGATAGGGATGCTTTCTTGGTAGATGTACTGCCAAATATCCAACTCAGTCCAGTTGGACAGCGGAAAAACCCGTATCGATTCCCCCGGATGGGTGTGGGTATTGTAGAGATTCCAGAGTTCAGGACGCTGAGCCTTGGGCTCCCAACGATGCCCGGGAGCTCTAAAAGAAAAAACCCGTTCCTTCGCACGAGATTTCTCCTCATCACGTCGAGCGCCGCCGAAAACCACATCGAAGTTGTGGGCATCTAATACCTGTCGCAGGGCTTGTGTTTTCATGACATCCGTATAATAGCTAGAACCATGCTCGAAGGGATTGATCCCCTCTTGCAAGCCCTGTTGGTTCACATAAATCAGCAGTTCCATTCCCGATTCGGCAACCATGCGCGATCTGTGTGCATACATATCGACAAATTTCCAAGTTGTATCTACATGCAGAAGAGGAAACGGCGGTTTAGCCGGATAAAAGGCCTTCCGTGCTAGATGGAGCATTACGGAAGAATCTTTTCCTATAGAGTAGAGCATCACAGGTTTACGGGATTCGGCGAAAGCTTCACGAATGATTTCAATGCTTTCTGATTCAAGGAAGTATAGACCTGGTGAAGCCATAGCTCGTTCCTCCAGTTACACACTTCGAGTGAGTATTGTATCTATCAGGATATACTATCCATGATTAATGCTTCATAAAGAGATTCAGGATCGATAGGGCTTTTCCACGCTGAACTTGTTTAAATTTCCATATAAGTAGGGGATAGTTCCTGCAAAAAGTCATCATCTATTCAGAACCTACGCAATCGAAATAGCACCAAGCAAATGAGCGACCTCTTACGGTTAACCGATTTAATGGCGATACCAATTCTCTCTTTAAATGTTTAAATTATCCAGTCGACAGTTGCATTTATCCTACGCAATTTTATGGAAAAAAACACCTTGTTTATACCAGTGCTTCGATAGGCAATCCCACCCTTTCACCCTTGGTCAGCTAGGCAGTAGATAAGCCCCACTCCCAGACCCAACGATATAGATGTAAAGATACCCACCTCGTCGCTTCGCGCATCTCATCAATGAGATATCGAAGCGGCACATCTCGATGACGAGAGGCAGGGAGGTGGTGAAAGAAAAACAATCGCTTAAGATTAAAAGCCAGCACTTGAAATCCGATCATCGCTTTGATCGCCACCGAATCGTGCACGAAGCAGTGGTCCAAGGCGTTGAACGTCTTAAGGTTGCGAAATCCAATATTCTCAATATCCCAACGAGCGGCGGCAATTTGTGCGATCGTCTGGGTATCCGCTTTTTCGGATGAGCATGTGGTTGCTATCCAGCGCTCCACCACATCAGTGACAAAGACTTCTTTGTTTGCTTCGATGACTGTCTTGTTGGTATGACGAATGATTTTTACGATTCGCATGGGCACGCGAACTTGCGGCCATTGTGCCAATCCCTCTTCGTCCCAAGCTTGAACGTAAACGGTATTCCCTTTTCCATCTCTTTCTTCCCAAGTGGAGTCCGGAAGCCGGTTCGCAAAGCAGGCATTTGCCTCTTTCATTATCCGTCGACGTTCTTCTTTCATGCGAACAACTACATGAGCGCCTGCATCCAGAGCGGCATGAATGACGGGTGCTTTGGCAAACAGCGCGTCTAACGTGTATACATCCGTTATTTTTCCATAGGTCTCGGCCATACGTCGGATCAATCGTTGGGCGACGGTGGTTTCTCCTTCATCCTTGTCCACCCCATCCTGAACAGTCATAAATCAGGTTCGCGTTGCCGCCAACCTGTTGGGCGACTACGACCGCATGATAATAGTCGGTGGTTTTGTCGCGGTGTTCGCGCGTAAGGCATTCGGGACAACGATAGGCCTTGGTGTGGAATAACTCCACGCCATCGATGGCAGTCACTCGCCAACCATTGATGCTTTCCTTCTGCGGGCCGCGTTGCTCCTTATATCGCTGGATCACACAGTTATGCTGCTTTCGTTGCTCTTTTAGATCCCATTTCATCAAGGCTTGTCGCACCGTATCATGTGATGGCAATCGAATGTTTTTGGGAACCAATTGACGGAATACCCCGGTTTTTTGCCAACGGTCCATCTGCTCCATACTTTCCATACAGAAAAAGGCGCCAAAAAAAGCGACGGTAAAAATGGCTGGGGCTTTGATATGGGGTTGTTTGCGACCATCCTTTGCTTGACGGACCATCTGCGAAAAGCCATATACCTTTGAGGCGTACTGCGTAAAATGTTGAATTAGTCGGCCCGCTTTTTTTCCACCAGGTGTTCTACAAAAAATTTTCTGGACTTCTTCGAGTGGCTGTGCTACGCTTTGCACTGAGGATTCCCCCTTTGTTCAGTGTTTTGCTTTGCAACCACTCACTTCGACAAAGGTAACGGGAATCCTTTAAAATTTTCTGGAAATTAATCTAATTACATCCATTTCCCCGTGGGAATTGTCGCGTTTTCATGACAATTCTCCAACAGCGCCTCAGACAGGGGATTAGCAGACTTTTTTATTAAAGATGCGTGGGTTCTGATGGTAACCTTGTTTTAATTATCTTGACAATTTTTTCACCAAATCGTATATTTATTTATTATGGTCATCTAATTTTCTCATGCCTTTTCCTAAACACAATTTTTTAACCCCGTAATTATTTAGTTTCTTTTTAGTTCTATCATTTTATCAATAACAAATCGAGCGAAGGGAAAAGCACAAGTGAACGCAGGAGAGACTGCGTTTAAAATATGCAACGTACGATTATCTCCTTCGATAATAAAATCTTGAACTAATTCCAGAGATTCTTTATTGAGCAGTTGTGCACGAATACCAGGTCGTAGATAGTCGCCAAAACCATCCTTATCTAAATGACGAACCATCTTCTCAGCCAATTGAATAAAATGTCTTCTATTGTATTTTTTCATTTCATTACTTGCCAGCGACCTAAAATTAAACGAGTTCGTAATAAATAACTTCATTTCATAACCCGCAACTAAAAGAAACTCTCCAATATTAAAATTTTGCATACCTAAATAGTTTTCTCTCCAAAACGCTGGTATCGCAGTAGGACCAATTTTTATATTTCCATCTACTGTTTTTGTAAAATGTACTCCCAAAAAAGGATTTGCTAAATTTGGTACAGGATATATATTTGTTCGAATGTCAGTTTTATTTTTTGTGTACTTTAAATATACTCCTTTAAAAGGTATAATGGTATATTTCTTTCCAAAATTAAAATCATGAGCAATTTTATCAGCATATAATCCTGCTGCATTAATAATATAATCGGCTTTAATTTTTAACTCTCCCGCCATCACCAATCCATTCTTATAGCCAGTGTAAGGTGTATTAAAAAAAATATCTACTCGCATCTGAATCAAAGTCTCTTTTAATTTTTGACAAACTTCCATGGGATCAACAGATGATGTTGTTGGTGAATATAGTGCTTTTTCCACTGTTCTAATATTCGGTTCAATTTGGGCTGCCTCCCTTTCGTCTACCCATAATAAATTTACACCATTACGATCGGCACGGCGTTTTAATTCTTCTAACCCTTGTATTTCTTCGACCGAAGTTGCAACTACGAGTTTACCGCAACGATTTATCTTAATCCCCCTGTCAAGACAATAATTGGTCATTTCAGTATTTCCATCACGAGTAAACCGGGCTTTCAAGCTATCAGCGGTATAGTAAAATCCAGCGTGTAGTACACCACTATTTCTACCGCTAGAATGTTGCGCTACTTGTGATTCCTTTTCTAGGATCGCCAATGCTAATGAGGAATCTCGTTTTTTTAATTCAAAAGCTATGCTTAGGCCAATTATCCCTGCACCGATAATTACAATGTCGTATTTATCCAATTTTTTTCCTCCATTACCAGTCATAATTTTCTTCATAGCCAAGCGTTATTAAGACATCCCCCGCTATTTCTTTAAACGCCTTTTTATGCTCATCAGAAAAATGATTCTTCCAATCCCCAATTATCCCTTTTCTAAAAGTTGGACTATCAACGTTAAAAACCTTATTCGAAATGACTAAGATTTGTTCGTTTGGTATTGTTATTCCTAAATGACGTAGAACCTTCTCAATTTGCTGAATTTGCTTTTCTTTAGATCCGTTACCTTCTGGACCAATTAAATCTTCATAGCGAACCATTAAATTGTACTCATAATTATTCCATTTTAG
Source organism: Heliomicrobium modesticaldum Ice1 (assembly GCF_000019165.1). GTDB lineage: Bacteria > Bacillota > Desulfitobacteriia > Heliobacteriales > Heliobacteriaceae > Heliomicrobium > Heliomicrobium modesticaldum. Next base: position 815,386 of record NC_010337.2, read on the forward strand.
GTATTCTCTAAAAACAGTTCCAATATCTTCTTGACCGTATCTTTTCGAACACTGATCCCTGGATACGCCGGAAATCCCAGTTAACAATCGTTGGTGATCATCTTTTAGACGAATTAAGTAATCAGTATACCTAACATATTCCTTTTTGGTCGCGTAATTCACCCATGATACTACAACATCCCTTGGATCACGCACCATTAACAGTGTCTTAAATTTATTTTTTTCGACTATATTCACATTCGTATATGTCGGATACAAGTGAGACGATACATACTGTCCTTTGCGTAACGAATCAAATATTGTTATCAATTGATGCGGTTCTTCATGTTCTACATGATAACCTGAATACCGTAAAGCCTTTATGCTATTTATACATGTAGTTAGGAGATTAGTGCCTGCCTTTGGAATACTGTTCACTAATACTTTAAATTCACAGTTATGATTATTTGCTTTGTTTGTAAATAATTCATTCCCATTAATTAAATTAAGTATATTTTTAGCATCAACATTATTTTCATTAATAGAAATAGCAATCTCTAAATCTTTAATCGCAGACTCTGTATTACCTAGCAAATGATATAATTGCGCTCTATGATATCTAACCCAATACTCATCAAATCCGTATACTAGTGATTGATTATAATAATCTATAGCTAAATGTAGATCAAAACCACTTACATGTTTTACGTATGCTAATAGATAATTTATCTCGGGATTATGGGGATGCTCTGTAAGCAATTCTTCTAATATCGTATCAGCGATCCTGTAATTTTTAGTATCAATAAGCTCCCGAACGTTTTCAACCGTTTTTCTTAATATCTCTTTATCCATTTCCTTCTCCTTAACTATTCTTGTTAACAAAATCTACTTTCCATACTTTTATTAATTTTAGCTCATATTTCTTAGAAGATTCGTTAGCAATGATTTCAGTAATTACCTCCTCTTCCTGTTCAATATCAAAAGCAATAGCTGAGCAAGAATGAATCTTAAGATGCCATGCAACTGTATAATAGGCTCCAAATTCCTTTTGTGTTTTATTAGAAAATACTCTTAAACCTGCGTTAAGGTCATCTGCTCCTTCAAATGAAATCTCTAAAATATATCTCCCTTTTTTCAATAATTCTATAGGCCTAGAGACTAAGCAAAACCCACGCATCTTTAATAAAAAAGTCTGCTAATCCCCTGTCTGAGGCGCTGTTGGAGAATTGTCATGAAAACGCGACAATTCCCACGGGAAAATGGATGTAATTAGATTAATTTCCAGAAAATTTTAAAGGATTCCCGTTACCTTTGTCGAAGTGAGTGGTTGCAAAGCAAAACACTGAACAAAGGGGGAATCCTCAGTGCAAAGCGTAGCACAGCCACTCGAAGAAGTCCAGAAAATTTTTTGTAGAACACCTGGTGGAAAAAAAGCGGGCCGACTAATTCAACATTTTACGCAGTACGCCTCAAAGGTATATGGCTTTTCGCAGATGGTCCGTCAAGCAAAGGATGGTCGCAAACAACCCCGTATCAAAGCCCCAGCCATTTTTACCGTCGCTTTTTTTGGCGCCTTTTTCTGTATGGAAAGTATGGAGCAGATGGACCGTTGGCAAAAAACCGGGGTATTCCGTCAATTGGTTCCCAAAAACATTCGATTGCCATCACATGATACGGTGCGACAAGCCTTGACCCCCTGTGTTAGGCTAGTTGTCGTAGGACCTAAAGGAGTATAATTATAAAAAGCCTTTAGGGAGGACGTACACATGACTGGCCAACGAGGACATAAATACAGTCCGGAGTTTAAAGAATCCATCGTCCGACGGATGATGCCACCAGAGAACGCCACCGTAGCCGAACTGTCGGAAGAGACCGGTGTCACTGAGGTGACTTTATACAAATGGAGACGAGAAGCACGGATTAACGGAAACGCAACACCCGGGGATGGGCGTGAATCAGAGCAATGGAGTTCGGAAGACAAGTTCCTTATTGTCATGGAAACCTACGCCATGAACGAGAATGACCTCAGTGAGTATTGCCGCAAAAAGGGACTGTATCCGGAACAAATCGAAGCTTGGCGGAAAACCTGTCTTCATGCCAACGCTCGCCAGACAGCGGAAAGCAAGGAATTAAAGACCGAGCTTCGGGAAGAGAAAAAACGCAGTAAAAGCCTAGAAAGAGACCTGCGTCGGAAGGAAAAAGCCTTGGCAGAAGCGGCAGCTCTTTTGGTGTTGCAAAAAAAGGTCCAAGCGATCTGGGGGGAGCCAGAGGACGAATGATCAGTGCCCAAGATCGCAGAACAGTCGTAGAACTGATCAAAGAAGCGAATATCAATGGAGCCCGAATTTCAAAGGCGTGCAAGGTACTGAGTATTTCTAGAAGGACCTATGAACGGTGGAACAAATCTGGAGATGAAATCGCCGATAGACGACCACTGGCCCAGCGTCCCGTACCGAAGAACAAGCTGACCGAAGAAGAGCGACAAGAGGTTCTCAACACCGTCAATCAAAAGGAATATAGCAGTTTGCCTCCTAAAACGGATGCTAAGCAACCCGGCAGCCGCCGCTTGCGGTCGGAGCGAAGCGAAGAGTCTTGACGAATGTGCTAGACTGAGCAAAGCCGACCAGAGCTAATGTTCCACAGGCGTATGTCCGTCGGTCGGGGTGATTTATTCACAGCACATTTGTCAAGACCGGCGGTTGCATATAGATTAAAGTTTACATAGGTCCATGCGTCAACTATCTTGACAAACACCGTTGATGAAATGGGATCTAAAAGAGCAACGAGAGCAGCATAACTGTGTGATCCAGCGATATAAGGAGCAACGCGGCCCGCAGAAGGAAAGCATCAATGGTTGGCGAGTGACTGCCATCGATGGCGTGGAGTTATTCCACACCAAGGCCTATCGTTGTCCCGAATGCCTTACGCGCGAACACCGCGACAAAACCACCGACTATTATCATGCGGTCGTAGTCGCCCAACAGGTTGGCGGTAGCGCGAACCTGATTTATGACTGGGAAATGCGAAAACCTCAGGATGGGGTGGACAAGGATGAAGGAGAAACCACCGTCGCCCAACGATTGATCCGACGTATGGCCGAGACCTATGGAAAAATAACGGATGTATACACGTTAGACGCGCTGTTTGCCAAAGCACCCGTCATTCATGCCGCTCTGGATGCAGGCGCTCATGTAGTTGTTCGCATGAAAGAAGAACGTCGACGGATAATGAAAGAGGCAAATGCCTGCTTTGCGAACCGGCTTCCGGACTCCACTTGGGAAGAAAGAGATGGAAAAGGGAATACCGTTTACGTTCAAGCTTGGGACGAAGAGGGATTGGCACAATGGCCGCAAGTTCGCGTGCCCATGCGAATCGTAAAAATCATTCGTCATACCAACAAGACAGTCATCGAAGCAAACAAAGAAGTCTTTGTCACTGATGTGGTGGAGCGCTGGATAGCAACCACATGCTCATCCGAAAAAGCGGATACCCAGACGATCGCACAAATTGCCGCCGCTCGTTGGGATATTGAGAATATTGGATTTCGCAACCTTAAGACGTTCAACGCCTTGGACCACTGCTTCGTGCACGATTCGGTGGCGATCAAAGCGATGATCGGATTTCAAGTGCTGGCTTTTAATCTTAAGCGATTGTTTTTCTTTCACCACCTCCCTGCCTCTCGTCATCGAGATGTGCCGCTTCGATATCTCATTGATGAGATGCGCGAAGCGACGAGGTGGGTATCTTTACATCTATATCGTTGGGTCTGGGAGTGGGGCTTATCTACTGCCTAGCTGACCAAGGGTGAAAGGGTGGGATTGCCTATCGAAGCACTGGTATAAACAAGGTGTTTTTTTCCATAAAATTGCGTAGGATAAATGCAACTGTCGACTGGATAATTTAAACATTTAAAGAGAGAATTGGTATCGCCATTAAATCGGTTAACCGTAAGAGGTCGCTCATTTGCTTGGTGCTATTTCGATTGCGTAGGTTCTGCCAAACTGCTTTATTTGTCAACTTTACATTATGACTTTCATTTATTTCTAAATTGGCTTTAATCGTTGCTTCGAGATTCGGGTTTGCCTCAAATGCGTATACAACCCCGTTCTCACCAACCAATCGAGACATAGCAATAGAAATAGCGCCGACATTAGCTCCTATATCGAGTACACAATCACCATCCTTTGCGAAATTTTTTATACCTAGTTGAACAGCAATTTCCCATGGAATATGTTCCCCGAATTTTTCTACCCCATTTTTAGCCATCATTTCCAATAGTCTCCTTTCGAAAATAACTTTATTCATAGCATCGTATTTTACGTTAACACTCAATTCTTCTATTTAAGTCCTTCTTTCAGGGCACCTATCCCTGCCACCATACCATTACTAACTAATCCATAGGTTTAATTATAATGATTCCCCTGCAAAAAAACTTTTTTCAAGAGGCTCCTTTGTAATCTCGCCGCCTGTCTGGAATTTGCTGTAATATAAAATGGGATAAAATGGTGTGATCGGTCAAGTGTTTTGGTCAAAAATCGGCCATTAATTTTGGACTTTTTTTGGCCATCATGCATGGCCGTTTTTCATTGCCTAATTCCAATCATAACCATTTTCATTCGTGGTTTTTGGGTACCCATATATCCAAGAATCGCGTTGATTCAATTCGGCCTTGGGCATATGGGTACCCAAACATACCCGTGAGAGAAAATTGCGTCTTCGGCGCGGTTGTCTGGGGAAGCCTTGACTCGGCAGGGTTGGCGTTTGGCGCCGACGGGAACTCAGGAACAAGGAACCCTGAGTTCCCGTCGGGTTTTCATTTTACCCTGCCGGTCAAGGCCGCTGCGCGCCGGCAAGCCGGTTCCCCGGTCAACCTGACGATTCCTTATGGGCAAGCAGCATAGAGACCCGCCTCGGGGAATCTAGGAACAATGGGTGGGGTCATGCCGTCAAAAAGGTCTTGCGATGGGTCATCCGGTAGCTGTCCCCGGATAAAGAGAAAAGTTCGCTGTAGTGGACGAGCCGGTCCAGAATGGCGGTGGTGATCACACTGTCGCCAAAGACTTCAGGCCACTCTTCGAAGCTCTTGTTGGATGTGATGATGACTGATGTTCGCTGGTACAGGTCGTTGACGGTGTTTGTCAAGATAGTTGACGCATGGACCTATGTAAACTTTAATCTATATGCAACCGCCGGTCTTGACAAATGTGCTGTGAATAAATCACCCCGACCGACGGACATACGCCTGTGGAACATTAGCTCTGGTCGGCTTTGCTCAGTCTAGCACATTCGTCAAGACTCTTCGCTTCGCTCCGACCGCAAGCGGCGGCTGCCGGGTTGCTTAGCATCCGTTTTAAGAACCGGCCCCCTCCCTCGGGAATCCGCCTGTGATCTTCTTTTGTTGGATTTAGGGCCACTTTATCACTCAAGGCCCAGTTTCGGGTTCCTCTCGCCCAACGTTCGGGGTGACGGTTCCGAGCTTCTTCGTACACCTTGCGGCGTTTCTCCAGAATCTCCAAGGCTCTTCCTTCATGACGTTGTCGAGGTTTAATAAATTGCAAACCGCTGTGCCGGTGCTTTTCGTTATACCAATAGACAAACTGACTCATCCACTTCCGGGCATCTTGTAGGGTTCCAAATCCTTTATACGGGTAGTCCGGACGGTACTTGCAGGTTCTGAATAACGACTCAGAATACGGGTTGTCGTTACTGACACGAGGCCTTGAGAAGGATGAACTGACGCCCAACTTTTCGAGCAGAACAAGGAATGAGGATGCCTTCATGGGGCTTCCGTTATCGGAATGAAGCACCAAGGGTTGTCCTTTAATCTTCTCTGAAATGACTGCTTTTTTAACCAGTTCAGATGCATACTCTGCGGTTTCCTTCTCCCAAATCTCCCAGCCCACGATGTATCGGCTAAAGATGTCTAAAATCAAGTACAGCCGATAATAGATGCCATGGGCAGGGCCGGGAAGCCAACTAATGTCCCAAGACCACACTTGGTTGGGGGCTGTGGCAATGTGTGTTTCCGGTGGACGTGGGCTCGGCCGTTTGCTTCTTCCTCGATGGTGTTGCTGTTCCGATTCTCGCAGGATTCGATAAATGGTCGACTCGGAGGCGATATATATACCTTTATCGGCTAAATCAGGAACGATTTGCGATGGAGGCAAACTGCTATATTCCTTTTGATTGACGGTGTTGAGAACCTCTTGTCGCTCTTCTTCGGTCAGCTTGTTCTTCGGTACGGGACGCTGGGCCAGTGGTCGTCTATCGGCGATTTCATCTCCAGATTTGTTCCACCGTTCATAGGTCCTTCTAGAAATACTCAGTACCTTGCACGCCTTTGAAATTTGGGCTCCATTGATATTCGCTTCTTTGATCAGTTCTACGACTGTTCTGCGATCTTGGGCACTGATCATTCGTCCTCTGGCTCCCCCCAGATCGCTTGGACCTTTTTTTGCAACACCAAAAGAGCTGCCGCTTCTGCCAAGGCTTTTTCCTTCCGACGCAGGTCTCTTTCTAGGCTTTTACTGCGTTTTTTCTCTTCCCGAAGCTCGGTCTTTAATTCCTTGCTTTCCGCTGTCTGGCGAGCGTTGGCATGAAGACAGGTTTTCCGCCAAGCTTCGATTTGTTCCGGATACAGTCCCTTTTTGCGGCAATACTCACTGAGGTCATTCTCGTTCATGGCGTAGGTTTCCATGACAATAAGGAACTTGTCTTCCGAACTCCATTGCTCTGATTCACGCCCATCCCCGGGTGTTGCGTTTCCGTTAATCCGTGCTTCTCGTCTCCATTTGTATAAAGTCACCTCAGTGACACCGGTCTCTTCCGACAGTTCGGCTACGGTGGCGTTCTCTGGTGGCATCATCCGTCGGACGATGGATTCTTTAAACTCCGGACTGTATTTATGTCCTCGTTGGCCAGTCATGTGTACGTCCTCCCTAAAGGCTTTTTATAATTATACTCCTTTAGGTCCTACGACAACTAGCCTAACACAGGGGGGTCTTGATATTCACGTCGAGGAAACGGGCCACCTTGGAAGGCTTCAGTCCCTGATCTTTTTGGTGATGAATCTGTGCGTACATTTTCCACCCCATCAATGGATTTCGACGGCCTCCTTGTAATACTGGATGATGTAGTTGCCGTCTTCTTCTGCCGCGATCAGGTGGCCTGCTGTTGCATTGCTTTCTCAGGCGTGAATCGCTGGCGGTACCCGTTCTGACGACTCGCACATTGTACCAGACATCCAAGGAAAGTGACCGTTTTTTGTCCATTTTTAATGGCCAAAATTCATCCCTTTTAGTTTACCGTTCACACAGCTCCGGCTAGGGCTTGGTTATGGTAGTTCGTTTTCGGGTTTTCGTTATCCTTCTAGCTTATACCCTCCTGGGGTTACTTTTTGCAGGGGAATCTTATAATCGATTTAATATTAAGATTATCTCATCAAGTAGATTATGTCCCGTAAATAAAAAGCTATTTATTTGTGCTTCTTTTCCCGCAATAATATCCGTATCTTTATCTCCTAGTAAGAAGCTTGTTTTTTTATCGATATTAAATTCCTCCATGGCTTTAATAATCAAACCTGAACTTGGCTTTCTACAATCGCATATAATCCGATAAGGCCCTATCCCTTCAGTAGGGTGGTGAGGACAATAATAGAATTTGTCTATGTGTCCCCCTTGTTCAATCAATTGTTCGTTAATCCATAAATGGAACGCATTTAATTGTTCTTCAGTATAATAACCGCGTGCAACACCAGCTTGATTAGTAATCACGATTACATAATATCCAATATCATTTAAATACTTAATCGCCTCAATAGCACCTTGCATCCAATTAAAATCTTCCTTCTTGTGAACGTATCCTTTATCATAATTTATAACTCCATCTCTATCTAGAAACGCTGCTGGACGCTTTCTATCGGGCAAATCCATCCTTCCTCTTTCTAAGTCGCAGGGAATACCAATATCAACAAAATAACCATTATAGATATACCCATACATCTGTTCATTGGATACTATTTTCGGCAACACATGATTCTCTAAAGAACAAGGTATAGAGTCAATGTATTTAAGAATAGACTTACGTACATGGTATATGCCTGAATTAATAAGCGCACTTTTTAAATGAGTTCTTTTCTCTACAAAAGAAGTCACTCTATTTTCATTATTAATAATTATACTTCCATAACGTTCTGAAGATTTCGAAGGTGTTAAGGCTACTTTAAACTCCCATTTTCCATGAGGAACACGTACAAGTAAGTCTAAAATATTAAAGTCAAAGAAAGTGTCTCCATTTAGCAATAAAAATTCATCTTCTAATTTATCACTTGCCAGAAGTAAGGCTCCACCCGTACCCGCAGGCTCTCGTTCAATTGAATAGCGTATTATTACATTCCATCGAGAGCCATCTTGGAAATAATCAATAATGTCGTGGCACCTATACCCCACAAGGAGTAAAATATTTTTTATTCCAAAACGTTTTAAATTATTAATGATTAACTCCAAAAAGGGTTTACCACCAATATCCATCATCGGTTTCGGCATTTTCTTCGTCAGAGTACCTAGACGAGCGCCTAACCCACCAACCAGGATAACGGCTTGCATTTAATTATCACACTTTCCTAAGTTTAATCAAATACGGTTCCACTTTTTTAAATTGATTATCCCAATTAAGCTCATTTACAGCAGCAATCTTACAGTTTTCAACCATTTTTGCGTACTTAGTAGTACCCAATAGTCTATTAGCTGTCATTAACGTAGTAAGAAATGACTTTAGGCTCCAATCTTCCATTAAAAGACCACATTCATATTGGGTTATAATTGATTTGCATTGAGGATGAGGCGCAGACAAAGGTGGAACTCCGTCAAAAATAGACTCAAAAAACTTATTCGGACAGGCAAATAAATAACTTTCGTTTATTGGGTTCCATGATACTATACTATAGGAATAGTGTTTTCTTATTTGAGATAATCTCTTATTATCTACATATCCCATGTAACGTATTGCACCTGTTGACTCTGTTAAACTCTGAAATAAAAAGTCGCTATTGTCCCCTGATATCTTACCATATAAATCAATGTTAATTTTTTGTATTCGACTATCAAGATAATAATTACCAAAAGTCTTTACAAAATCAATAGTTCCTTGGTAGAGAATACGTCCATTTCTTTCGTCAACATTCCTAATACTAAAATTATCTTTTGACATTGCAATGTTATAAAGAATCTCAGAGGGTATTTTTTTAAATCCACAATGCTCAATATCTTTAACCGCACGATTTTCCTCTGGATAAACAACCAAATCTATAATACCTTCAAAATGACGATTCATTTCAAGCTCGAATATACCATACAAGTGCACCATTTCGTAATTGTAGTATATCGTAAATTTAGGTTTGCGCTTTAACTTATATAGAATAGGTAACGAATACGTACAAAAAACAATTAGAATATCCGGTTGTAGACGGTTTACTAATTGCGCGGCCTTATTAATATATTCTAGTCTCCCTTGGCTTGTATGCGGATGGTATTGGGTATATACTCGATTAATAACTAGATCTTCAAAGTGATCATGTACAGGAGGTGATTCAGGTTGATCCGGTTCAAGAATATAGCCTGTTGCTAAGATTCCTACATTTACGTAATAATTATAAATTGACTGTATAAATGCAGGCACTTGCGGACTTCCGTATCCAATACTGACATCGGAAACCCCAACAATCTTCAAATCTTCACACCCTTTCAATAACATTGCTATTGTTTATCAATTGGCGAACTAGTTTATTTGGATTATGAAGTTCTCTCCATGCTAAAGAGAACTTTTGACTTGTAGACTTATAGTGCTCATAGTTTTCGATAACTTCAATTAGCCTTTCAGGTATATCTTCTAACCTATCATAAATAACACCAACTGAGCTAATAGGAAAGGTTTTTTCAACTGAATTGTAAAACTCTAATTCAACATCTCTTAAAAGTAATCCATACTCGCTAAAAGCGTTTGATAAGCTAACAATTACAAATGCTGTTTTTTCTTCTAAAGAAAATACTGTAGAAATGTCACCTTTAGACCTATTCCCTACTGAAGTAAACTCCTCTTTTAGTAAAATGCAATTATTATCGTATTGCCTTAGAATAACTCGTACGTATGAACCTTTTTTATTCTCGCTTCCCTGTCTATACGAAATAAATAAATAGTTTGCTGTATCCTCCCGATCTACTTTACAGGACGTTTTTCTGGAATTGCCCCACACAATTAGTTCATTATTAAATGTCTTAGGAATTTTTTTCTTATCCGTTGTATCTTTGGTATCTCTAATCTCATCTTCTAATAAGTTTTCCACATCAAGTGTTAGTTCATTAAGCAGCTCATATTCCTTTCTCCATTCTAAGTCACTCATCTGATATTGCTTAACGAGACACATTTTTTGCTTAAGGGAATCATTGTAGCTAAAGATTTCCTCGGTTATCTGGTCTGACATCCAACTTCCCGAAGGTACAATAACGGGGATACCGCAGGTTAGATATTCTACGAGTGCCCCTGAACTCCTCGCATAATAGTTGTCTCTATCATAGAGAACCAACCCAACGTCTGCGGATAAAACAAGGTCTTTATATTCCTCTGACTTCAGAGGCTCTTTAATAATAGATACTCCTTTTTCGTATTTCATTAGTTGCTCTCTAGCGTAAACAACACTCGCCTGATATTCAAATTGCTTAAAACTAAAGTTTGACTGAAATATAAATTCTATCTTTTCCGACATAACGTAATTTTGATATAGATTCCTTACAATGGATGGAAGTAACTGATATCCCTTTTCCGAACGAGCATCTCCTGCATAAACGACTCGAAGCGGCCTGTCTCTTTTATATTGATCCAACGTCTTAAAGAAATCATTGTTTACTGGAATGGGTAGTGTCAAAAATGGAACGGCATGCAGCTCATTATATTGATAGGTTAGTTTATCTGTATCGGTATAAAACTTAATATTTAAATTTCCTGTCCGTTCACGAAAACCAATAAGCATTTTTCTAAAGCTTTGCACATTTCCTTTTTGATTTTCATATTCCGCTTCCCGTCCAACAAATATGTTTCTTCGATAAAGTAGGTGCCATGTTGCCCTTGTTGAGTTCTGTTCAGATTTGAAGAATTCACCAATTCCTAACATATCATATTCTGATAATGTAGGAATAAAAACTATATCATCCGAATGTAATTCAATGTAACTACACAACTTTCTAGTCCCACGCTCAAAAGCCTTAATTCTCGAAATCTTGTGCATACGTGATAACAACCGATTTCGATTACGGTTAATAAAGTTTATTGGAAGGACCAGCGATTTCAAAAGCTCAAAGAAGGCACGAGTCAGTGTCCCAATCCACGAGCCTTTCACTATCATATAAGCTGCTTCTATAAATCTTTTTATCCCCCGTGCCAAAGCCAAAAAGTAAACCAAGGGCATGAGCAATAAACCTTTAATGACGAGTGTTCTTAGATTATAGGATTGACCAGACAGATATTCCTCCGGATTATTTCTCGCGAGCCAAAGTATACCCATATCTGAGTAATAGAGCCTAAACTTTATTTTGAATAATAGTTTATTATAGCTTTTTTTGATTTTTTTAAATAGGTTAAACCCATCTTTCATTTCATTGGAAATACCCCAAAAATCGTATTTATAGATGGGGTATATTTCAAACCCTAATTCCTTTTTCTCCTCTTCGGACAAGTCTAAACTGCGATTAGTCGCTAAAATAGGGTGATATCCCAGTTCCCGAGCAGCTCGAAGCACATGGAGGGCGTATTCAAAGTAATGCCCACCATATTTTCTAATGGAATGGTCTATCAGAATAAATTTCTTCATCATTACCCCTCATTGCTACTGTTCTGGTAAAGATACTGCTCGATCAGTTCGCTAAGCACATGGATGATAAAAATATGACATTCTTGTATACGAGGAGTCAAAACTGAAGGAACCCGGATTAGTACATCACATAGCTCTGCCATCCGGCCGCCTGTTAAGCCGGCTAAACCGATTGTAATACAACCCATATCTCTAGCTTTTTGCAAGGCTAATATGATGTTCTCAGAATTTCCTGATGTGCTAATCGCAAATAAAACGTCTCCGGGACGTACAGAT